>JBOGVK010000250.1:0-11967 GCA_050692375.1 Actinomycetota bacterium
GTCGCCGCCGAGGGCGGCGACGATCGCGGCGCCTTGCTGAGCGGCCTCGCGCGCGAGCTGCTCCATCTCCGCGGCCGAGCCCGACACGCGGATCTCGTGATCGATACCGATCTCGCTCAAGATCTTCGCGACCCGCCCGATCAGTCGGCCTGCCTTGCCGTCACCCGCCGACGGGTTGGCCACCACGACGATCCCGGCGAGGGCCATGCCGGCGTCTCCCTAGCCCGTCGGGGCGCCGGCGCCCGTCACGCCGGGCAGACCGGTCAAGGTTGGCGTCTGGACGATGCCAACCGACGCCAGCGCGTTCTGGTAGTCGCTCCAGCCGTCCTTGAGGAGCGCGTCGGCCGTCGCCTTGATGTCGAGCGCTCGAGCCGCGATCGCCGTGCGCTGCCCACCCGTCGCGTCGATCGCCAAAGCCGCGGTGGCGGCGGACTCGCGGTAGAGCTCGAGCGCCTGGACGATCCGCTTCTGCGAGTTGAGGAACCAATCCACCTGCCCCTCGCTCATGCCCTTGCCGCTGATCTGATCCACGAGCTTGTAGGCATCGAGAGGATCCGCCGCCGCCTTCGCTTGATCCTGCGCCGTCTGGAGCGTCGTCGCCGCACCCTTGGGCACGTCGCCCTTCTGCAGGGCGGTGATCATGGTGCCGATCGGAGTCAGCAACACCGGAGCTGTTCCCGGCGAGATCGTGCCGAGCGTCCCGAGCGCGCCTTCCATCGTGCTCTTCCACTTCTCTCCGGCGGCTCGGCCTTGGGACGCTTCCGTCTTCGTCTTCTTGTCCGCGCGCTGCTGTCGAAGACCGTTCGTCACCCACACGAGCAGCATCATCACGAGGAACCCCGCGATCAGCGCCACCGAAAGCTGCACCCCACGCCGGAGGAAGAGCGGCGCCTTCACCTCGACCGGCGCACGACGAGGTGCGCGCGCAGGCTGGCGGCCCCTGGTCTTGCCCTTCCCCTTGATCGCCATCGACTCCTCTGCTCTTCCGGCTACTTCTTCATCAGGCGACCGATGATGATAGCGGCCTCATAGAACAGACACATCGGGATGGTCATCGCGAGCATCGTGTAGGGATCGGAAGACGGCGTGATGATCGCGGCGAAGATCGCGATGCCGAGGATCGAGAACCGGCGCCACTTCCGGAGCTTCGCCGTCGACAGGACGCCCACGAGCTCCAGGAAGACCAACAGGACCGGGAATTCGAAGGCAACCCCGAACGCGACCGCCACCAAGATGACGAACGTGATGAACTTGTCGCCCGTAAGGATCGGCACGAAGTTGGACCCTGCGAACCCGAGCAGGAAGCTCAACCCTTTCGGGAGCGTTACATAGGCGAAGAGCGCTCCCAAGGCGAACAGCAGGACCGATGAGGCGACGAAGGGGATCGCCATCTTGCGTTCCTTGCTGGTCAATCCGGGAACGATGAACATCCAGAGTTGGTACAGGAGTACCGGCAATGCAACGAGCAATCCGATGAACACGACGACCTTCAGCTTCACGACCATCCCTTCGAGCGGCCCTGTGTAGAAGAGCGCGCAGCTGTCGGTCGTGCGCAGCTTCGGGTCGATCGTCTTCCAGTAGTTGCAGTACGGATGGAGGAGGAGATTCACGACCGAGCCGTAAAGGAACCACCCGACCACCGCGCCACCGGTGACCGCGTAGATGCATACGATCAGGCGCTGACGGAGCTCCTGCAGGTGCTGCATGAGCGTCATCGTCCCGGTGCGTTCCTCGGGGTCACGCCGTCGGATCTTGGGGAAGACGCGCATGGGAAGGGGCGTGTGGGCTACTCGGCCGCCCGAGGCGGAACGTCGAGGTTGGGTTCGACCGGCGCGACCGTGGCCGGGTCTCCGTTCGACGCCTCGGTCGCGACCGCGGGGGTGTCAGGGGAGACGGTTGGCGACTTCCCTCGCGGCGCTACGTACGGCTCGGGGTCTGCGTTGAGATCGAACTTGATGGTGTCCTTCACGTCGTCCTGGATCTTGCGGAACTCCCGGAGCGCCCTTCCGATGGACCGCCCGAGCTCTGGCAAGCGGTTGGGACCCACCACCACGAGAGCGATGATGAGGACGACGATGAGCTCCTGAGGACCGATGTTCAGCATGTGGCGTATGGGGACAGCGCCCCACGCGATTCTACCCTGGGGTCTGGGAAGCGGCCCCGGAAGACGATCCGCGCCGCCGTCGATCACCGATCGCCGCCAGGTGTTCGCCGGCTCGTTGCCCTTCCTGCGCGAGGTCGTCCGTGATGGGCTGCAGCTCCTCCTGGAGCTGTTTCACGGTTCGCCCCAGGATCAACACGTGACGCACCAGGCCGATGAGGCAGGCGAGGATGGCCAGGGTCGACACGATCCCCACGACGAACCACACGACCAGCCAGGATGCCACGCGGCGATGCTACACGAGCGTGTCAGGCGAGACGGGAGCGTCCTGGAGGTGGAACGGGGGCGTCAGACGCCGTCGCTGCTTGCGAAGAAGTCCTGGATGTATCGGTCGTCTTGAAGCAGGAAGTGGAACTCGATGACGTCGTCGATCGAGAACGCCGGTCCCGACGGGATCGAGCGCTGACCGTCCTCGTCATCGAAGAGCATGGCCGCCTGCGTGGCGTCGCGATCAGGCTGAGCGATGTCCACACCGGCCGAAACGAGGAGGGCGACGATCTTCCGGTCGGCGCGCTTCTCGACGTCGTCGGCGCATCCCGGGCAGGTGAACCGGTAGCTGCCTTCCCGCCCGTCGTCACGAACGGACAGGAGGATGGCCTCGGGGCCCATGTCCACCTCGCCGCAGCGGGGGCAAGTCGTTCGGATGGTGGTCATCTCACCCCGAGGCATCGGCGGTGAGGGCACTCGGCTTGAGCCGCTGTCCCCCGAACGGGGCTAGCCCATCAGGACTGGTTATTCCCCATATCGGTCGAGTGTCCGTCTGGCCAGGGCCGACACCTCTGCCATCAGCTCGGAAGGCTCTATCACGGTGGCGTCGGAGCCCACCCGGAGCAGCAACTTGGCGATCCATCCGAGCGAACGCGCCGGAAGGGTGACATCGAGGGACCCGTCCTGGTTCTCGGTCTCCGCCGTCGTGGCGTAGTACTCACCGATCCACCGCGCCGCAGGGGCCAGCCTGAGCCGGACCGCGACGTCTGCTTCCGTCGGCGTGTAGAGGGACCGTCCCGCCCCCTCGAGCCCGCGCGGGGCGAACCGCTCCCCCGTCGGTTTCACCTCTCGGATGCGCTCGACACGGAACAGCCGTTCCTCGTCGACACCCGCATCCCAGGCCGCCACGTACCAGTGGCCAAGCGCGGTGAACACGACCTCGGGATCGATCTCACGTGTGGTCCACTCGCCCGACGAGTGGCCGAAGTACGAGATCTGCACGCGTTCCCGTTCGCGGGCGGCTCGACGGATGGGTTCGAGGTTCTCGACCGGGCCGTCGGCTTCTGCCATCTCGATCCGTCGGGCATCACCGAGTGTCTCCGGTCCGAGCGATGCGCGGAGCGTGGCCATGGCCGACGCGAGCGCAGGCGCTTCGGGCAGACCCGGGATGCCGAGCAGCTCGGTGCCGCGCAGGTAGAGCGCGAGCGCTTCGCTCCTCGTCAATTGCAGCGGACGAGAGAAGTGCGCGGCCATCGAGATCCAGATGCGGTCGTCCTCGTCGACATCGACCTCGATGAGATCCCCTGGACCGTAGGGCGGCAGACCGGACATGAAGAGCAGATCGAGATCGCGGCGCAGCTGATCGACCGGCACATCGAAGAGGCCCGCCACCTCGGCGAGCTCGCTCCCCGGATGCTGGACCAGGTAGGGAACGATCGCGAGCATCCGGCCGAGCCGTTCGGAGGTCTTCGGCGCCTTGCGCGTGGCTTCAGCCAACGAGCGCCTCCAGGCGGGCGACGACCTCGTCTCGAAGCGTCGAGGGCGCCACGACGACGGCATCCGGACCGAGCTGGAGGATCAGCGGTGCCAACTCACGCTCATCGGCGACGGGCAGGCTCACCTCGACCCAGCCATCGTCACGTGTGCGGATCGGCTCGGCGCCGACGAGGGAGCTCGTGGCCCACCACGCGACCTCCGGAGAGAGGGCGATCGTCGCGCGTTCTTCTCCCGAGGCCACCCATGGTCCCGCCTGCACCAGATCGGCCGCTCGGAAGCCGTCGGGCGGCTCGCCTCCCTCGCCCACGTCGGTCAGATCGGTCGTGAACCGGGAGAGCCGGAAGGACCGAGCTTCATCGCGCTCGTGGTCGAAGCCGACGAGGTACCAGTGACCCGTCCGGAAGAGCGCCGTATACACATCCACGTCTCGATCTGACGCATTGCCCTGCGAGGTCCGATAGCCGAAGCGAACGCGTCGATGGACTTGGGCGGCGGCCGCGACCTCCATCACGAGCGAGCCCCGAGCGTCCGAGCCGGATGCGAGGGGTCCCCCCGCCAGGCCGGCCAGAACGCCCCCCTCCACGCCGACCATCAGCTTGCGGACGGCTTCCTCGGCCGGCGTATCGTTCTGAACGCCTTGTGCCGCAACGAGGAGCGCTCCGAGCTCCTCTGGGGAGAACGAGATCTCGGGCAGGTAGTACTTCTCCTTCGGGATCACGTATCCCTGCTCGGTCCCCCACGCGTCCGTGTCGACGAGCTCGAGGGGCACACCGTAGTCACGCAGGATGTCCTTGTCGCGTTCGAACATGCGCTTGGCGCTGTCGACCTTCTCCTGCCCGTAGGGCTCCAGGGTCTGACGGATCTGCTCGAACGTGAGCGGCGTGCGTGTCTCCAGGAGCAGCCCCACCAGGTTCAACAGCCGTTCGAGCGGCGCCATCCGGTCCTCCCCCGCCATCGTGCGGCATCATATCGGGGCCGTGCGAGCCGAAAGGAGCGTCTCCTGATCCGCCTGCGGCGCGGGATCGTGACCGCGCTCGGTGACGCGCGGCCCGGCGCGCATGAGGTCGAGGTCGACGTCGATGGCGAGCGTGCCGTCGCGATCGCCTATCCCGATCTCTGCGGTCCCGTCACGGTCGGCGATGTCGTGATCGTGAACACCACGGCGGTCGCCCTCGGCTTGGGGACGGGCGGCGTCCACTTCGTGATCGCCGTCGAGGGCGCCGACGCGGGGGATGAAGCTCCCGGCCGCACGATGAAGGCGCGATACACCCCGGTGCAGACGGCGGTCGCGAGCGTCGAGGACACCCATCGTGATGCCCTGGAGAGCTCGCGGGGTTTGGAGCAGATCCCGGTCGTCTGCGCGCCGCTGCATTCGATGATCGGTCCGATCGCGGCGGGGGCCAAACGTTCGGGTCACGCGACCGTCGTCTACGTGATGACCGACGGCGCCGCCCTATCGGGCACGTTCTCCAAGCTGGTATTCGATCTTCGCGGGGCGGGGCTGCTCGACGGTTGGATCAGCTGTGGGCAAGCGTTCGGCGGCGAGCTCGAGGCGATCACCGTGTGGACCGGGATGCTCGCTGCCAAGGAGGTGCTCGGCGCCGACGTGATCGTGGTGGCCGACGGGCCCGGCAACCTGGGCACCGAGACCAAGTGGGGCGTCAGCGCGCTCGGCAGCGGGAACGCACTGAACGCGGCGACCAGCCTTGGAGGGCGACCGATCCCGGCTCTCCGGGTCAGCTTCGCCGACGCGCGGGAGCGTCACCGGGGGGTGTCGCACCACTCGCTCACGATCCTGCGTGACGTCTGTCTGGTGCAGACCGACGTCCCGGTCCCGGTCCTGGAGAACGACGAGCAGCGTGAAGCCGTCTGGAACGCGCTCGGGTCCGCGCACCTCGAGGACCGGCACCAGCTGGTGGAGGTCGACGGCCAGCCAGCCCTCGACGAGCTCGTTGCTCGGGGGGTCGAGATCCGCTCGATGGGCCGGGGCGTGGGCGAGGATCCGGCCTTCTTCCTCGCCGCCGGGGCCGCGGGCGTGCTGGCGGGAAGGATGGCCGCGGGCAACCGCCGGTGGCAGGCCGCTCGCGAGCCTTAGAGACCGTCGGATCCGCCGTCGCGCTTGTCCGCGATCCGGCGCCCGATCCGTTCGCCGAAGGTCATGAGATGCACGTATCCGACTCCTGCCCAGACCAGCACGAGCCCGACATCCAGGATCGTCAGGACGACCCAGAGCATCCCACCCGCGGGTCGCCACGAGCACCCGCCCGGACAGGAGTGTGGACGGTCGAACCACCCGGCCAACGCGAACAGACCGAGCAACGCGTTCACTCCCACAGTCGTCCACACCAGAGCGCGACCCGACGTGTCGGAGGGTTCGGCCGGATCCGGCCGCGCAGGGACATGGGGCTCAGACATCACATGTGCGCGATCAGCTGTTCGACGCGCTCGTCGACGCTGCGGAACGGGTCTTTGCAGAGCACGGTCCGCTGCGCCTGATCGTTCAACTTCAGGTGAACCCAGTCCACCGTGTAGTCGCGACGTTTCGCCTTGGCCTGCCGGATGAAGTCTCCCCGAAGCTTCGCCCTCGTGGTCTGCGGCGGCTCGCGCATGGCACGATTGATCTCCCGGTCCGTGCACACGCGTTCGACCCTATTGCCCTTCTCGAGCAGATAGTAGAGACCACGACTGCGGTTCACGTCGTGGTACGCGAGGTCGAGCAGGGCGACGCGCGGCGACGCGAGCGGCAGGTCGTGCTTGGCCTGATAGCGCTCGATCATCAGACGCTTGGTCACCCAATCCACCTTGCGCCCCAGTCGTTCTGGGTCGCCCTCCGAGAGGGCCTCGAGCGCGAGTCGCCACTCCTCCAAGAGGGTCTTCGACACCTCGTCGGCGCCGCGCCGCTCCAGGAAGCGCGCGGTCTTCTCGTAGTACTCGGTCTGCATCTCGATCGCGGTCAACTCGCGGCCGTTCGCGAGCTTCACGTTGCGCGTGCAGGTCGTGTCGTGGCTGATCTCGCGGATCGCGCGGATCGGATTCTCGAGCGTCAGGTCGCGCATCACGGTGTTGGCCTCGATCATCCGGAGCACCAGGTCGGTGATGCCGACCTTCATGAACGTCGTCCACTCGCTCATGTTGGAGTCACCCACGATCACGTGCAGACGGCGGAACCGCTCCGCATCGGCGTGGGGTTCATCGCGCGTGTTGATGATCGGTCGCGAACGAGTGGTCGCGCTCGAGACGCCCTCCCAGATGTGCTCGGCCCGTTGCGAGATGCAGAACTGCGCACCGCGCGGGCCGTGCAGGACCTTCCCCGCTCCGCAGTAGATCTGCCGCGTGACGAAGAACGGGATCAGGACATCGGCCATGCGCGCGAACTCACCATGCCGCGCGACCAGATAGTTCTCGTGACATCCGTAGGAGTTGCCCGCCGAGTCGGTGTTGTTCTTGAACAGGTACACCTGGCCGCTGATGCCCTCTTCGTGCAGCCGCATCTCCGCCGCGCCCAGCAGGCCCTCCAGGATCCGCTCACCCGCTTTGTCGTGCCCGACCAGCTCGCGTACGTCGTCACATTCCGGTGTGGCGTACTCCGGGTGCGAGCCGACGTCGAGGTACAGCCGAGCGCCGTTCTCCAGGAACACGTTCGACGAGCGGCCCCAATGCACGACGCGACGGAACAGGTAGCGGGCGACCTCGTCGGGTGACAGCCTCCGCTGTCCACGGAACGTGCACGTGACACCGTATTCGTTCTCGAGCCCGAAGATCCGCCGCTCCATGCGAGGAGTCTAGGCCCACCGGGTAGATCGGCTGGGAAGCGGGCTCCGGCCAGCGGGTTGCCGGTCTGCGGATCCCTAGCCGGCGAGGATCTGGGTGACCTCGGCGTCGTCGAGACGGCGGAACTTCCGCCGATGTGTCCGGGTCCGATCCAACACCCCGGCCTCGATGTCGCCCGATTCGATCTCGCGCTGATCCGGGGCACCGAGTACCTTCACACCCGCGCGCACCGCGGTCGCGAGGTCCCAGCCGCCCTGGAACTCCTGCTTGAGCGCCTCCGTGAGGTCTTCTGCGTGTCCGCCGATCGCGATGAACCCATGCTCATCGGTGACGCTCCCGTCGAACAGCACGTGGTAGAGCGTCGTCCCCGACAGGTCGCCGTCGACCTCCCCGACCAGGATCTCGACCTCGTACGGCTTCATCTGCTGGGTGAAGATCGTGGAGAGTGACTGCGAATAGGCGTTGGCCAGATCGCGCGCCTTCACGTCCTCACGCCCGTACGAATACCCTCGAAGATCTGCGTGGCGGATGCCCGCGATCCGCAGGTCCTCGAATTCGCTGTACTTGCCGACCCCCGCGAACGCGATCCGGTCGTAGATCTCGCTGATCTTGTGCAGGGTCGACGAGGGGTTCTCCGCCACGAACACCAGTCCGTCCACAGACTCCATGCCGATCACCGATCGGCCACGCGCGATCCCCTTGGGGGCGTACTCCGACCGGTCCTTCATCATCTGATCCGGGGAGACGTACGGCATGAAGGACATCTAGGACCGCTCCTCCACCACCGCGGCCACGGCGGCCGCGACCTCGTCTTCCGGCACGTCTTCCGCGCCCGAAACGGTCACCGCGACCGCGTTCGGGAAGATCTTCCGCGTGGGGTCGGGCCCGCCGGTCGCGACGTCATCCTCGGCCGCGTCCATCAACGCCTCGACGGCCACACGCAACGCTTCGTTCCTGGTGAGGCCCGCTCGCCAGCGCTTCTTCAGCGAGTTCTTCGCCGAGGGCCCGCCGGAGCCGGTCGTCTGGAAGTCGTCTTCCTCCCACCGGCCTCCGGTCGCGTCGTAGTAGAAGATGCGACCCTCGCTCCGGCCATGGTCGAACCCACCGAACAACGGCACGACGACCAGACCCTGCATCGCGAGCGGGAAGTTCGAGCGGATCATCTGGGCCAGACGATTCGCTTTGCCTTCGAGCGACAAACGGTCTCCCGTGATCTTCTCGTAGTGCTCCAGCTCCAGCTGGAAGAGCTTGACCATCTCGATCGCCTGTCCCGCCGCGCCCGCGATGGCGATCGCGGAATAGTCGTCTGCCGCGAACACCTTCCGCATCTTCGCGTCCGCGACCGTGTACCCGGAGGTGGCTCGGCGGTCCCCCGCCATGATGACGCCGTCCGCGTACTTCAGTCCCAATACGGTGGTGCCGTGAGGCACCGGCAGGTCGGTCGTGGACACGACTCGCGAGGACGTCGATCCCGAGCCGTCGGAACGCGCGTTGTGAAGAAGGTCGACGAAGCTCGGGTTGGCGCCGAACGACGGTCCCGAGACCGGCGGGTCGATCCGGTCCGTCACTCCCCGCCCTTCTGGACGTAGCTCTTCACGAACTCCTCGGCGTTCTCCTCGAGCACGGAGTCGATCTCGTCGAGGATGCCGTCCATCTCATCCTTGAGCTCCGAGGCCTTGGAGGACGCGTTGACCTGGCCGGCGTCGGCATCGGTCTTCTTGTCCGCGCCGCCACCCTTGCGTTGGGTGCGCTTCTGTTCTTGCTCCTGCGGCATCTCGGTCTCCTCCTGCGGGGCAGCCCTATCCTACGAGAGCTTCGGCTCGAAAGACCTAGGACTGAAGGCGGGCAACCAACGACGCCGCGTCCGGGCACTCGCGAAGCAGATCCTCCACATGTTCCCGGGTTCCCCGCAGCGGCTCTCGCATCGGTATCCGTTGCAGCGCATCGGTTCCCGTGTCCACGATCAGCGAGTCCCATGACGCCGCGGCGATCGCTTCCGGGAACTTCGCGATACAGCGACCGCGGAAGTACGCACGGGTGTTGGTCGGTGGCTCCATGACCGCCCGGTCGATCTCCTCGTCCGTGGTCAGCCTCTCGACGTTGCCGCCCGAGGCCAAGCGATAGTAGAGCCCGCGCTCACGACGGATGTCGTGATACTGGAGATCGATCGCCCGGAGCTTCGGATCGTTCCAGGCCAGGCCGTCACGCTCTCGATAGGCGGCCAGCAAGCGGTATTTCGCCACCCAATCGAGCTCTCGATGCAGCGTGAGGGGCTCGGTTTCGAGCGCGGACAGCACCGCCTCCCACCGCCTCAAGATCTCCTGATTGTCCGGGGTGTCGTCCTCGCGCTCCACGTATTTCTTCGCGTGCTCGAAGTACTCCCACTGGAGCTGAACCGCCGAGAGGCGCCGGCCGTCCTCCAATGGAACCGTGACGGTGCAGGTGATGTCGCGCGAGACCTCGTGCAACGCCGCGACCGGATTCGAGATCGAGAGGTCGGGCAGGAATCGATCCTCGATCATCTTCAGCACGATCGCGGTGGTTCCGATCTTCAGGAACGTCGCAACCTCGCACATGTTCGCATCGCCGATGATGACGTGCAGCCGGCGGTATTTCTCGGGATCGGCGTGCGGTTCGTCGCGCGTGTTGATGATCGGCCGCTTCAACGTGGTTTCGAGACCGACCTCGGTCTCGAAGAAGTCCGCGCGTTGCGTCAGTTGATAGACCTCACGTCCCCGCTCGTCCCACGGCGCCTCCGCGCCGACCTTCCCCGCCCCGCAGAAGACCTGCCGGCTGATGAAGAACGGGGTGAGGTCGCGGACGATGTCGCCGAAGGCCGTAGCGCGGTCGACCAGGTAGTTCTCGTGCGTCCCGTAGGAGTTCCCCTTGCCGTCGCTGTTGTTCTTGTAGATGGACAGGCGCGGACCGCTCGGCAGCTCACGCGCCACCTCTTCCAGCGAACGTTCGAGGACGCGCTCACCCGCCTTGTCGTGCACCACCAGGTCGCGGGTCGTGACGCACTCCGGCGTCGAGTACTCGGGATGCGCATGGTCAACGTAGTACCGCGACCCGTTCGGCAAGATGACGTTCGCCAGACCGAGGTCTTCGTCGGTCCCCTCGCGAGCAGGGACCGGCTCGAACCCACGCGCATCGCGCAGCGGCGACTCCTGCTCGTAGTCCCAACGGATCCGCCGGAGCGAACCGGCGTAGCTGGAGATGAGGATCGAAGACGCCAAGACGGGATTGAAGTCCGGCGATCCTGCCGCCGCGATCCCGTACTCGGTCTCGATCCCGAAGACCTTGGGGATGGCCACCGGCCAACCTTACAGGTACTGCCCGGCGTTCACCCGTTCGACCTGCCGGCCGTCGCCGTCGTCGCCGAGCAACGTGCGGACGTACACGATCCGCTCGCCCTTCTTGCCCGAGATGCGCGCCCAATCGTCCGGGTTCGTGGTGTTCGGCAGGTCCTCGTTCTCCTTGAACTCATCTCGGATGGCCACCAGGAGATCTTCGCTCTTGACCCCCTTGTCGCCGGTCGACAGGAACCGCTTGATGGCTTCCTTCTTCGCCCGGCGGACGATGTTCTCGACCATGGCGCCCGAGTTGAAGTCCTTGAAATACAGGATCTCCTTGTCCCCCGAGGCGTACGTGACCTCGAGGAAGCGGTTGCGGTCCGACGGCTCGTACATGTGCTCGATCGTCTTCTCGATCATGCGCGCGGTGGCCGCCAGCGCGTCGCCGCCACTCCGCTCGATCTCATCCGGGTGGATGGGGATCGAAGGATGCAGGTACTTCGACATGATGTCCTTGGCTTGCGGCGCGTCGGGGCGCTCGATCTTGATCTTCACGTCCAGACGGCCCGGCCGCAGGATCGCCGGGTCGATCAGGTCCTCTCGGTTCGAGGCCCCGATCACGATCACGTTCTTGAGCGTCTCCACGCCGTCGAGCTCCGACAGCAGCTGCGGCACGATCGTCGACTCCACGTCGGAGGAGATGCCGGTCCCGCGCGTGCGGAAGATCGAATCCATCTCGTCGAAGAACACGATCACAGGCAGCCCCTCTTCGCTACGCTCCTTGGCGCGCTGGAAGATCTCGCGGATCTGTCGCTCGGTCTCGCCGACGTACTTGTTGAGCAGCTCCGGCCCCTTGACGTTCAAGAAGTAGCTGCGTGCGTCGTCGCGGCCGCTGCGCTCGGCGACCTTCTCGGCGAGCGACTTGGCGACGGCCTTCGCGATCAACGTCTTGCCGCACCCCGGCGGTCCGTAGAGCAACACGCCCTTCGGCGGCTCGAGCTCGTGCTCGTGGAAGAGCTCCGAGTAGAGGAACGGTAG
>JBOGVK010000251.1:0-8013 GCA_050692375.1 Actinomycetota bacterium
AAGCCATGACGTTCGAGACACCGAACGGCCTCGAGCTGGATCTGCGGATCCCCGCGGGAGAGATCGTGATCCGATCGGGCGACGGCAGGGTGACTCGGCTCGAGATCCGGAACGAGCGTAACCCCGATGACTTCCGGATCAGCTGCGACCCGCTCCACGCCGGCGGACACCGGCTGACCGTCGACCAGCGCGAACACAAGCGGTCCGGCTGGCACGGGAACGACCTCCGCGTGGAGGTGACGGTGCCGGTCGGTACGGACGTCACATGCCAGACGGGATCGGCCGATCTCGAGGTGACCGGTTCGATCGGCTCGCTGACGTTCACGACCGGCTCGGGGGACTGCCGGTTCGACCGCGTCGATCGCGACGTCTCGATCAAGACCGCGAGCGGAGACCTCTCGGGCGCAAGCACGGGAGGTGGGTTCACGTCCTACTCGGCCTCGGGCGACGCCAACGTCCGTTCGGTCACCGGCGACGTCGTGGCTCGCAGTGCGTCGGGCGACTTCTCGGTCGGCTCGGTCGGTGGATCCCTGGACGTCACCACGGTCTCGGGCGATGTCTCGGTCGCGTCCATGCAGACCGGGCGCGGCTCGGTCAAGGCGGTCTCGGGGGACGTCGAGATCGGCGTGGCTCGCGGGACGCGCGTGTACCTGGACCTCCATTCGACCTCGGGCGAGACGGTCTCCGAGCTCGACATGTCCGACGGCTCGGCCGGGGACGGACCCGCGGACCTCGAGCTGCAGGTCGGTACCGTGAGCGGCGACGTCCGGATCCATCGCGCCGCCGACGCAGCCTCGATGAGCTAGGCACCCACCGCCAGGGAGCTGCCGGCCGAACGGCTCAGGCCGCCGCTTCCTCCAGCTCGACCGAGTACTCGCCGGTCCTGGCGAGACCGTTCATGCGCGCCCGGTGAGCGAGTGCGCGTTGTCCGGCCGGGACGTTCGCGGGATCGCCGCCCCATGCCTTGAGCGCCGGCGACTGCAGCGCACGACCGTAGGAGAACGACAGCTCCCACGGATGCGGCCCGAGAAGGTTCATCTGGTTCAGGTGCGCGGTGGCGTCCTCGTCCGACTGACCACCGGAGAGGAAGACGATGCCCGGCACCTCGGGCGGGACGTTCGCGGTGAGGCACCGCCCCGTCGCCTCCGCGACCTCGAACGGCCCCGCCTGCGTGGGGCAGTCCTTCGCGGAGAGCACCATGTTCACCTTCAGCAGCGAACCTGCGACGTCGACGTGCGCGTCGGCGAGCTCCACGAAGAGCGCCTGCAGCGTCCGCACGGTCGCCGCCTCGCAGGCCTCGATCGTGTGGGTGCCGTCCATCAGGACCTCGGGTTCGACGATCGGCACGATCCCCGCTTCCTGGCAGAGCGCCGCATAGCGCGCCATGGCGTGCGCGTTCGCATGGAGGGCGTAGTCGGTCGGCTGGCCCTCGCCGCAGAAGATCGTTGCCCGCCACTTGGCGAAACGGGCTCCCAACGCACCGTACTCCGCCAACCGTTCACGGAGCCCGTCGAGTCCCTCCGTGACCGTCTCCCCGGCGTATCCGGCGAGCGCCTTGGCCCCCGTGTCGACCTTGATCCCCGGGATGATGCCGGCGGCGCCGAGCATCTCGGCGAACGGCGTCCCGCCCAGCGAAGTCTGCCGGATCGTCTCGTCGAACAGGATCACGCCGCTGATGTGCTCGCCGAGCGCCGGCGTGGTGAGGAGCATGTCGCGGTAGGCCCGCCGGGTCTGCTCACTGGACCCGATGCCGATCGAGTCGAACCGTTTCTCGATCGTGCCGGTGCTCTCGTCCGCGGCCAGGATGCCCTTCCGTGGCGCGACGAGAGCTCGGGCCGTGGAACGCAGTGTGTCGGTGTGCATGGACGCCTCCTCGAGAACCGTGGTCACGGTCAGCCTACGGGAGCGACCGCGGGCCCACGGATGCCAGGAGGGATCAGTTGTCGTTGATGAGGTGCGCCGACTCGATGGCCGCCGCCGCGACCTGGCGGAAGACCGGCTCCAGGTCGGCGGAGCCCGGCGTGCAGAAGTAGTTGTCGCCGTCCTTGTTCTCGTTCGGCCCGCAACCACCCGGCACGTCATCGGTCGAGTTGGAGGCCGCCGCTGCGATGTTCGTGGTGGCGTAGGCGTTTGCGAACGACCCGCTGGTGTCGAACGTGCACCGCACGGGCGGGTTGTCGAGGCCGTACGCGATCGTGAAGATCGTCTGGCCCGCGGCCTTGGCCGCCGTGGCCTTCGCGTTCAGGTAGTTGCATGGGTTGTACCCGTGAGGCTGGTTCGCCTGGCCGTCGGTCTCGAAGATGATCACATCGGGCACCGCCGCCCGCCCCTGCAGCGCCAGCATCTGGCGCGCGGCGTCGAGGGGATCGCCCAGGTTGGTGTGCCCGTCGCCGGTCCGGTTGACGCCGTTCACGTTCACCGTGGGGCTCCCGGCACGCTGGAGGCAGTTGATCGCCACCACGATCTGGCTCGACGTGTTCAGCGTCCCGTCGGCCCGCGTGAAGTTGTTGCTGAGCGGCGTCACCTGCCAGTCGGCATAGTTGGAGTCCGGGTAGTTCTGGGGGTTGTTGACTGCGCACTTGTTCCCCGACTGCCCGTATGGGAGTGCGACGAGGCCGACCCACTGCTGCGAGGAGTCGTAGAAGCTGAGGATCGACAGCGCGGCGTTCTTCATGTTGTCGATATCGCTCTGGGTCATGCTGCCGGTTCGGTCGAGGACCACGACGACATCGATCGGACTGGACGCGGCCCCGCACGCGCCCTTGCAGGACGCGGCGTTCACCGCGCCGGTCGAGCCGGTATTGATACCGATCACGGGTGCGAAGTAGTAGGGGATCGAGTTGCTCGTGCTCAGCCTGATCGTGTTGCACTTGTCTCCGGCGAACGGGTCACAGGCGTGCTTGGAACGTCCGTTCGCGGTGGTCCACCCAGAGGACCAGGTACCTGATGTCGGACCACAGACGAACGGGATGTCGGCCGCGTCGGGGAAACCGTCACCGTCGCGATCGCCAACGATGCACTGATAGGTGATCGCGAGACCGCTCGTCGCCACCTGTGGAGCGTTGGCGACCGCGACGTCGCGTGCGACCTGGCTCGCGACGGTGGCCGCGGAGGAGCCTTGGACCGGAAGATCTTGGGCTCCGGCGAGCGCCCCGAAGTCCACGGCGTTCTGCAGGACCTGGCGCTCGTGGTAGAGACGACTGATGTCGATCGTGAAGGCGACGGCGGCGAAGAGCACGACGATCGTCAGCGCGAACAGGACCGCGATGGCGCCGCGCTCCTCGTGAAGTCGGTGCATGAGTCCTCCCCCTTGGGAGGGCGTCCGCCTCATTGACCCTCGAACCTCGACTCCGACTGCGAGTGCAGGGTGAGGGTCTGACCCAGACCGGGGACGAACGACCCGACCGGCGTGATCATGTCGTACTGGTAGTTCACGACGACGCGGACGATGTCTCCTTCGAGCCACGTGGAGCCTGCGGGGCACGCGGAGAACCCCGCTCCCCCACGGCTGCACAGCACGCTGATCGTGAGCTTGGACTGATCGAGCGTCGAGGCGGCCGTGCGGACGCGGTTGGTGATGTCGGTGACGTTCGGATCGACGGCTGCCGTGCGGGCTCCTTCGCGGGCGGCGTTCACGGCGTTGTTCCAAGAGTGGAAGGCGAAACCGAAGTCGATGATGCCGAAAACGAGCATGAAGAAGAGTGAAGCGACGATCGCGAACTCCACGGCTGCCGCGCCCCTCTCCTCGCGACGCAGCCGGTTCCTGGTTCGGTCTGTGATCTTCATCCGATCCCTAACGAAGGAGATGGAACGCCAGGTGCAACGCTAGGGTTCGGAGGGCTCGCGGGGTATTCCCCGTTTCCCGCAAGACGATTACGTACTTCTACGTACGTGGATCGAGGTGGTCCACCTGGTCTACGGGACCGGTGGGCAGGTCGAGCCGCGCGCCAACCCTCTCCAACCGTTCCATGTAGGCCACGATCTCATCACGCGCGAGCTCTGCGTCGTCGGATAACCCCTCGAGCTCGGTAAGTCGCCAGTGGGTGAGGAGCACCGGTGTGAGGATGTGCTCGAGATGGATCCGGAAGTTGTAGATGCCCGCGGTCGCCATCCGCTTCGCCTTCTCGGCGAAGTCCGGCATCCCGATGCCGGGCATCTCGAACCCGAGCACCTGTCGGTGCATCGCGAGGACCGCCGATGATGGATCGAGGTCGAGCGTGGCTGCCACCAGATCCCGGTAGAAGACGTAATGCAGGTTCTCGTCGGTCGCGATCCGCGCGGTCAGCCGTTGAGCCGTCTCGTCGTCGGTGATGAGACCCGTGTTGCGATGGGACACGCGGGTGGCGAGCTCCTGCAGGGTCGTGAACACCACCGTGTCGAGCGGACCAAGCTCGGGCCACGATGGGTAGTACCCGATCTGCACCATCTCCATCCGACCACGCTCCAGGGGTACCGGATCCACGCCGCGGGTAACGGTCAGGTAATCGCGTAGCACGATCGAGTGCCTTCCCTCTTCCGCCGTCCAGCGTCGAAGCCACTCGGCCCAGCCATCGTGGCGACCGAACGCGTCCCAGAGGTTCAGGTGGTAGTAGGGCAGGTTGTCCTCGGTGAGCAGGTTCACCTCGAGGGCGATGCCCGCGACGTCGGGGAGCCTGCTGTCGGCGGGCGACCAGGGATCGGTGAGGTAGTTCCGGCCTTGCTCGTACGGGACGTATTCATGCGGGAACCATTCGGCGGTGGTGGCGAGATGCCGGTCGAGACCTGCGGCCACGACCGGCGCCAGCTCGTCCAGCAGGTCGGCCGGCGCGATCGCGGGCAGTACCTTCACCTAGAACCTTCCTTCATCTCGGACAGCTTCCTGTGGTGCGGCATCCGGATCCAACCGCTCGATCCGGAGACGGTCGCCGCAGCCTATCGCGCCCGACCCCCGCCGATGAGTTGGTCGGGAGGCGATCCGGCATCGCCGTTCAAGTTCCCTCGGTCGTGCGACCGATATCGAGTCGATGAGGGGGAGCGCAGCGGTCGAACGTCGCCCTGATGCCGCCGTCGTCGAGCGCCGAGCCGTCCTGCGCACCGCCGCCATCGGCAGCCTCGTCGCCGGGACCGGCATCACTTCCTTGCTCGGCAACCTCACGGAGGCCCACGCCGCGGGTTCGTTCGTTCCCGACGATCCGAACCTGCATCTCCTTCGTCGCGCGACGTATGGCCCGACCCCGAAGGCCCTCTCCGAGATCCGGCGCATGGGTGCCGATGGGTGGCTCGCACGACAGCTCGATCCGAGAACCATCGACGACCGTGCCTGCGACGAGCTGATCGGGGATCGGTTCCCCCGACTGGGCTGGAGCATCGCCGAGGCCACCCAGGCGCTCGAGTTCGGGTGGGACCTGATGTTCGACGTGGGGGTCGCCGCGATCGTCCGCGCCGCCTGGAGCGAGCGGCAACTCTTCGAGACGATGGTCGACTTCTGGTCGAACCACCTGAACGTGACGAACCCCAGTGACACCGTGTGGGCCAATCGACACGACTACGACCGCACCGTGATCAGGCGACACGCGCTCGGTCGGTTCTCCGAACTGCTCGTGGCTTCGGCGACGCACCCGGCGATGATGACGTACCTGAACAACGCCGAGTCCACGAAGGATCTCCCGAACGAGAACTACGGGAGGGAGCTCCTGGAGCTCCACTCCGTCGGTGTGGACGCCGGCTACAGCGAAGGCGAGATGTACGAGTCCGCGCTGATCATGACAGGCTTCGGCGTCGACTGGGAAACGAACCTCTTCGAGTACTTCCCCGACTACCACTACACCGGGCACGTGAAGGTGCTCGAGTGGTCTTCGAACAACCGCGACGCGAACGGATACCGGATGGCGCTCGACTACGTCCGCTACCTGGCCCATCATCCCGCGACCGCGCGACGGATCGCGACCAAGCTCTGTGAGCGATTCGTCAGCGATCGGCCGAGCCCACGATTGGTGAGCGATCTCGCTCGCACGTACCTGAGACACGGCACGGCGATCGTGCCCGTGTTGCAACAGTTGTTCACGTCGGATGCGTTTGGATCCTCGATCGGCGCCAAGGTGCGGCGTCCCATGCAGGACGTCGTCGCGACGCTGCGGATCTTGGGGATGGGCCCGGACCCATCCGGCGGCACCGACGGCCTGCAGGGCCTCTACTGGATGATCAGCGACCTGGGCGATACGCCGATGGCATGGAGCCAGCCGAACGGGTATCCCGACGTCGCCGATGCCTGGCGTTCCGCAGGCGGCACGCTCGGCAGATGGCACAGCCACATGTCGCTCGCGACGGGCTGGTACCCCTCGGACCTGGCGCACCCGGACCTGCGGAGACGGCTCCTGCCCGCCCATCTGCCGAGGACCCACGGCAAGCTGCTCGACCTGTTGGCGCAACGGCTCGTGTTCCGTTCTCTCAGCAGCCACCACAGGAGCGCGGTGCTCGGATTCCTGGACGTGGGGGCGAACGCGCCCGTCGATGAAGACTCCGACGCGGTCAACGAAAGGCTGCCTGCGATCGTCTCCTTGATCCTCGACTCCCCGTACTTCCAGGTGCGGTGACCGTGACGGCGAAGCGATCCCTCGACGTGAACTCCTCCGACCTGAAACCGTGCGGGTGCGCCGCAACCGGAATATCGCGGCGGACCTTCTTGAAGAGGGCGGTCGCTGCCGGCCTGCTCACGGGGGTCGTCACGGATACGCTGGCGACCCGGCTCGCGTTCGCCACATCGCCGTACACCGGCGACGTGTTGATCGTGCTGTCCCTCCGTGGTGGGTTCGATGGTCTGAACACGATCGTGCCGACCGCCGATCCGAACTACGCCACGTGGCGTCCGAACATCGGGATCCCCCAATCAACGTTGTTGCCACTGGACGCCACGTTCGGGATGCACCCGGCGATGGCTCCCCTGCAGCCGTTCTGGGACACCGGCCAGTTCGGCGTCGTCCAAGCGGTGGGCATGTCCGAGCCGAACCGCTCGCACTTTTCCGCCATGGAGGAGATGGAACGCGCGGCGCCGGGCACGTCGACGCGCACCGGCTGGATCGACCGCGTGCTCGGCGTGCGCGGGACCAGCACGCCCTTCCAGGGCATGCAGGTCGGCAGCGGGATGGCCGCCTCGTCGTTCCTCGGACCCTCGCCGGAGCTCGCGATGTGGTCGGTGGATTCGTTCGGGCTGGATGCAGCGTGGGACGCCGAGCAGCGCGCCCTGTGGGAGGTTGCGTTGCGAGGGCTCCACGTGAGCGCCCCCGACGCGATCAAGCAGCCGGCGCAAGCCGCGCTGAGCGCATTGAACACGACGGCCGCCCTGCAAGAGGCTGGCTACACACCGGAGAACGGCGCCGCGTATCCGGACAGCGATCTCGGCGACGCGCTCAGCGATGTCGCACGATTGATCAAGGCGAACGTCGGGCTCCAGGTGGCCGCGGTCGACTACGGCGACTGGGACATGCATGCGGAGATGGGAGCCGTGGACAACGGGTGGCTGCACGACCACCTGACAGAGCTGTCGAGCGCGCTCGCGGCGTTCGCCACCGACCTCGGGTCGATGATCGCGAACGTGACGCTCGTGACGCTGACCGAGTTCGGGCGCCGCGTTGAAGAGAACGGCTCGGGCGGGACCGATCACGGGTTCGGCCAGGTCGTCCTGCTCCTGGGTGGCGGCGTGGTCGGAGGTGTCGTCCACGGCAGCTGGCCGGGGCTGGCCGAGCTCGACCTGATCGACGGCGACCTGAACGGGATCAACGACTACCGGGTGATCCTGGCCGAGGTCCTGGAGAAGCGCTGCGAGACCGGCGCGATCGGCAGGATCTTCCCCGGCGTCCCGGGCGAGCGCTTGGGCGTCGTCAAGCCGCGCTGACCGGTGCCCCGCCCATTCCTGCGTGGTGCCCGGGGTGGGATTCGAACCCACACGCCCCGAGGGGCAAGCGCTTTTAAGGCGCCATCGTCTGCCAGTTCCGACACCCGGGCGTCGGTGACGCTCGACCGTACCGCAGGTCAGGG
>JBOGVK010000252.1:0-8111 GCA_050692375.1 Actinomycetota bacterium
GCACGAGGTGACGCACCGGTTCGAGTTCGCGCGCCCTTGGGCGCGCGAACGGTTCGCCGAGCTGCTCAGCGACTTCCTCTCCACGCTCAAGATCGATGCGTCCACCATCCAGGAGCGTTTGTCCTCGATCGACGCGAGCGACCCCGAGGCGATGCAGGCGTTGATGGGATCCGAGGAAGGGCTGTTCGGCGCCGTCCTCGACGACGAGCAGCGGATCAAGCTCGGCCGGATCCAGGCGTTCATGGCGGCCGCCGAGGGCTATGGCGATCACGTCATGCAGGCGCTGGGACGGGAGCTGCTGCCCTCGTTCGTCCGCATCGAGGAAGCGATGCGCCGCTACCGCGAGGGTGAGGCCGGCGATCCGGTGTTCGAACGGCTGCTCGGGATCGAGATGAAGCGCGAGCAGTACGTGCAGGGTCGCGCGTTCTGCGACACCGTGGTCGAGCAGACCGACGAGACCACGCTCACGACCATGTGGGACTCCGTCGAGGCCATGCCCTCGCTGCCCGAGATCGAAGAGCCCCGGTTGTGGCTCGCCCGCAGCGCGTAGCGGAACGAACCACGTGCCCGCCCGGTCGTCTATCCTTCCCGCGCATGAGCAGTGTGGGGGAACTGGTCGCCGCCGCCGTCGTGGACAAGCGCGTCTGGGACGCGTACGGCAACACGTCGAGCGACGGCGTGTACCTGGTCGGCCAGCCCGGCCCCGCCCTCCCCTTCGTGGTCTTCCGCGCCTGGAAGGTGCCGACGGGCTACGTGAACGAGGAGTTCCGGCTGATCGGGCCGTCGGGGCGCACGATCTACCGTTGGGGACCCGAGCCTCGCCGGATGGTGGGCGCCATGGACCTGACGACCGAGCTCGACACGATCGACAGCGCCGTGTTCGACGAGACGGGAACGTTCGTCGCCTCGTTCATCCTGAACGGCGAGATCGTGGGCGAGATCGATGTCCCGGTCTACGTCCAGGCAGCGCCGGCGAAGCTCTCCCAGGACACCGAGGACGGCCTCAAGAAGTCCGACGTCATCTGGATCGGCACAGAAGCACCGAGCGGGCGACGAACCACGGCGCCGGCGTGGTTCGCCTACAAGAACGGGAAGATCTACGTGTTGTCGCAGAAGGAGCCCGGTGCGGAGGAGCAGACCGTTCCCGGCGTGCCCGACGCGCATCAGCTGCTCGTGATCACCCGGCGCAAGCTCCGCGACACGTCGCTCGAGGAGTTCTACGCGGCGCAGCGCACGCTGGAGGGTCCCGAGTGGGAGGATGCGGCGAAGCTATTGGCCGACAAGCGGAAAAGCCGTGGGGGTCCCCCCGCCGATGCGATCAACCGGTGGCGGACCACGTGTCACATCGTCGAGCTCACGCCCGACGTCGCCGCGTAACTCCTTTCGCCTGCGCGTCGTTGACGGATCGAGCGGCCGCTCGCGTCGGTCAGGCGCCGAGACCTGCGATGGCGTTCTCGACCTCGAAGAGGAACGCGCGCGCGTCGCACTCGAGCAGGAGGTCCCGGGAGCGCTCCAACACGGGGCGAGCGTCCTCCCCAACGCGCGCCATCGCGCGGCCGAGGTCCACCATCGCACGGGCCGCGTCGATCCGTAGGCCAAGCTCCTCGAGGGTCGCCGTTCCCTCGGCGAGGAGCCGTCTGGTCTCCACTGGATCTTCGGCGAGGAGTCCCTCGATGAGCGTGGCATTGGCGCGCGCCGCGGGCGAGCGACCGTGCTCGGACAGGTCGCGGAAGGCTCCGGCCTCGCCGGTCCGATCCGCGCGCAGGAGCGCCCGCACCAGGTCGGTGAACGCTTCGGGGATGATCTCGACGTTGAAGGCTCGGAGCTGCTCGATCATCGCCTCGAACCGGGCGGCGGCCTCGCCATCCTCGCCACGCGCGAGCGCGAGATATCCCTCGAACATCGGGATGAAGATCTGGCTCTGCGGCTCAGGGTTCTCGTTCAGCAGGATCGTCGACTCGCGAAGGATCGGCTCCGCCTCATCGAGCCGGCCACGGAACAGGACGGCCGCCGCCAGGGCGTTCATCCGCATCGCTCGGAGAGGCTCATCACCGACGGCGAGGGCGAGCTCGAGCGCCTCCCGTTGGAGGGATTCACACTCTTCGAGCTCACCGAGACGGAACAGCACATCGCCGGCGCTCCCGGTGAGCCACCCCATATGTGACAACGAACCCGCTCGCTGTGCGAGCTCCAGGCCCTCGCGCAGCACCTCCTCGGCCCGCCGATTGTCGGAGACGAGATCGCCCAGCACAGCGGGGAGGTTGTTGTAGCAGCGCATCAGGTTCGAGAAATCGCCGACCTCCTTCGCGAGGCCATACGCGTCCTCCATCATGTCGATCGCCTCGGCCGAGCGACCGATCCCGAAGATGCAGACCGCGAGCGTCTGCTTCGACTCCGCGTGGACCAACGGCGCTTCGACATGGACCGCCATCTCGACGGCTCGGCGGAGCATCGGCTCAGCCTCGTCGTTCTTGCCGCGGCGCCAGAGAAACCAGCCGAGACGGTGAAGGGCGTCGGCCAGCTCGGGACGCTCGCCGAGCGGCTCGAGCGTCTGCACCGCGGTCCGTCCGGCAGTCTCGGCTTCCTCGTAGCGGGCCTGCATCAGCAGCGGCATGACGAGCCGCGCCCAAGCCCAGCCGACCATGACCTGGTCACCGGTCGCCTCGTACACGTCGAGCGCGCCGCGCACGACGCGGTCGGTCTCCGTGATCGGATCCGTTCCCCAGGAGACGCCCACGTGTGCGCGGACGAACTCGGCCCGGTCGGCCGGCGGCAGGTGGAGCTCATCGGCCAGACGTTCGGCCTCGCGGAACCATCGGACCGCTTCTGACCGAAGCCAGAGCGCGGCCGTCCGCTCCCCCGCGGCCTGGGTCCAGCGGAACGCGCTCCGCCGCAACTCGTCCCGGCGGCTCCCCGTCTCGCCCAGCTCGTCGAGGTAGCTGAGCGCCTCGAGCAGGTGCGTCGCGATCAGCTCGGCGATCTCCTCGGCGCGATCGCCCGCCTGCTGCTCCGCCCAACGTGCGACACCTGCGTGCTTGTCGGCGCGAAGCGCCTTCGGCAGCGAATCGTACGCACCATCACGGATCAGGTTGTGGCGGAACGAGAACTCGTGCTCGTCGGAGAACGACGACGGCTCGTGCGGAACCACGAGCTCCTTCACGCGTAGACGTCCGAGCGCCTGGCGGACCTCCTGTGGGGTCTTCCCGGCGAGCTGAGCGACCGCCCCGACCCAGAACACGCGGCCGATTACCGCCGCGTCTTGGAGGGCGGCCTTCTCGTCCTCGGGGAGTCCGTCCAACCGGGCGGAGATCAACCCTTGGATGGAGCGTGGGAGTTCAACGTCCTCGACCGGGAGTGCAACCTCCCACCGAGAGGCTTCGGTCGCGCGGAGCACGCCGTCGTCGATCAACTTCCGGACGATCTCCTCCACGTACAGGGGGTTGCCCTCGCTGCGCTCGACGATCGTCCGCTTCAGCTCGGGCGCGATCGGTCCGGGCAGAAGATCGTCGAGCATCGCCTCTCCCTCGGCCTCCGAGAGTGCCTCGAGGTAGACCGAGGCCGCGTTGCGTTTGCCGCCGCCCCAGGTCGGTCGGGTGTCGAAGAGTTCTGGGCGGGCCGTCGTGACGACCATGATCGGGCCCTGCGCCCAGTCGGCGACGTGTTCGACGAAGTCCAGGAGCCCTTCGTCCGCCCAATGCGTGTCGTCGAGGACGACGACGAGCGGGTAGCGGGCGGCCAGTCGCTCGAGGAACCGGCGCCATGCCTCGAACAGATCCTCGCGGCTCGTGCCGCGCGGCTCGCCCGCTCCGACGAGCGCTCGGATCTCCGGCGCCACGCTCCCGTCTCCGAAGAGCTCGCGCACCGCAGTGTCGGCCTTCTTCGCCGCGACCTCGGCGGCGTCGTCCTCAAAGATCTCGCACTGCGCCTTGATCGCATCCGCGAATGCCGAGTAGGAGGTGTTGCCGTACGCGAGGCAGCGGCCTCGGCGCCAGTACACGATCTGCGGTAGGCCCTCGACGTAGGCTTCGAGCTCGGCGACCAATCGGGACTTCCCCACGCCCGCCGGACCGATGATCGTGACGAGGGCGGGCCGCCCTTCGGTCTCCACCCGGCTGAGCGTCTGCTTCAGCACGGCGAGCTCCTCGTCGCGGCCGACGAGTCGGGCCTCCAGGCCGAGGCGCGGACGCTCGCCGCGTGTCCGCGCCTTGATGCGGAGCGCCCGCCACGCGGGAACCGGCTCGGCCTTGCCCTTGAGTGTGAGCACCTTGAGCTCGTGATACTCGATGACGTCCTTCGTGCTGGCGTAGACACTCGGCCCGACGACGATCTGCGCCCGGTCGGCGGCGGTCTGCAGCCGGGCCGCGGTGTTCACGGCGTCGCCGGTGAGCATCCGGTCGCGTGGACCCGATGCGCGTTCGACGTCCACGAGTACCTCGCCCGACTCGATGCCGATCCGCATCCCGAGCGTCGGCTTCCCCTCGGCGGCGAACCCGCGATTCAGCTCCGAAAGGACCGCCTGCATCTCGAGTGCGGCGCGGACCGCGCGCTCGGCGTCGTCTTCGTGCGATCGGGGCACCCCGAACACGGCGAGCACGGCGTCACCCATGAACTTCTCCAGGAGACCCTCGTAGCGCGCGATCTCCTCGGACAGGCGATCGAATGTGCGCCCGACGACCGACTGCACGACCTCCGGGTCTTCCTGCTCGGCGAGCGCGGTTGAGCCCACGAGGTCGGCGAAGAGCGCCGTCGCGAACTTGCGCTCTTTGCGACGCGGCTCGGCCTGAGAGAGGGCGCCCCCGCACCCGTCGCAGAACTTCGCAGCCTCACGATTCTCCGTTCCGCAGGTGGGGCAAGTGAGCATGGCGCAAGACTACGCCGCGGAGGGGAGCTCCTGGGTTCCTACGTCGACGGCGACCGCCTGGATCGGTCTCAGCGATTGACGGGCCGGCCGACGGCTGCGGCTACCGCTTCCAGCTCATGTCCGAGCAGGATCATCTCGTCGGGGGTGAGCGCTTGCGGTCCGTCGCAGAGCGCCTGGTCGGGGTCGGCGTGCACGTCGATCATCACGGCGTCGGCGCCGGCGGCGACCGAGGCGAGCGCCATCGGGCCTACCAGATCGTGCTTGCCCACCGCATGTGAGGGATCGACGATCACCGGAAGGTGCGTCTCGCGCTGCGCCACGGCCATCCCGGCAAGGTCGAGCGTGTTCCGCGTAGAGGGCTCGAACGTGCGGATCCCGCGTTCGCACAGGATGATCTCGGAGTTACCGCGTTGCGCGACGTACTCCGCCGCCTGCAGCCACTCCTCGACCGTCATCGCCAGCCCGCGCTTCAACATGACGGGCTTGTGCGTCTGCCCGACTTCTTTCAACAGCTCGAAGTTCTGCGCGTTCCGCGTGCCCACGCGGATACAATCGGCGATCTCGGCCACGTGCTCCACCTGCGATACGTCGACGACCTCGACGATGATCGGCAGGACCGTGTCGCGGCGGCACTCCGCCAGGATCTCAAGGCCGAGCTCACCGAGTCCCTGGAACGAATAGGGCGAGGTCCGTGGCTTGTAGACGTCGCCGCGTAGGATCGTGGCGCCCGCCGCCTTCGCGGCGCGAGTCGCCGCGAAGGCCTGGTCCGCGGACTCCACCGCGCAGGGACCCGCGATGATCGTGAAGCTATCGCGACCGACCGGTGTGGTACCGACCTTCACCGTCGTCGTCTCGGGGTGCAGATCGCGGGCGACCATCTTGTACGGCTTGCCGACCTGGATCACGTGGTCGACGCCGGGCATCTGCTTGAACGGGATGGTCTGGAACCGGGCCGTGTCGCCGACCAGGCCGATGATCGTGTGGACGGTTCCGCGGGACACGAATGCCTCGCCGCCCGCGGCGCGCACCTTCTCGGCGACGGCTTCGATGTCCGCGTCCGACGCTTCCTGCTTCATCACGACGACCATGTCGTCCTCCGTTCCCTCGGACCACGGGCTACCCAGGGATGAGAAAACCCCGGGTCCGGCCCGGGGTCGCTGTCCGCTTCGATCTCGACAGGCGACTACGCCGGGCCGCGCCCGTCGTAGGTAAACCAGCCAGAGAAGAAGTCCCGCATGTGTCGGCCATCCTGCCACCCCAGGCCCGAGCGTGACAAGCCTCCGCTCCCGATAGGATTCGCGCCATGCCGCTCACCGTCGTGGACCATCCGCTCGTGGGTGACATCCTGACCAGGTTGCGCGACAAGCGGACCGGCCCGGCCGAGTTCCGGTCGCTGACCCGACGATTGGGCGCGATCCTGGTGGTCGAGGCCACACGCGAGCTCCCCCTGGTCCCGTCCGAGGTGCAGACGCCGCTGGAACCGTTCACCGGCTCAACGCTTGGGGTCGATCTCGTCGCGATCCCCGTGCTCCGAGCGGGTCTCGGTCTGCTCGACGCCGTGACCGACCTCTACCCCGGCACCATGGTCGGCTACCTGGGGATGGAGCGCGACGAGGAGACGCACGAGCCTCGCGACTACTACGCCAAGCTTCCGCCCATGGGCGGACGACACGCGCTGCTGCTCGACCCGATGCTCGCGACCGGCGGCTCCGGATCGGCCGCGTGTACCTATGTGAAGCAGGCGGCCCCTCGCGGAATCACCTTCGTCTGCGTGGTGGCCGCACCGGAGGGCGTGGCGCGCATGGAGGCCGATCACCGCGACGTCCCCATCGTGACGGCCGCGCTCGACCGCCAACTGAACGCGAACGCCTACATCCTGCCGGGTCTCGGCGATTTCGGGGACCGGCTTTACGGAACCGTGTAGCGCCTCAGAGCGAGCCGCCGCCCTCGTACGCTCTTCCCGCGGCGGCGGGCGGTCTGACCTTCCCGACGAACCCGGCGATCGCCACGATCGTCACGACGTACGGGATCATCCTGACGAACTCGGGCGGCAGCAGCCGGATGATCGGCGCGTCGTTGAGCCAGAACGGGATCGCTTGCGCGAACCCGAAGAGCATGGCTGCCCCGAGCAACCGCTTCGGGTCCCAGTTCGAAAGGATCAGAGCGGCGAGCGCGATGAACCCGAGGCCGACCGTTTGGCCCTCGCGCCAGTGATCGTTCACTTCGAAGGCGAGGAACGCTCCCGCCAGTCCGGCCAACGCGCCGGACAGCATGACCGCCGCGTACTGGATCGGGGCCACCGCGACGCCCAACGACCGGGTCGCCTCCGGATTCTCGCCGGTCGATCGGAGCCGGAGACCGAACCGCGTTCGATACAGCAGATAGGAGACGGGGAAGACCAACAAGAACGCGACGATCACCATGGGCGACATGTTCTGGAACGCGGCGCCCAACCCCCACGGCAGCTTCGAGAGTAAGGGGATGTTGAGGGTGTGCAGGTGCGGCTCCCCCGGATTGGATTGCGTGGCCTGCCCGAACCAGAGCTGCGACAGGAAGCGCGCGACGCCGACGGCGGCGAGATTGATGACCACGCCCGAGACGATGTGGTCCACCTTGAAGGTCACCGTCGCCGCCGCATGGATCAGCGCATACAACGCGCCGCAGAGGAACCCGAACGCAAGGCCCCCGACCGGGCCCCAATGCACCACCCCATAGGCGCCGGAGACCGTCCCGATGATCATCATGCCCTCGAGGCCGATGTTCACGATGCCCGATCGCTCGCTGAACAGCCCGCCCAGACCCGTGAGATAGATGATCGTGAAGTACTCGAACGCCGTCGCGAACGCGTTGCCGAGGTTGGAGAACATCAGGCGGCCTCCTCGTCGGCGTCGTCGAAGTCCTGGTCCTGCACGCCGGCGAGCCTGAGCCGGCGGCGCGCGATCTGCCGCTTGGCGACCTGGAACGCGATCACGACGGTCAGGATCAGGATCGCCTGCAGGATGATGATGATCTCGACCGGGACCGAGGTCTCGATGAGGATGGCGTCCTGGCCACGCGACAGCACCGCCCACATGATGGCGGCCGCGATGATGCCGAACGGATTGTTCTGACCGAGGAACGCCACCGCGATGCCGGTGAATCCAAGTCCGGCTTCGTAGTTCAACGGCAGATAGTTGTTGAGGCCGAGGATCTGCTGCATCCCAACCAATCCGGCCAAGGCCCCGGAGATCAGGAACACCTTGATCTGGAC
>JBOGVK010000253.1:0-39942 GCA_050692375.1 Actinomycetota bacterium
GCCACGGTCATCCCCGGATCGGCGACGACGGCGGGCCGGCGGAGCAACCCTCCGACCGGACGGTAGGGGACGCCCGGTGGCTCGACCGCCTCGTGTCCGGCGGCCAGGCGTTCGCGCATGGCCCCCAGTACGAACGTCCTGCCGGCGGATGTGCCGAGGACCTCGTCGGCCACGTCCGCACCGATCAAGTAGCAGAGAGTGTCCTCATGTGCGCGGACCGTGGACGTCGGGCCCTCGCCGTCCAGCAGAGAGAACAACCCGAACACGTCGCCATCGCTCAAGAGGTCGTATAGCCGGCCTTCGGTCAGCAGCTCGACGGCGCCCTTGCGGATCACGTACAGGAAGCGGGCCGGCTCACCCGACTGCTCGAGGATCACGGCGCCCGCGGGGAAGTGCTCGATCTCCACGTCCTTCGCGACCTGATCGAGCGCCTGGGGAACGAGCGCGTCGAACGGCGGGTATCTCGAAAGGAACGTCGCGACGTCCACGCCGCGAGTATGCCTTCAGGCGAGCGGCAGCGCGATGCTTGCCGTCAGCCCGCCGCCCGGCGTGGGTTCGACCCAGATGCGGCCCCCCTGCGCCTGGACCAGGGTCCGGGCGAGCGCGAGGCCGAGTCCCGCACCACCCGTGTCGCGCGCTCGCGACGGGTCGGCGCGGAAGAACCGTTCGAAGGCGCGGTCTGCCAGGTCGGCGTCGAGCCCTTCACCATGGTCCGAGACGGAGACGACGGCCTCGTCGCCGGTCGTCCTCCAACGCAGCTCGGCGACGCCGCCGCCGTGGACCGTGACGTTCTCCAGGATCGCATCGAGCGCCGCTTCCATCCCCACGCGATCGCCGCTCGCGACGAGCCCCTCGGGTCCGTCGAGCGTGAGGTGGTTGGCATCCGCGATCTCGCTCCGGCGTGCGGCGGAGCGGCATGCCGCGGTGATGTCGATCGATGTGCGGTCGAGGGTCACCGCTCCGCGTTCGGCGCGCGCCAGGAGCAGCAGACGTTGCGTCAGCCCCGTGAGGTAGTCGACCTCCGAGAGCACGTCGCGGCCGAGCTCTTCGTCGCGCTCGGCCAGCACCTCCACACCCGAGCGGATGAACGTGAGCGGCGTACGCAGCTCGTGCGACGCGTCGGCCGCGAATCCCGCCTGGGCCTCGTAGGCCCGTTGGACCGGGCGGACGGCGCGGCCCGCGAGCCACCAGCCCGCGACGAGGCTCGCGACGATCGCGAACGCGCCGCCGACCAGCAGAAGGAACCGGACCCGATGGACAAGGCGATCCTCCGCGAACAACGATCGGCCGGCCGCGACCCACGCCACCGTTCGTCCGTCGATCACCGCGGGAACCGTGACGACGCGGACACGCTCGCCGCTCACCGTCAGGTCCGTCACGTCCGCGGGGTAGTGACGCAGCCAGGTGGGCGTTTCCGACGGCTCGCCCACGAGCGAGTCGTCGGGCGCTCGGTACACCGCCATCCGCGTCGATGCGGCGGACGGCACATCCGAGTCGAACGGCGGGATGACGTTGCCGACCTCCTCGATCCGCTCGGCCTGGCCGCTCGCCAGCGCGAAAAGGTCGTCCGTAGCGCTGCGATCCAACGTTCGGGCCAGCACCAGCTGCAGGCCGAAGCCCAGAGCGATCAGGATGACCGTGAGCACCAACGCATGCGACGCCGCCATCCGCGAGCGGAGCGAGCGGAACATCAGCGACCGACCGAGTAACCGACGCCACGCACCGTTTGGATGATGTCCCCCGCGCCGCCGAGCTTCCTCCGCAGGTAGTGCACATATAGATCGACGACCTTCGTCTGTGCATCGAACGCGAAATCCCAGACCAGCTCTTTCAGCTCGATGCGGGTCAGCACGCGGCCGGTGTGCTCCATCAGGCACTGCAACAGGTCGAACTCCTTCGCCGTCAGCTCGACCTCGAGACCATCCACGGTGACGCGTCGCGCGGCCGGATCCAACGACACGGAGCCGAACGCGAGCGTGCGATCGGTGTTCGGCAAGGTGGTTCGTCGCGCAAGTGCATCCAGCCGAGCCAGCAATTCGGCGAATGCGAACGGCTTGACCAGGTAATCGTCGGCGCCGGCCCGCAGGCCCGTGACGCGGTCATCGACGGTATCCCGGGCGGTGAGCATCAGCACCGGGAGATCGTGCCCCTGCTCGCGGAGCTTCAACGTCAGCGTCACGCCGTCCATCCGGGGGAGCATCACGTCGACGATCGCCAGGTCGAACTCGGACGATGACGCCAGCTTCAGGCCATCGACCCCGTTGTCGCAGGTCTCGGCCTGATGGCCTTCCGCCCGTAAGCGCTTCGCGAGCAACTCGGCCAGGCGCCGGTCGTCTTCGATCAACAGGATCCGCACACCACCATGGTGCCAGCCGCGCATGCGTGCCGCTCACGGTTCTTACCGTCCTCAAACATGGGTCCAAACAACGGCTAACCCGCCGACCCGCAGACTGGTCGCATGACGACTAAGATCGCGTCGCGTCGCACTGTCAAGACGGCCCAGCGACGGCCGGACAAGGGCCGCAGCGCGCGCCACACCCGGAGGGAACGCTCGCTGGCCCAAGGCTGGAGCGACATGGCGTGGGCGATACGCATCCTGCGTGCGTTCCTCGGCGCCACGTTCTTGTTCGCCGGAGCGCAGAAGCTGTTCGACCCGAACTTCCTCCACGCGGGGAGCCCGACCTACATCGGCGCGCAGCTGCACAGGATGGCCTTGGGGACGCCGGCGGGACCGCTGCTGTCGATCCTGGAAACGGCGCCGGTCCTGGCCGGCGTCGGGATCGCGCTCCTCGAGATCGCGATCGGGTCGGCGACGCTCCTTGGGGTCGCGCCGCTGACGGCTGCTTTCGGCGGCATCGCGGTGAGCGTGACGCTCCTGCTCTCGGCCACGTGGCACGTACACCCATACTTCCTGGGTTCCGACTCGGTCTACGCCGTCGCCTGGATCGCCCTGCTGGCCTCGCTGTGGCAGATGGAGCGTGCGCGGAACGGTCGCGTGCGAGGGCCCGTGGAAGTCCTCGACGAGATGGATCGCCGACAGTTCCTGCGGGGAGGCGTGATCGCGGGCCTGTCCATCGGCGTCGCTGCGGTGTCGAAGGCGCTCGCGGGTCCCGCCTCATCGACGATCATCGGCGGGACGCAAGCGCAGGGAGGGTCGACGGGCCCGAGCGGATCGACGGGCTCCGGCAGCTCACCGTCGGTCGGTGGGCGAACGATCACGACGCTCGATCGTCTGCCGGTCGGCAAGGCCATCGGCTTCACGGCGCCAGGCATCGGAGCCGCGGTGCTCGTTCGCCTGGCGACCAACAAGGTCGTCGCGTACAGCCGAACGTGCACGCACGCCGGTTGCCTGGTGGGCTATGACCCGAGCAACAGGATCCTGTTCTGCCCATGCCACGGCGCCGAGTTCGATCCGGCCCGTGGGGCGATGCCGATCGCGGGTCCGGCGCCGACCGCCTTGCAGATGATCCCCGTGGTGGTCGATCCGCAGTCGCGCAAGGTCATCCTCCCGCCCCAGTAGAGGAGATCGCCTCGTCTGATACAGACTAGGGGGCTTCGATGTCGGCTTTCGTGAGCTGCGCCGTGTACGGGCCTCTGCCGTAGGCGCAGGCCGCGCCGCACCGAGCGGCGAGCTTGATGGCGGCGGCGACCGGCATCTCCGCGGCCAATGCGTAGGCCAGCGCCGCGGCGAAGCTGTCGCCCGCGCCGTAGGCGTCGGCGGGCGTGTCCGGGTCGTCGTCCTGTGTGATCGACGGACTCTTCCAGCGGCCGCTCTCGCCGTCACGCTCCCACGTCCCGCCCGCGAGTCCGGACGTCTTCACGAAGAGCGTCGGCGTCGGCGTCGGCCCGAACGAGCCAGGTTCGAACATCTCGGCCTGATCCCGAGCGCTGCCCACCAGCACGTCGGGCACGACGCCCGATGCCAGCAGCGGCGCCAGCGCGCGGCTCGTCACGACCATCAGCCGAGCTTGACGCGCGGCCTGGAACGCGTCGGGATCGCCCGCTGTCACGTAGGCGACGTCGGCGCCTCGGATCTGCTCCCACGGGAGATCGTCGATACCCTGTGGCTCCAGGCGTTCGCCGAGCGTCACGATGGTCCGCTCGTTGCCGTGGTCGATCATCGTGACGGCGCGCCGGGTGCTCGCGTCGCGGATCGCCGCATGGACCGTCAGCCCCAGCGCCGTCAGGCCACGTTCGCACAGTTCGCCGAGGTCGTCGTCGCCGAACGCTGTGAACAGGTCACACGCTCCCGCGAGCTTCGCCAGTTGGACGGCCGCCACGGCCCCGCCGCCGGCGGGTTCGTCCCACGTCTCGGTCGCGTTCACGATCTCACCGGCGCGGGGGACATGGTCGACCGATCCGAACGACACCCATTCGACGTGCCCCACCACCACGACTCGCACGGCGCACAGTCTCGCAGGTGATCGGGGGCTGTTGCCGTAAGCTCCGACGATGCCAGCGGAAGTGCGACTGACGGCGTTCAGCCACGGCGCCGGCTGTGCGTGCAAGCTCGGCCCGGCGGACCTCGGTACGGTGATGGGTCAGCTCGGGGTCGCGCGGATGCCCGAAGAGGTCCTCGTCTCGGCCGACACCGGCGACGACGCCGCGGCGTGGCGTCTCGGCGACGGGCGGGCGTTGATCGCCACGGTCGACGTGTTCACGCCGATCGTCGACGACGCGTACGACTGGGGGCGCATCGCCGCGACGAACGCGTTCAGCGATGTCTACGCGATGGGTGGGGTGCCGGCGATCGCGCTGAACATCGCCGGGTGGCCGGTCGACGACCTGCCGCTCGATCTGCTCGCGCGCGTGTTGCAGGGCGGCCAGGACGCGGCGACGGACGCCGCAGCGGTGGTCGTCGGCGGTCACACGATCACCGCCACCGAGCCGATCTACGGGATGGTCGCGTTGGGGTTCGCCGAGGCCGACCGATTGGTGCGCAACTCCACCGCGGCGCCGGGCGAGCAGCTCTTCCTGACGAAGCCGATCGGCACGGGCCTGATCGCGACGGCGATCAAGAAGGGGAGCGCGACCGCGGAGCAGGTGGAGGCCGCGGTGCGGACCATGACTATGTTGAACGCCGCCGCGGCCTCCGCGATGGTCGGGTCCGGCGCCGCTGCGGCCACCGACGTCACGGGGTTCGGCCTGCTCGGACACCTGCGGAAGATGCTCGAGGCGAGCGGCGTGGCGGCCCGCATCGAAGCCGCGCTCGTCCCGCTGCTCCCCGGCGCGCTCGATCTCGCCCAGCGGGGCGTCGTGTCGGGTGGGACACGTCGCAACCACGCATGGCTGAACGCCACGACCAAGTGGGGAGCGCTGACGCAACCCGAGCAGCTGGTGCTCGCCGATGCGCAGACCTCGGGCGGCCTCTTGATCGCGACCCGTCACCCCGACGCGCTCGTCGTCGCGCTCGACGCGCGAGGCGTCGCTCACTCCGCGATCGGAGAGGTCGTGGCCGGCGAGCCGGGCCACATCTCGGTGGACGGCCGCCTGTCCGCGTGACCGGAATAATCCAGCCCCTTGGTAGGATTTGCACCTGCAACGGGCGGGCTCCGCACGCCCCCGAGCGCGCACACGTGAGGGTATGACCGACTTCGACGGCGTCTTCTTCAAGGAGATCGTGGAGCAGGGGCTCCGCGAGTTCCCGAACGAGTGCTGCGGCGTGATCGCGGCCGACAGCGATGGGCGCCCGGTGAAGATCTTCCCCATGAAGAACGCGGATGCCAGCCCGGTGACGTATCGCCTGGACGGCAGGGAGCAGCTACGCGTGTTCGATCAGATGGAGGAGCAGGGGTGGGAGCTGTGGGCCATCTACCACTCGCACACGCACTCCGAGGCCTACCCCTCCGAGACCGACCGCCGGCTGGCGTTCTATCCCGAATCGCGCTACTTGGTCCTGTCGCTCGCCGACCGTGAGCAGCCGGAGCTCCGTTCCTTCTTCATCGTGGACGGCGAGGTCGAGGAAGAGGAGCTGACGATCGCATGACGAACCGACCCACGCCGATGTTCACCGAGGATCAGGTGCAGCGCTACTCGCGCCACATCATCCTGCCGAACATCGGCGGAGCGGGGCAGCGCAAGCTGCTCGACGCGAGCGTGCTGGTGATCGGGGCGGGAGGGCTCGGATCGCCGGTCGCCTTGTACCTGGCGGCCGCCGGGATCGGCAAGCTCGGGATCGTCGACTTCGACCGCGTGGACGTCACGAACCTGCAACGCCAGATCATGCACACGACCCCGGACGTGGGCCGCCCCAAGGTCGCGAGCGCGGTCGAGCATCTGCAGGCGCTCAACCCCACGATCGAGATCGTCGGCCACGACACGTTGTTGTTCAGCGACAACGTGTTCGACGTGATGGAGCCGTACGACGTCGTGATCGACGGGACCGACAACTTCCCGGTGCGCTATCTCGTGAACGACGCCACGCAGTTCCTCGGGAAGCCGCTCGTGTACGGCTCGATCTACCAGTGGGAGGGCCAGGCCACCGTGTTCCTTCCGGGCCAGGACGCGCCGTGCTACCGGTGCCTGTTCCCCACGCCGCCGCCACCCGGAACCGTACCGAGCTGCGCCGAAGGCGGTGTGTTCGGTGTGCTCCCGGGCGTGATCGGGGCGATCCAGGCGACCGAGGCGATCAAGCTCATCACCGGCGAAGGCGAGACGCTCGTCGGCCGTCTCCTGCTCTACGACGCCCTCCACATGGACTTCCAGGAAGTGAAGATCCGCTGGGACGCCGACTGCCCGGTGTGCGGCAAGGCGCCGACCATTACCGAGCTGATCGACTACGAAGCGTTCTGCGGCGTTCCCGCCCGAGCTGAGTAAGGAGTCCTCGAAGATGTCCGTCACCGTGAAGCTCCCCACGATCCTGCGCAAACACTCCGACGGCGAGGCGAAGGTCGGCGCCGATGGCGCGACGCTCCGCGACGTCCTGTCTGACCTCGAGGGCAAGTACCCCGGCATCACGAAGAACGTGCTCGCCGAAGACGGCGGCCTCCACCGATTCATCAACGTGTATGTGAACGACGAGGACGTGCGCTACCTCGGCTCGCTCGAGACCGAGGTCAAGGAAGGCGATACGGTCTCGATCCTCCCCGCCGTCGCCGGCGGCTCCTAGGCTTCCGAAGGGCCGCTCGGAGATCCCAGCAAGGTCTCAGGCCGTTCGGAGTGCCCGCCAAGGTCCATCTCGCAGCCTGAACCTGAGGCGACACGGTGTCGCTTCAGGAAGGAGACGGAGATGGACGGCACTCGAACCACGAAGGCACGGCGCTGGATCGCATCGGTTGCGCTGGTCGGTACGGGACTGGTGGGCGGCGGGATCCTCGTCGGTAATCAGGTCGCGCAGGCCGCAGGCAACACCTCGAGCTCGAGCGCATCGAGCTCGGCCGCGGTGGCTCCGCCGAGATGACGCACGGCCCCGGGGAGACGCTCCTCACGGGCACCACCGCGGACAAGGTGGAGGCGGCCGCGCTCGACGCGGTACCCGGAGGCACGATCATCCGGGTCGAGACCGACTCCGACGGGTCGCCGTACGAGGCACATGTCGAGAAGGCGGACGGCTCCGACGTCACGGTCAAGGTGGACGCGAGCTTCACCGTCACCGACACGATCGACGGCTTCGGCGGCGCGCCTCAAGCTCCCGGGTCCACCGCCACCGGCGCCTGATCCCAAGTTCCGGCGGTCGAGCGGGAGGGCGGGCGACCGCCCTCCCCTTCGCATCAGGCGGATCGTTCCCATCGAGGAACGGGTCCGCGGGTCTGGGGAAGGAGTGTCCAGTCTTCTCACCGGGCTCTCACGATGCCCTCGCTAGGGTCGGCGCTTCGTCGAACGACCCGGAGGCCATCATGCGTCGCACGCACGTCACGTCCGTCATCCTGAGTCTCATCCTGGCGGCCTCGATGTCGCTCTTCGGTTCGAGCGCATCCGCCACGTCACCGCGATCCAGGACCCTCGGAGGGAGGGAAGGCGTCCCGGCGTTCGGACACGTCTTCGTCATCATCGGCGAGAACACGGCGCTCGGGCAGTTGAGAGCGAGGCGCACGCCCTACTTGGTGAACACGCTGAAGCCCAACGCCGCGTGGGAGACGAACTACTACTCCTTCCACGCGGACGGATCGCTCGCGAACTACATCGGGTTGACGAGCGGGCAATACACACGCTGCGACGTCAACAACAACCTCCCGGTGAAGTGCCATCAGGACGTGAACAATCTCTTCCACCAGCTGGACCAGGCGGGACTGACATGGAAGCTGTGGGCGGAGTCGGCAACCGGCCCCTGCGACTTCATCGACTCGGGGATGGCGTGGACCGGCAACGTCTACGGCGCGCACCACAACCCCGCGATCTACTACGACGACATCGTTGGGGGCGTGTACGACGAGAACAAGGCGCCCAAGCAGGAGTGCATCGACAACGTGGTGCCGATGGGCACGACCGCGTCGAACGACACGACCGCGTTCGATGCGGCCGCGGCGTCGGGCGATGTTGCCGACGTGAACTTCATCGTGCCGAACGACTGCGAGAACGGCCACGATCCGTGCTTCGGATCGGGCAACCGCTTCGGGCAGTACGACGCGTTCCTGCAGCGCGAGATCCCGAAGATCGAGGCGTCGCCGGCCTTCGGAACCGACGGGGTCATCTTCACGACCTATGACGAGGGCGCAGACCCGCCGTACCAGAATCGGCACAACATCCTGCTCGCCGCCTCCGGTCCCCTCGTTCGTCCCGGCACCTATGGTGGGGGACGACACTTCACCCATTACAGCTTGCTTCGGACGATCGAAGATGGGCTCGGGCTCGCGTATCTCGCCGGCGCGAACACCGCGCGACCGCTGACCGACTTCTGGGCGTAACTCGACAGCGGCGTCCACCGTGCGCGGGGTCTGAACTTCCGACTCGATCTGGGCCCTTCGACCTAGGAGATCGAAGACCTTCGTACCCCCGGTCTGGCCGACGGCTGGTATCGCTCGAACTGCCCCTCTCGCTACGGTTCTCCGATGTTGAGCCCCGCGCTCCGGGCTCCATCGTTCGCTCCCCATCAAACATGGGGGAGATCGCTGGCGGCATTCAACGTCTCGGCGAGCGCTCGGACTTCGGCGACGCCGCTGCCGGATCGGGGGGTGCGATCCGTGATGGCCGTCCTCGTGGGGATCATCCTATCGACATCCGCCGGCCACACGCCTTCCATCGGTCTCGACCGGACGACGCCAGCGTGGACCCGCGTCACTGCGGAGATCAGGGCCCAGGGGCCTGGCAACTGCTACCGCGCCGCGCTGACGCTCGCGACGGATGCCCGAGCGCTCGGCCTCGAGAACGTGACCGTGATCCAGGGAACCCTCATGGGCCAAGGCCCACTCGAAGGCGTGCGGTTCGGTCACTCATGGGTGGAGGCCAACATCGCCGGCCAGGCGAGGCGGGTGGCCCTGGACTACTCGAGCGGAAACTCACTCGTGATGGATGCCGACGCCTATCGTCTCCTCGATCGAGCGCGTGACGTGCACGAGTACACCGTTCCCGAAGCAGAGAACCTCGCATCGGGCGGCAGCTACGGGCCCTGGACTTCCGACGTTCTGAACGCCTGGCACCCGTAACCCTTCCCCGGGTTTCGGATGGTCGCTGGGATACTCGATCCGTGCGGTACGACGACATCCTCGACGCCATCGGCAACACGCCCCTCGTGGGCATGCCACACATGTCCCCGAAGTCCGGCGTGCGCCTGTGGGCCAAGCTCGAAGGCAACAACCCCACCGGGTCGACGAAGGACCGCATCGCGAAGAAGATGGTCGAGGTCGCCGAGGCCTCGGGTGAGCTCACGCCCGATCGCGTGATCCTGGAGCCCACGTCGGGCAACACCGGCATCTCACTCGCGATGGTTGCCGCTCGGAAGGGGTACAAGCTCACGGTCGTGATCCCCGACAACGCGAGCCAGGAACGGATCGGGCTCCTGCGGCTCTTCGGCGCCGAGATCGTCTTCAGCGAAGGCGACAAGGGCACCAACGGCTCGATCGAGGTCGCGCGCCGCTTGGCGAAGGATCCGAAGTACTTCATGCCGTTCCAGTACGGCAACGCCGCGAACCCGCTCGCTCACTACGAGGGGACCGCGGCGGAGATCCTCGACGATCTCCCGAGCATCACGCACTTCGTCGCGGGCATGGGGACGGGCGGCACGCTCACCGGCAACGGCCGGCGGCTGCACGAGTACGACCCGAACATCCAGGTGATCGCGGCGGAGCCCGAGCTCGGCGACCTCGTCTACGGCTTGCGATCCCTCGACGACGGGTTCGTGCCGCCGATCTTCGATGCTTCGCAGGTGAACCGGAAGTTCCTGGTGAACTCGACCGACGCATTGCGGACGAACCGCGAGTTGACCGCCAAGGAGGGTATCTTCGCCGGGATCTCCTCGGGCGCGGTCGTGCACGTCGCGCAACGCATCGCCTCGGAGCTCGACGCCGGCGACGTCGTCTGTCTCCTGGCCGACGGCGGCTGGAAGTACCTGTCGACCGAAGCGTGGGCCGAGGACCTGGAAACGGCCGAGAAGGGCGTCGCGGAGTCCCTCTGGTGGTAGCGGGCCTATGACCGACCCTCGGCCGATCGGCGTGTTCGATTCCGGTGTCGGCGGACTCACGGTCGCGCGCGCCATCCTCGATCTACTGCCGCACGAGCCACTGATCTACCTCGGCGATTCCGCGCGGTTCCCGTACGGGCCGAAACCCGTGGACGAGATCCGACGCTACGCACTCGAGATCGCCGACTATCTGGTCCATCGCGACGTGAAGATGCTCGTCGTCGCCTGCAACTCGGTCGAGGTCTCCGCGATCGGCGACATCGCCGATCGCGCCGGCATCCCGGTCGTGGGGGTGGTCGACCCCGGCGCCCGCGCCGCGGTCCACGCGACCCGAAACGGCGTCGTGGGCATGATCGGCACGGTGGCGACCGTCGCGAGCGGTGCGTACGACCGCGCGATCGAGGTGACGGGCGCCTCGGTCGAGCTCCACTCCCGGGCCTGTCCGGTCTTCGTGGAGCACGTCGAGCGCGGAGATACGACGAGTGATGCGCTGCGGGCCGCCGCACGGCGGTATCTTGTGCCGTTGGTCGAGAGGGGTATCGACACCTTGATCCTTGGATGCACGCACTACCCATTGCTTTCGGGCCTGCTCCAACTGGAGCTCGGTCCCGACGTCGTGCTGGTCTCTTCCGCGGAGGAGACCGCGAAGGACGTCTACGCCACCCTCCTGGGTTCGGGTCTGCAACGAGACGAGACGACGGCGCCCGTTCACGCGTTCCTCGCGACCGGCGATCCGGCGTTGTTCCAGCGTCTGGCCGAGGTCTTCTTGGGACCGGAGCTCTTGGAGGTCCGAGCCGCGCAGGCCCAACCCGTTGGAGGTGGCACGTGGAACTGACGGTCCTCGGTTCCGGCGGGACCTGGCCACGGCCCGCGGGCGCCACCAGCGGCTACCTGGTTCGCCACGACGGGTTCAACCTCTGGGTGGACGCCGGCACCGGGACGTTCGCGCGGCTCCAGGAGCACATCGGTATCGCCGACATCAACGCCTTGTTGATCACCCACGCGCACCCCGACCACTTCGTCGACATCTATCCCTGCTTCTACGCCCGGCACTACGGAGGGCTCGGTGAACCCGGCATGCCGCTCGTGGCTCCCGAGGATTTCTGGGGTCACATGTCCGGCCTCATCTCGGAGGACGGTGTGGACGTCGCCGCGGACACGTTCGACGTCCGTAGCACCGCCGCCGGAGCGGACTTCGAGCTTGGACCGTTCCGGATCCGCTCCTACGAGATGACCCACATCGGCGTGCGATCGCTCGGATATCGCATCGAGGCCGGCGGGAAGGTCCTTGCGTACACGGGGGATAGCGGACCCTGCGACGAGGTCGTCGAGCTGGCCCGGGACGCCGATCTCTTCCTCTGCGAGGCGACGTGGGAGCACAACGATGGGTTGTTGCCGTTCCACATGTCGGCGCGCCAGGCCGGCGAGCACGCGGCGCGCGCCGCCGCCGACACGCTGGTCCTCACGCATATCTGGCCGACGCTCGATCCGGAGGACTCGCGAGCCGAGGCCGCGGGTGCGTTCGACGGAACGATCGAGATCGCACGCGGTGGGCGCCGATGGAGGGTCGGCGGATGACGCGTCCCGATGGACGCGCGACCGGCGAGTTGCGCCCGGTCGCCTGGGAGCTCGGATACCAGGAGTGGGCCGACGGCTCCGTGTTGTTCTCCATGGGCAAGACCCGGGTGCTGATCGCCGCGTCCATCTCGGAGGATGCCCCGCGTTGGTTGAAGGGCACCGGGAAGGGTTGGGTGACCGGTGAGTACTCCATGCTCCCGCGGGCGACGAGCGAGCGTTCCCCCCGCGAGGTGAACAAGGGACGGCCCGGTGGGCGTACGCAGGAGATCCAGCGCCTGATCGGCCGTTCGCTCCGGGCGGTGACCGATCTCGGCCGGCTCGGTGAGCGCACGATCACGATCGACTGCGACGTGTTGCAGGCCGACGCAGGAACGCGAACCGCCTCGATCACCGGCGGGTATGTCGCGCTCGCGATCGCGCTCCGCGGGCTGTCGGACGAAGGACTGGTCCAGGACGACGTCCTCATCGACAGCGTCGCCGCGGTCTCGGTCGGGCTCGTCGACGGCGAGGCTCGCCTGGATCTCTGCTACGAGGAGGATGCCGGCGCCGACGTCGACTTCAACGTCGTGATGACCGGATCCGGCGACTACGTCGAGGTGCAGGGGACGGCGGAGGGTCAGCCGTTCACCAGGAGCCACCTCGATGCCCTCCTGGAGCTTGCTTCCTCCGGCATCGCCGAGCTGACCAAGATCCAGCACGACGCACTCGGCACCTGATCCGGGAAGCATGTCGTTCCCTCCGCGCATCGCCATCGCGACCCGGAACGAGCACAAGCTGATCGAGATCGGCCGGATCTGCGCCGACTGGCCGGTGAGCTGGCTGACGATCCACGACCTCCACCGTCTGTGGCCCGACGTCGAGGAGACCGGCGCCACCTACCAGGAGAACGCGCTCCTCAAAGCGCGCGCGGTCGCCGCCGCCCTCGGAGAGCCCGCGCTCGCCGACGACTCCGGGATCGAGGTCGACGCGTTGGGTGGCAAGCCGGGGCCACGCTCCGCGCGGCTCGCCGGCGAGGACGCCACCGACGAACAGAACCTCCGGGCGTTGATGCAGGCTGTCGCCGGTGTTCCGGGGAGCGGACGCAGCGCCCGCTACCGTTGTGTGGTGACGATCGCGTGGCCGGATGGCCGGGAGCTCTCGGCCGAGGGCGCTTGCGAAGGCAGTCTGATCGGGAGGCGCCGAGGTGTGGGTGGGTTCGGATACGACCCGATCTTCGTCCCGGCGGGCTGGGACCAGACCATGGCAGAGCTCTCGGACACCGAGAAAGACCGGATCAGCCACCGGGGGAGGGCGTTCCGGGCGCTGCGGGACCTGGTGGGGATACCCGACTCAAGGTAGGCCCTCAACCCGCCGACCAATGTTGCGTGGGCGGAACGACTGAAGCCGGAGCTGGCGCGCCCCGTGGGCGCCATGAGCTGCAACGCGCCGAGGGATTCTTCGATGGGAAGTCCTCAGGGCTCGTCTACGCCGTCGGCATCACGTTCTCCATCGCCTTGCTCGTTCTGGACTACCTGACCGGGCCACGGATCTCATTCTCGCTGTTCTATCTGATGCCCGTCGGCCTGGTGACGTGGAACTTCGGGCGGAGCGTCGGCATCGGCGCGGCGTTCGTCGCCACGGTGGGCAGCCTCGTCGCCGACCTCCTGGGTCCCAACGCAGAGCACGACGTCGTCCCGTACTGGAACTCGGCCGCTCGATTCATGGTGTTCGTCGCGTTCGCGCTCTTGCTCGCCACGCTCCGGGAGATCCTGGAGGCGCAACGGCAGCGCGCCGAGCAGGAGCACGAGGTCTCGAGCGGCCTGCGTGAGATGAACGACGCGAAGGACACGTTGCTCCACGCGGTGTCCCACGATCTGAAGGGTCCGCTTGCGGGCATCATCGGCGCCATGTCGACGCTGCGTCGCGGGAGCGAGCTGGACCTCACGGCGGAAGAGGTCGAGAGCTTGTATCAGATGATCGAACAGAGCGGTCGCAAGATGAACCGCTTGATCGACGACATGCTCGACCTCGAGCGGCTGGATCGCGGCCAGGTGCATCCCGAGCGCGAACCCACCGACATCGGCGAGATGGTGCGCCGGGTCGCGCGCGAGGCGCCGGGTATGGACACGCACCCCGTGCGGATCGAGGGCCAGCCGCTCCTTGCGAACATCGATCCCGCGAAGGTCGAACGGATCGTCGAGAACCTCTTGGTGAACGCGGCGCGGCACACGCCGGGCGGAACGCCCGTCCACGTTTCCGTGGCCGCGCGCAAGGATGGGATCCAGCTCGTCATCGAAGACGAGGGACCCGGGGTTCCCGAGGAGCTCAAGGGCACGCTGTTCGATCCGTTCCGACAAGGGCCCACGGCCGCCGGTCGCGGTGTGGGGATCGGCCTGTCGCTCGTGCGGAGCTTCGCGGAGCTCCACGGCGGAAGCGCGAACATCGAGGATCGCGCCGGTGGCGGCGCCAGGTTCGTGGTCCTGTTGCCGTGCGAAGTCAAACCGCTCGAGCCGGCCGGCGCTCGCCTGCGAGCCGTCTAACTTCTGGGGTGCCGCTGCCGCGACTCGAACGCGGACGGGCGCGAGCCCACGTGGACCTAAACCACGCGTGTCTGCCAATTCCACCACAGCGGCGCGACCAGGAGCTTAGCGTCTCCTCACGTGACCTTCGGTCCTTCGGACGAGTGACCTTCCCCGGCCGGGGACGCATAATCGGTGCGATGACCCCCCGACGTCTGGCAGCCGCAGCCTTGGTCTTCGCTCTTGGGAGCGTCGCATGCACCCAGGCTCCCGCGACGACGGCCCCTCCCTCACCCCAGGTCTCCGTCGTGCCCTACCCGGTCTCGAACGTGGCGGACCCCGTCAAGTCGGGACCGGGTCCCGTGTTGCCCCGCGGCACGTTCGTAGCCCGCGCGCGAACACCGAACATCGCGATCTGGAACGGTCCCTCGACCTCGACGGAGCGGCGATTCGTCTTCCCCACGCGGAACGCGTTCGGTCAGCCGCTCGAGTTCCTGGTCGCGAAGACCGCACGGGACGCGGACGGTGGGGCATGGCTCAGGATCCTGCTCCCGATCCGCCCCGATGGCGCCGCCGGCTGGGTGAAGAAGTCGCACGTGGTCGTGCACAAGATCCGGCAGCGAATCATCGTCGACCTGTCCGCCCGAACGCTTCGGTACTACCGCGACGGCAAGCTCACCGAGAGCTTCGATGTCGGGATCGGTCGCCCCGAGACCCCGACGGCGCTGGGAACGTTCTATGTATGGGCTCAAGTGCCGCAGGCGAGCCCGTTCGGTCCGTACGGTGTGTTCGCCCTAGGGCTTTCCGGTTTCTCTCAGGTGATCAAGGACTGGCCGGGCGGGGGGCGCATGGCGATCCACGGCACATCGGATCCCGCCGATCGGGGTCAGATGGTGTCTCACGGCTGCGTCCGTGTCTTCAACGACGACATGGTTGCCTTGAAGCAAGTCCCGATGGGAACACCGGTCGTCATCCGCGCCTGAAGACGAGGAGTTCTCGGAACCTCGAGCCGAGGCGGTGCCCCGTCATCGCGTTCTCGCTGGGGTTGCCGGAACCTACACCGTCGCGATGACGTGTGATCTCCGATCGGTGTTTTGGTCGGTCAGCGGACCGCTCGTCACCTGCGTGACGCCAGTGCCGTTGGGTGAACACGAGGGACCGAAGTCGTTCGTCGCGCCGGCGTCGTGGTTGTGTGTGAGCTGCGTCAGCCCCGTTTCCCGTCGGCACGGACCGTGTAGATGTTGCCGAAGCCGCGCGCCTGCACCGCGGGGCGGTTTGTGACCGGGACGGTCACCTTTCGAGGACAGTAGCCAGCCCCTGAACGACAGGGAACACCAACGAAACCGGATCACCCGCCATGTTGGTCAAGACCGAGATGACGATCCCTTCGCTCGGCAGGACAGACAGAGCCGACGAGTAGCCGCCCACATCCCATCCTCCGTTGCCGATCGCTTGGACCCCGAAGCCGTTGGCGAGGTTGGTCTGGTCGAACACGCCGAGCCCGTACCGATCGTAGGCCGCGCCGGTCCCGAAGTCGGTCATGGCCTTCAGAGAAGGCTGCGAGAGGAGATGCCTGCCGAAGAGCAGATACCCCCACAGGGCGAGCGCGCCCGAGTCGCTTGCCATGCCACCGGACCCACTCGGGGCACTTGCCTCTGCCTTCGTGGGCAGGTAGCCCCCGCCACCGTTCGGTTGAACCTGCCCTCCGAACGGGAGTGCGAGCGGACCTTTCGGTCGCTCCTCGACCTGATAGACCATCGAGGAGAGTCGTTGGTCGGCCAGGATGTGAGACCGGAGTGCAGCGGCCACGCTCACGCCGGTCGTCTCCTCGATGACGAGACCAAGGAGCATGTAGTTGGCGTCCTCGTAGACGAAGTGGTCGCCCGGTGTCGACCGATACGAGGGAACGGTGGCGAGGAGCTCCTGGGCTGTCCACACGCGTTGTGGATCCTTCACGATCGTGGCGTAGGGAAGTGCTGGATCAGGGATACCGCTCTGCATGGAGAGCAGGTTCTCGATGGTGGCCCCGTTGGTGTCGAAGTGGAAGCTCGGCGGAAGGTGCATCGAAACGGGGTCGCTCAGACGCAGCAAGCCTCGTTCGGACAGCCTCATGATCTCAGCGGCGATGACCGTCTTCGTGATACTGGCGATCGAGAACTGTGAACGAGGCTGCATCGGATGAACTCCGTCGGCGGTACCGGCCGCCCCCGACCATGCTCCACCATCGGCAACCAACACGGTCGCCGTCACACCCGGCAATCCTTGCTTGACCGCGGCGTCGAGGATGGCCTGAAGTGCGCCCGTGGCGGAGTCGGGGAGAGAACCCGTTGGCACATCCGGAAAGTGTCCAAGGGTGTACGCGGCACCGACCGGCGAAGGCGCCGGCGACGGCGCGGGGGACGGCGACGGAGTGGGGCGGGAGCTAGCCTGCGTCGAAGAGGTGCAGGCACTCGTCAACAGCCCGATGACGACCAGAGGTATCGCGGATCGGCCGAGGCGGGTCATCCGATCTCTTCTCTGAGCTGGGATCGCGTCTTGCGCTTCTTGCGAAGCCAAAGCACAACGATGCCGATAGCTGCCAGTGCGGCGATCGCGTAGGTCAGCGCGTCGGAGCGCGTCGCACCTGCGGTGCCCGACGTGCCCTGAGTTCCCGACTCGGCCCGATCCAGCGGGTTCCACGGACCGGATCTGGCGTGGCCGAACCGTTGGACGTGCGTCCCATCGGCGTCCGCGATCATGAGGGGGAGCGGGACCTTCCCGGTCATCTTGTCGAACGAGATGCGAGAGCCGTCCGGTGACCACTGTGGATGGGCGCCGACGGCGATCGGCGTGAGCCCCGAGCCATCGGCGCCGACGACGTAGACCCTGTACGGGATGTAACCCAGACCGAACGCGAGGCGGCTGCCGTCGGGAGACCACACGAGGCCCCCAGCGAAGGCCGAGTTGCGCATCACCCCGTGGTCCTTCAATAGGACGCGTGAGCCGCTCCCGTCGGCGTTCATCACCCGGAGGCTGTTGTCGTGATCGCCCATGCCGTCGATGTACGCGATCTGGGATCCGTCGGGGGAGAACGTCGGCCCCATGAGCCCCGTGCGAACCCGTTGTCCGAACAATCGAACACCACCCGGATACCAGCGGGCGGACAGCAAACGTTGGGGGGAGCCGCCGGTCGCATCGACCACGTAGATCCCGTCGGGGGCGGTCCCGTCGAAGGGTCCGCTCTCGTAAAGGACTTTCGACCCATCGGGCGAAAACGACCCGCCTGTGATGCCGTGGCCAGCACCTGCATCGATCAAGAGGATCTCGGACCCGTCCGCGTTCAACACGGATAGCGACGCGTCCGCCGTTGCACCCGGTCGGGACACCCTGAGGATCAGCAGCTTCGAGCCGTCGCTTGACCATGCGAGGGGTCCGCCGCCACGAGTACTCAGTTGCTTGCGGATCCCCAGTCGTTCCGGATCGATCGCCCAGATCCCGCCGGTCTTGGAGTACGCGTCGCCGTAGGCGATCCATCCACCCATGCCGGAGAAGATGCCCTTGTCCGCCGGTGTCGGTGACGGCTCGGATGCCGGACGCTCGGAGTTGTTGAAGGCACGCATCAGACCCGTGATGGTCAAGAGCGTGAGGACGATCGCGAGCACCGCGGCGGAGAGCCGCCGATTCCGCTCCTTGCGGTCCCGGCGGCGGAGGAGCCGGTCGTAGGCGGGCTCCGGGACCGGCACGCGTCTGGCGATGCGTTCGAGGGTACGGTTCGAGTTATCTGTCATCGTCGGCCTCCAGAGAAAGCTTCATGGCAGCTCGACCATGGGAAGCAAGCGACCGGACGGTTGCCGCGGTGATCCCGAGGACCTCGGCGGCGTCCTCGCTCCGGTAGTCGAGGAGTTCCAGGAGCACGAGCGCGGCGCGTTGCCGCTCGGGAAGCGCTTTGAGCGCTCGGACCATCTCGTCGCGAAGGTCGGCGGCGGCGAAGGGATCCTCGGGTTGGCCGGGCGTCAATGTCCGCTTGGCGGAAAGCTTGAGCCGTCGGAACCGGCTGCGCGTCGAATTCAGAGCGGACCGATACAGATACCCCAACGGGTTGTCGATTCGGTCCCATCGTTCGAGGACATGGAGGAAGGCGTCCTGCATCAGCTCCTCGGCCTCGTGGCTGTTCCCGACGATGAGGTAAAGGGCACGGTAGAGCCGTGCATGCTGGTCTGCGAAGAGGTCCTCGAAGGTCAGCGGTACGGCGGTCGCCTTCGCGTCCACATCCTGGGCAAGACTCGATGATCGTTCCACGTGCTCCATGGACGCTTGAGGCTCCGCTTTCGTGGAGGGTCCTCCGGAATCGTGCGCCCCGGGTGCCTTGGGTGCCAAGTGGCGGCTGCGGTGAGGTGGACGGAGGAGGCCGAGCGCTTGTTTGTGGTCCATCTCCTATCCGCTCAAACAGATCTCCCAGTGGGGTTGATCGGATGTCCAGGAGTGCGGCGTTTCTTCGCCTCTATCCGGTCTCACCTTCGAAGGTTGACCGAAGTTCGGACGGCTCGTTGGATGGGCTCCTCCGAGGAGCGGTCCTCCGCTTTACGACTCTCCGCACCCCCCTTCCTATCCCGTCCTGCACCACCGCTTCTCGTTGCGAAGATCCGAGAACTTGTGACCAAGATGTTCCATCTGCTCGGAGCTCTCCAAGCGCGCGCGATCGTAGATCGCCAAGAGTCGCTGGTAGATCTAGCGGAAGCTCGGTGGGCCCCCGGGGATTCGAACCCCGAACCTGCGGATTAAGAGTCCGTTGCTCTGCCGGATTGAGCTAGAGGCCCGGCGCAGTCTAGCAACCGACGGCGGAGCGTTTTCGTTGGGGTGACCGAGGGGACTCGAACCCCCGACCTCCGGGACCACAACCCGGCGCTCTAACCAGCTGAGCTACGGCCACCACGTGCAACTCCCACGATACCAATGGCACTCCCTGGGGGCGATCCCGGCTTCCCAGGCCCCCGGCCGGTGGGGTATCATCCGGGAAGGTTTGAACCGCCGTTCAATAACAACTTGCGGGTCGTCCCGCGGGGAGCGCGCGGTTCGTCGTCAGGAGGCGAAACCCCATGGTCGTCAAGGAGACGATCGACATCGACCTCGATCGGGTAGACGCGCTGATCGAGGAGGAGGAAGCGAGGCTCGAGCCCAAGCACCGCGCATCGATCGCGTACCGCGACGTCGCGGAACGCACGATCGCCGGCGGCGTCGCGTCCAGCTGGCAGGCCTCACCCCCGCACGCCATCTACGTCGACCACGGATTGGGCAACCGCCTGTGGGACATCGACGGCAACGAGTACGTCGACTTCCACCTGGGCTACGGCGCCATGGTCGCCGGTCACGCGCACCCGAAGATCGTGGAGGCCATCCAGCGGCAGGCCGCGCTCGGCACCCATTTCGCGCAGCCTACGAAGCACCTCGACGCGGTCGGGGACAACCTGGTGGAACGGTTCGGGCTGCCGCTCTGGCGGTTCTGCAACTCGGGGACCGAAGCGACGCTCGAGGCCTCGCGCCTGATGCGCGCGAACACCGGGCGCGAGATGCTCATCAAGATCGAGGGGACCTATCACGGCCACCACGACTCGCTGATGTTCTCGGTCGGCCCCGACCCCGCGAAGATCGGTCCGCGCGAGCACCCGAACACCGTCCCGCAGGCGCTCGGCATCCCGCAGGCACTCGCGCAGCTGATCCGCATCGTGCCGTTCAACGACCTCGACGAGGTCCGGCGCGCGCTCGAGGAGAACGCGGGCAAGGTCGCCGGCATGATCATCGAGCCGGCCATGATGAACTGCGGTGTGATCCTGCCGGAGCCCGGCTACCTCCAGGACCTGAAGGACCTGCTGCACCAACACGGCGCCTTCCTGGCGTTCGACGAGGTGAAGACGGGCGCGACGATCGCCTACGGTGGAGCAGTCGAGGCGTTCGGCGTCACGCCAGACATCGTGTGTCTGGCGAAGGCGATCGGTGGCGGTCTTCCGTGCGGCGCGATCGGCGCGACCCGAGAGCTCTTCCGCCCCGTCCTGGAGGACGAGTACGACATGGCCGGAACGTTCAACGGGAACCCGCTCACGATGGCCGCCTCGAAGGCCGCGCTCACCGAGGTCCTGACGCGTGAGGCGTACGACCGGTTCAACGCGACCCACAAGCTCCTTGCCGACGGGTGCGGCGCGGTGATCGAGAAGTACGGTCTGCCGGCGTACGTCACCGGCATCGGCGCGAAGGGATCGGTCATCTACCGCTCCACGCCCGTGCGCGAATACCGCGACGCGATCGGGATCGACGAGCGCATCACCTACGTCGCCTGGCTCTTCCAGCAGAACCGCGGCGTCTTCAAGTCGCCGTGGACGAAGCAGGAGACGTGGACGACCTCGGTCTTCCACACCGATGACGACGCGAAGCGCTACGTGGACAACTTCGAGGAGCTCGCGGCCGCCCTGACCTCGTAGGCTGCGGCGACATGGACGTCTCGGAGTTCTCGCTTGCGCTCGACGATGGACGATCGCTCGACGTACATGTCATGGGCTCGCCCGACGGCGTGCCGCTCGTTGCGCACCACGGCACGCCGTCGAGCGGACTGCCGTTCCCTCCGTACGCCGACGTTGCGGCGGCGCGAGGAGTGCGACTCGTCACGTACTCGCGTCCCGGGTACGCGGGCTCGACGCGCGACGCGGGCCGCTCGGTCGCGGACTGCGCGGGCGACACCGCTGCGATCGTCGATCATCTGGGCGCCGACCGGTTCTACACGACCGGCCAGTCGGGCGGTGGGCCGCACGCGCTCGCGTGCGCGGCGATGCTGCCCGAGCGCGTGATCTCGTGCGCCACGACCGCCGGCGCCGGCCCATGGGATGCAGAGGGGCTCGACTTCCTGGCAGGAATGGCCGACGAGAACATCGAAGAGATGGGCGCGGCCGTCGAGGGCGAGGATGCGCTTCGCCTGTACCTCGAGAAGTTCGCGGATACCTTCGCGCACGTGACCCCCGACGGACTTGCCGCGGAGCTCGGTGGGCTGGTCTCTCCCGTGGATGTCCAGGCGCTGACCGGCGAGTTCGCCGAGCATGCCACGGCGATGCTCAAGGAGGCGGTGAGCATCGGCGTGTGGGGGTGGCTCGACGACGACATGGCATTCGTCCGCGACTGGGGGTTCGCGCTTACGGACATCCGCGTGCCCGTCACGGTGTGGCAGGGTGCCGAGGACCGCATGGTGCCGTTCGCCCACGGGGAATGGCTCGCCGCGCACATCCCGACCGCGAAGGCGCGCCTTTTCCAAGAGCACGGACACCTGTCGTTGATCGTGTGCTCGTTCCCCGACATCGTGGACGACCTGATCGGAGCCGGTACATGAGCGTCCGCGAGTCCGTCGAGATCGAGCCGTCGCTCGTCGAGGAGCTCACGAAGCGAGAGACCGTGGCGCTCGACGACAAACACGCGGGGAGCCTGGCCTACCGCGAGGAGGCGAAGCGCCGTTTGCCGGGGGGTGTGAGCTCGTCGTGGCAATCGTGGCCCCCGCACCCGATATACGTCCGTCGCGGAGACGGCTCGCATATATGGGACATCGACGAGAACGAGTACGTGGACTACCACAACGGCTACGGCGTCATGGTGATGGGCCACGCGCACCCGAAGATCGTCGAAGCGGTCCGCGAGCGAGTGGGTCTGGGCACGCACTTCGCGCAGCCGACCGAGGACGCGCTGGTCGTTGCCGACCAGTTGGCGGAACGGTTCCAACTGCCATCGTGGAGGTTCGGCAACTCGGGCACGGAGTCGACGCTGGACGCGGTGCGCATCATGCGGGCCAGCTCGGGCAGGAAGTTGATCCTGAAGATCGAGGGGACCTATCACGGCCACCACGACTCCCTGATGGTGTCGGTCTTCCCGTCGAAGGACCAGGCGGGTGCGCGCGAGCGTCCCGCGTCGGTGCCACAGAGCCCTGGGATCCCGGCGGATGTCGTCGATCTCACGCTCGCGGTGCCGTTCAACGATGTCGCGGCGGCGGGGCGAGCGTTCGAGGAGCATCCGGACCGGATCGCCGGCATGATCGTCGAACCCGCGATGACCAACTGCGGTCTGGTGCTTCCTGACCCCGGGTATCTGCAGGCGCTGAAGGATCTCTGCCATCGTCACGGCGTCTTCCTTGCATTCGACGAGGTGAAGACGGGCTGCACGCTCGCGTACGGCGGTGCCGTCGAGGCGTTCGGCGTCGTCCCCGACCTGATCTGCCTGGCGAAGGCGATCGGAGGCGGCCTGCCCTGCGGGGCCATCGGCGGGACCGAGGAAGCCATGGGCATGGTCATCCGCGGAGAGCTGGAGCAGGTCGGCACGTTCAACGGGAACCCGCTCACGATGGCCGCCGCCAAGGTGAACCTGACCGAGGTCCTGACGAAAGATGCGTACGGCGAGCTGGAGCGTGTGAACGCGATCCTGGCCGGCTGCGAGGACGTCATCGCCGAACATCGGCTGCCGGTTGCGATGAAGCGTCTTGGAGCGAAAGGCTCGATCGACTGGCGGTCCACGCCGATCCGCGAGTACCGGGACCTCTGGGAGATCGACGACCGCGTGCCGCAACTCGCGTGGCTCTGGCAGTTGAACCGCGGTGTGTTCAAGTCACCGGGATCGAAGTGGGAGAGCTGGACGACCTCGATCGTCATGAGTGATGACGACGCGCAGCGCTACGTCGACAACTTCGCGTCGTTCGCAGAGGCCATCACGGGAGGCTGATCGGGAGGCGTGCATCGCACCCTCGGATGCGTCAGCATCCTTCTGACGACGGAGCGGAGGGACGACCGGATTGGCCGAGGGGAACACGAGCGCGCCCGAGGACAACGAAGACCCAGGTCTGCCTACGTGGGCGCATGCGCTCCTGCGTCAGCTGACGCTCCGAGGCATCTTGGTGCTCGTCCTCGGTGCGATCATCGTCTTGTTGTTCACCGGCCTGGCCGGGAAGCTGACGAGTTTCTTCGGCATCATCTTCACCGCGTTCTTCCTCTCGTTCGCCCTCGAGCCCGGGGTCAACTGGTTCGCGAAGCGAGGGTGGCGCCGCGGCTCGGCGACGGGTCTGATCTTCCTCATCGTGGGTCTCGCGGTGATCGGGCTGGTCGCGCTGATCATCCCGGCGGTGGTGAGCGGCGCCAAGCAGTTGATCACCGCCGCGCCCGATCTCGTGAACAAGCTCGTGAAATGGGCGAACGATCTGGGTTGGCACGTCTCCGCGCAGAACCTGACCGACCAGATCAAGCAGAACGCGCAGCAGCTGGCCGGCGCCGCGACGAGCCTGGCCGGCAACGTCTTCGGGATCGCGGCCTCGATCCTCGGCGGGATCTTCCGCTGGGCAACGATCGCGCTCTTCACGTTCTACATCGTGGCCGACGGACCGAAGCTCCGGCGTTCCCTGTGCAGCGTGCTCCCGCCGCAGCGCCAGGAACGCGTGCTGTTCATCTGGGAGCAGGCGATCGAGAAGACCGGCGGCTATTTCTACTCGCGGCTGCTGCTCGCGGTGATCAACGGAACCGGGATGTACATCTCGCTGCGGGTCTTCAAGGTTCCCTTCGCCGCGCCGCTCGCGATCTTCGAAGGTCTGGTCGCGGAGTTCATCCCGATCGTCGGCACCTACATCGCGGGCGCGGCACCGGTACTGGTGGCGGTGCTGTACTCGTTGCCCGCCGGCATCGCGGCTCTTGCCTACGTCCTGGTCTACCAGCAGATCGAGAACTACCTGCTCAGCCCCCGGCTCACCGCGAAGACGATGGCTCTGCATCCCGCGCTCGCGTTCGCCGCCGCACTGATCGGCGGATCACTCGGTGGGGTCCTGACGGCGTTCCTGGCGTTACCCGTCGCGGGCGTGGTCCAAGCCGCCGTCGTGGAGTTCGGACACCGATATGAGGTCGTCGAGTCGGAGCTGACGTCCCAGCACCCGCCGCCCCAGTACGAGGGTCCCGGGGCGTTCGAGCGCATGCGCGACCGGTTCAAAGGCGACGACGCGGACACCGGTCCGCAGACGTGAGCGGAGCGCCTCTCGAGATCGATCTGCGCAAAGCGCGTCGACTCGCCGTCATGGGGCAGCTCCTCTCGGCTCCACGGCCCCGTTCGATCGCCGACGCGGTGCACGACCTCGGGATGGTGCAGATGGATCCCACGAGGGTCGTCGCGCGCACCGAGCACCTGGTCCTCTGGAGCCGTCTGGGGAACCGATTCCGCGTCGCCGACCTGGAACGTCTGCTCTGGGAGGAGCGCTCGCTGTTCGAGTACTGGGCGCACATCGTGCCCTCCTCGGACTACGCGCTCCACCGTGCCTCGATGAGACGCAGTCGCGACACCTCCCGCGGCCGCTACATCGAACAGTGGTTGGTGGCGAACGCCCCGTTCCGGCGGTACGTCTTGCGCGAGCTCCGTCGCCGCGGACCGTTACGGACCCGGGACCTCGAGGATCGGACCCTCGAGGGGTGGCGCACGGGCGGGTGGAACGACGACGGGCGCTTCACCGGCATGATGCTCGAGGCGCTGTGGAGCCGGGGCGAGGTGATGATCGTCGGCCGGGACGGCCTGCAGCGGCTGTGGGACCTGGCGGAACGCCGGCTCCCGATGCACGAGCGTTCGCCGTCCCAACGAGTCATCGCGCGCTCGATCGTTGACCGGCAGCTCCGCGCGTGGGGCGTCGCCAAGACCCAGCAGTTCGGATGGGCGTTCGACGGACGGCCGCCGGGTTGGGAACGGGCTCTCGGCGAGCTGATCCGCGAAGGGGTCGCGATCCCCGCCACGGTCGCCGACCTGAAGGGGGAGTGGTATGCGCACGCCGAGGTCGTGGAACGACCGTTCCGGCCACGAACCGTGTTGCTGTCCCCGTTCGACGATCTGATCTCCGACCGGGATCACGCGGAGGAGCTGTTCGGTTTCCGCTTCCGCCTGGAGATCTACGTGCCGAAGGCGAAGCGGGAGTTCGGCTACTTCGTGATGCCGATCCTGCACGGCGACCGGTTGATCGGGCGCATCGACCCACGCTTCGATCGTGCGACCGGCATCTTGCATGTGAACGCGGTGTTCGCGGAGCCCGGCGCACCGGCGTCCGCGGGTCCGTCGGTGACGAGATCGATCCACGAGCTTGCTTCGTGGCTGGGGGCGGCCGACGTTCGCTTCACGCGGCGGATGCCGGCGGCCTGGCGCTCGGACCTGACCTGAGGTCAACCCTCACGCAAGGCCGTGGGATGGGTCGTCACTAGACTTCGTGACCGGACGAACACATCGAGAGCGAGGACGGTCAGCGACATGCCGAAGGGGATATTGGAACGGCTCGCGGAGGGCCCCGTGCTGGGAGACGGCGGCTACTTGCTGGAGATGGAGAAGCGTGGATACGTGCAGGCGGGTCCCTTCACACCCGAGGTCGTGATCGAGCACCCCGACGCGCTGGCGCAGCTGCATCGCGAGTTCCTCCGCGCCGGCGTCGACGTGCTACAGACCATGACGTTCTACGCGAGCGACGACAAGCTCGCGACCGTCGGTCTGGAAGGCAAGGTCGACGACATCAACCGGAACGCGGTGCAGATCGCACGGCAGGTGGCGGCCGAAGGCGACGCGCTCGTCGCCGGCAATCTCTGTCTCACGTGGGCGTACGATCCTGCCGATCCGGCCAGCGCCGATCATGTTCGCGCGCTCTTCGACCGGCAGCTCCAAGATCAGATCGACGCCGGAGGGGTCGATTTCTGGATCGGCGAGACGTTCTCCTTCGTTGGTGAAGCGGCGCTCTTCGTCGAGCGCGCCAAGCTCACCGGCCTGCCCGTGATGGCGACGATGTCCTTCGAGCAGCCGGTGCCGGTCTCCTACGAAGGGGACACGCCGGCCGATTGCGCGCGCACGCTGGCAGATGCGGGCGCCGACATCGTCGGAGTCAACTGCCTGAACGCGCCCGAGCAGATGCTCCCGATCGCGATCGAGATGCGTGGTGCCGTCTCGGGATACGTTGCCGCGCAACCGGTAGCGTTCCGCACGACCGCCGAACAGCCGGATTTCACCGCGACCGGAAACTTCCCTTACGGGTTGGATCCGCTGCAGCTCTCCCGCCGCGAGATGGCCGACTACGCCCATGGGGCGAACGACGCCGGGATCAACTACATCGGATCGTGCTGCGGGTCCGTGCAGGGTCACGTTCGTGCGATGGCCAAGGTGCTGGGGAAGCTGCCGATCGAAGAGCGGGAGTGGAGATCCACGACCGGCAAGGCGATGTCCGGCTACGAGTATCGCGAGCACTCCGAGACGGAGGTCTGAACCGGGGTTGCTCTCGCTCAGCGGTGGGTGCCGGCGCTCGCGGCGTCGGGCACCATGCGGTCGTTGCGGAACCGGTCCGGGGCGAACGGCGCGATCAGCGGGTCGACGCGTCCGGTCGCGAGCATCTCGGCCATCGTCTTGCCGAAGATCGGCGCGCCTTTGAACCCCCACGTGCCCATGCCCGACATCAGGAAGAAGTTCCGGACCTCGGACTCACCGAGTAGCGGCGACGAGTCCGGGGTCATGTCGCAGAGCCCGGTCCACTGACGCATCAGCCGGGCCTTCGCCATGAAGGGAAGCAATTGGATCGCGCGCTTCGCCGTCTCCGCCGCGAACTCGAACGTGGAGCGCGTGGAGTACGTGTTGTACGGCAAGGTCTCGCCGCCCACGACCAGCTCGCCGCGCGCCGTCTGCTGCGCATAGACGTATAGGTCCATCGAGGACACGAGACCCCACAACACGGGCGTGTACGCCTCGGTGACGAACGCCTGCAGGGCCATCGTCTCGATCGGCAGACGCAATCCGGCCATCCTGGCGAGCTCGGAGGAGTACCCGGCAACCGCTGAGACGACCCGTCCCGCCGAGACGGGCCCCGCCGTGGTCCGCACGCCCGTGCATGCGCCGCCGGCCACGTCGAGCCCGATCACCTCGACGCCCTGGTGGATCGCGACGCCACGACGGTGCGCGGCCGCCGCGTAACCCCACACGACCGAGTCATGCCGGGCGAACGCCCCGGGCGGGTGATACGACGCGCCGATGACCGGCAGCTCTCCGCCCGCGGTCAGATCCACGAGCGGGCACACCTCGAGCACCTGGTCGGGCGTGAGGATCTGCGTGTCGACCCCGAACTGGCGCTGGATCGCGACCTTTTCGCGCTCGACCTGCAAGGTGTCGGTCGAGTGGCAGAGATCCAGGTTCCCCTGCGTGCTGAACAGGACGTTGTAGTCGAGTTCCTGCGAGAGGGTTCGGTACATCCCCAGGCTCGTGGCGTATAGCGGCACGGTCTCGGTGGTGTTGTACGTGGCGCGCAGGACCTGCGTGTTGCGCCCGCTTCCGCCGCTGCCGATGTAGTGACGTTCCAACACGGCGACGTCGCGGATCCCGTGGTACTCCGCCAGGTGGAACGCGAGCGCGAGCCCGTTCACGCCGCCGCCGACGATCACCACGTCATAGCGCGACCTGAGCTCGCGGCGGCCGAGGAACTCGTGGCGGCGCAGGAGCCCGGTCACGCCAGCAGCTCCGCGCAGTCGGTGCGGATCCGCTCCTCGACGAACGCGCCGAGCATGGCCGGCGCCACGATCGTGACGCGGCCGGTGGTCGCCACGACCTTCGCGCCGATCCGCGCCACGTCTCCCTGGACGAACCCCTCCCCGGGAAGCTCGAGCTCGGAGAGCCGCGCGAACGCTTCACGGGCGTCGTCGCCTGTGAGCTCGAACCCCGCCCAGCCGTCGGTCACGTCCTCGACGATCGCTCCCGGCTCGTCGAGGACGATGTCGGAGGCAGACAGCTCGGAGTCGCCGACGACGAGCGCCTCCCGCGGCGCCACCCGGCACAACGTCGCGCCGCTGGGGGCGCGCAGTGCATCGATCGCGTCGGCGGAGGCGAGCACGGCGATCACGGGAGGTGAAACGATCCGGAGCTCAGCCACGGAGCCGCTCCCCGGCGGGGTCGTAGAACGGCGTGGGCACCACGCGCGCGCGGACGCCGCCGTCGCCTGCCACGTCGAGGGCGGTCGGGGATCCACCCTCCGACGACGTGCGGATCCAGCCCAGTCCGATCGCGCGGTCGAGGACGAGCGATCGCTCCGCCGACGTGATGCGACCCACGACGTGCCCGCCCACCAAGAGCGGCGCGCCTCGCAGCGCGGCGACATTCTCCGGCGACCGGTCGAACTCCAGGCCCACGGACGTCCGCGCAACCGGCAACGCGGCGATGCGCTCCAGGGCGCGTTTCCCGACGAACCACTCCTTGTCCATCGCGACCGCCCACGTCATCCGGAGCTTCGCCGGCGTGTCGTCGGGCAGCGTGTCCTGCCCGAGGTAGACGTGGCCCTTCTCCAGTCGGAGGAGCTCGAGCGCGTCGAGGCCGTGCGGCCGCAGCTCCCAGGCCGCGCCCTCGCGCACCAGGGCGCTCCACAGCTCGGGACCGCGGGAGCGGGGATGATGCAGCTCGAACGCCAGCTCCCCGACGAACCCGGTCCGGATCGCGCGGCACGCGACGCCCGCGACGGTGATGTCGGCGTGACCCGGGTAAGGGAGCGTGACGGCGTCGATCGGATCGCCGGTGAGGCGTTCCAGGAGGTCGCGCGCATGTGGACCGGCGACGTTGATCGCGCCCCACTGTGCCGTGCGGTCCAACACGTGGACCTCGAGCCCCATCCGGTCGGCGAAGTCGCGCAGGCGCTTCTCCGTTCGTCCGGCGCCACCCGAGGTGGAGTTGAGGTAGAACGTCCCGTCGCCGAGCGCGCACAGCAATCCGTCGTCCATCACGTAGCCGGCTTCGTCCAGGCTGAGGACGTACCGCGAGCGGCTCGCGACCAGGTCGGCGGTGCGGCAGGGGAAGATCCGATCGATCAGGGTGGCGGCGTCGGGGCCAGCCACGGTGAACTTGCCGAGCGTTCCCACGTCCATCACGCTCACGCGCTCCCGAACGGCCCGGTACTCCTCGCGCCAATCGCCGTAGCGAAGCGGCCGCAGCCAGCCTCCCGATCGGTCCATCCGGGCGCCGGCGGCCAGGTGCACCTCGTGGAGCGAGGTGCGCTTGTCGTAGAGCTCGTGCACGCCGGCCGCGAGCGTCTCCAACGTCACCGCGCGCACGGGCGGGCGCGCGGTGGTGCGAGCGGCCACGCGCGCGAGCCCGCCCTCCACGGGCTCGGCCAGAGTCGAACCGCCGGCCGACACGCCGACGCGGTCGCGAACGAAGCACGACAGCGCGCGGCTACACATCGCGCCCTGGCACGGCCCCATCGTCGTGGTCGTGTAGCGCTTCAGGATCTCCGCATTGCGGTACCCCTCTCCCCACGCCTGGTCCAGGTCGTGGAGGGACACGTCCTCGCAGAGACACGCGGTGCCGCCGTCGCCGTTCGAGGGAGTGGCGTCGGAGAGCGCGGCGTCCCCCACCAGCTCGACCGGCTCGCCTGGCATGGCCATCCGCGCGAGTGCGTCACGCGGCGCCAGACCCAGCGACAACACCAAGGTGTCGCATGCGAAGCGCTTCCTCTGCGAGCCCCGCCTCAGCACGACGGAGCCGAGCGTCTTGCCGCCACGCGCCTCGTGCACCACCCCGTCGATCACGATCTCGCCCACGCCCGCCGGGAGGCGATCGGCGAGCGCGGCCGGCGCCGCGACCGCGACGACGCGCACCCCTGCGGCTTGCAGGGTGGCGACGTGTTCGATCGCCTCTTCGGCGCCTGCAACCACGACGGCGACGTCGCCGGGGCGCACCCCGTGGACGCCGGCCATCCGCGCCGCCCCGCGGCCCAACCAGATCCCGGGCAGGTCGTTCCCGGGGAACACCGGATGGATCTCCGCGGCTCCCGTGGCCACGACCACGCGACCCGGGTGAGCGCGAACGAGCTCGTCTTCTGCTACGAGGGGCACCTCGATCCCCTCGTAGATGCCGATCGCGGCGTGGCGCTCCAGCACGGTGACCTGCGGCAGCGCTCGGACCTCCGCCTCCAGCGCTCGCACGCGGTCGAGCGACGGACCCGCCGCGATCGCGGAACCGATCGTCGACTCCTCGCAGAGCAACACGCGCTCGCCGTCGGAGGCCGCGCGAAGCGCGGCCTCCAGGCCCGCGCTCCCCGCTCCGACCACCAGGACATCACAGTGCACGTTCCGAACCACCTTGCGCTCCGCCCGTTGCGTCTGGGGCAGCGCACCCAGACCGGTGGCCCGTCGGATCACCTTCTCCGCGACCTCCCACGCGAACCGCGGCCGGACGAACGTCTTGTAGTAGAAGCCCACGGGCATCAGCCGGTGGAGCGAGTCGGTGACGTGCAGCAGATCGTGTTCGGTCGAGGGCCAACCGTCCTCGCGCACCACCGCCATTCCGGCATGGCACGACGTCTGGCACGAACGCGTCGCAGGCTGGCCGTCGACCGTGATCAGGCAGTTCGGGCAGTCGCCGGTGCCGCAGTACAAGCCGCGGCGGCGGTGGTACTTGAGCGAACGCGAGAACGTCCGGACCCCATCGCGATAGAGCGCCGAGGCAACCGTGTCGCCCTCGACGAAGCCGATCGCCCGGCCCTCGAAGCGGATCGAGCCCACGTCAACCGAACTCGTTCGTGCGGGTGTCGCGGAACAGGGTCGTCCAGGTGCGGCAGCCGAGCGCGTGATACCAGCGCTCCTCCTGCGGACCGGCCGGGTTCTCGGGCAAGAACACGCGCGCGAAGTCCGTCTCGAGGTCGGGCGCCTCGATCGCGCGGACCTCCCCGCCGAAGCTGAATTCGACGGACGGTCGAGGTCCGCAGTGCGCGCAGGGGACCCGAAGCGTCACGGCCGACCGTCCCATCGCTCCATCCGTGACCCCCGTTCAGCTTCGCGAAAGCGAAGTCTGCCACGACCTGCGACATCGTGGCATGAGTCGGATGTGACCGGGGGTACCACTTGAGGTCGTCACTCCGCACGGTTCCGGGAGCCTCGCTCGCTACACTCCGTTTCCATCCCGGCGTTGGAGGAGGAGCACGGCGCGTGAAGGATCAGTACCAGGTCGTCGTCATCGGTGGCGGGATCGTGGGTTGCAGTGTCCTCTATCACCTCACGCTCCGTGGCATGACGGACGTGGCATTGATCGAGCGCGAGGAGCTCACCGCCGGCTCGACCTGGCACGCCGCGGGCGGCTTCCACGCGATGAACAGCGACACCAGGGTCGCCGAGCTACAGAAGTACACGATCGGCCTCTACCCCCAGGTCGAGCAGGAGAGCGGTCGAAGCGTCGGACTCCACATGTCGGGCGGCATGGAGCTCGCCGGCACGCCCGAGCGGTGGCAGTGGTTGAAGTCCGAGCTCGACTGGCTCCGAACCCAGGACACCGACGCCTACCTATTGACGCCCGACGAAGCGGTGACGATGGTCCCGATCATCGACCCGAAGGGCCTCTACGGGGGACTCTTCGACCCCCTCGAAGGGAACCTCGATCCGAACGGCGCCACGCAGGCCTACGCCGGTGCCGCACGCAAGCGGGGCGCCGAGGTGATCCAGCACGATCGGGTGCTCTCGCTCACCCAACTCCCCGGGGGCGCGTGGAGGGTCGAGACCGAGCAGGGCTCGATCACCGCCGAGCACATCGTGAACGCGGCCGGGTTGTGGGCTCGCAAGGTCGGCAAGATGGTGGGCGTGGATCATCCGCTCGTGCCGATGGTGCACCATTACCTCGTCACCGACGAGATCCCGGAAGTCGCCGCGATCGAGGGCGACATGGCGGCCGTCACCGACCTCGAGGGCTTCACGTACCTGCAGCGGGAAGGCGACGGCGTGCTCCTCGGGATCTACGAGCAGAACCCGCGCCACTGGAAGGTCGAGGGCGCCGACTGGGACTTCGGCCGGGAGCTGTTCCCGGAAGAGCTCGACCGGATCATGCCGGAGCTCTCGATCGGGTTCGAACGCTTCCCGGTCCTGCAGTCGGTTGGCATCAAACGGTGGGTGAACGGTGCCTTCACGTTCACGCCCGACGGCAACCCGTTGGTCGGACCGGTTTCGGGCATCCCGAACTATTGGGCGGCCTGCGGGTGCATGTCGGGGTTCTCCCAGTGCGGAGGGATCGGGCTCGCAGTGGCCAATTGGATCGTCGACGGCGACCCGGGCTACGACGTGTTCGGCATGGACGTCGCTCGCTTCGGTCCGTACGCGCCCGACGAGCGCTACCTGCTCGACACGACGGCGCAGTTCTACGCGCGGCGCTTCGTCATGGCCTTCCCGAACGAGGAGCTTCCCGCCACGCGGCCGCTCAAGACGACGCCGTGCTACGACGCCTTCCAAAAGGAGGGTGCGCGCTTCACCGTGAACTGGGGCCTCGAGGTGCCGTTGTACTTCGCGCCCTCGCCCGACTTCGAGGAGCACTTCACGCTCGGGCGGTCCAACGCCGAGCCGATCGTCGCCGAAGAAGTCGAGGCCGTCCGCACCGCCGCGGGCGCATATGAGATCGCACAGTACGCCCGCTACGAGGTGACCGGACCCGATGCCGAGGCGTGGCTCGATCACGTGCTGTCGTCCCGCATCCCCGCCGTGGGGAACATCCGCCTCGCCCCGATGCTGAACGAGGCGGGACGGCTGATGGGCGATCTCACGGTCGCTAGGCTCGACGAGGATCGTTTCTGGTTGACGGGTTCGTACTACCTCCAGGACTGGCACCTGCGCTGGTTCCGTCAAAATCTTCCCGTCACCGGTGTCGACGTGCGGAACATCACCGACAGCTGGATGGGGTTCTCGATCTCCGGTCCGGAGTCTCGCCGGATCCTCGAACGGTTCACCGACGAGGACGTGTCGAACGAGGGGTTCGGGTTCTTGACGTGCCGCGTGATGGACGTCGGAACCGCGAGAGCCGTCGTCGGGCGGATCTCGTTGACCGGTGAGCTGGGATACGAGCTCTCGGTTCCGACCGAGCAGCACCGAACGCTGCTCCACGAGCTGCGCGAGGCCGGTGGTGCGAGCGATCTGCGGCTCATCGGCGACCGGGCGGTCGACAGCCTGCGGCTGGAGAAGGGCTACGGCATCTGGTCCACCGAGTTCACGCAGGCGCACACGGCGGGCATGTCCGGCCTCGATCGCTTCGTCGCGTTCGACAAGGGCGACTTCATCGGTGCCGAGGCGGCGCGACGCGAACGCGAAACGGGCGTCTCCGAGCTGCTCGTGCTCCTCGAGGTCGATGCCGAGGATGCGGACGCATCGGGCGATGAGGGGATCTGGCTCGACGGCCGCAGGGTCGGACTCGTGACGTCCGGTTCCTACGGCCATCACGTCCGGAAGAGCCTTGCCCTCGCGTACGTCGATCGCGAGATCGCCGAGGCGAAGCCCGATCTCACGGTGCACGTCGTCGGCGACGAACGGACAGCGCGGATCCTGCCCGAACCTCCCTACGATCCGAAGGGAAGCAAGCTCCGCGATACCCCCGTCTCGACCTCTCCGTAGCGAGACAGACCGAGCCTCGTATCATGCGGCCTGGATGCCGAAGGAGTCGTTCGAGATGGGTGATCTGCCGGCGGAAGCGGATGTCGTCGTCATCGGCGCGGGCATCGTCGGGAACAGCATGGCGCACCAGCTGGCCCTGCACGGATGGAAGAACATCGTCCTGCTCGACAAAGGCGCGCTCCCCAACCCCGGAGGCTCGACGGGGCACGCGTCGAACTTCATCTTCCTCGTGGATCACTCGAAAGAGATGACCGACCTCACGCTTGACAGCGTCCGCCAATACCAAGAGCTGGACGTCTTCACGCAGAGCGGAGGCATCGAGGTCGCGCGCACGCCCGAGCGGATGGAGGAGCTGAAGCGCCGCCTGGCGTCCAGCCACGCGTGGGGCATCGAGTCCGAGCTGGTCACGCCATCGCAGGTGAAGGAGCTGGTTCCGTACCTCGCCGAGGACGTGATCCTCGGAGGCTTCTACACTCCCGGCGTCGGCGCCGTCGACTCGCTCCGGGCCGGCACGTTGATGCGCGAGAAAGCGACGGAGCTCGGGGCGCTCATGGTGGTCGCGGGCGTGGAGATCACGGGCATCGACGTCGCGGGCGGCCACGTTCGCGGCGTGCGGACGACGAAGGGCGACATCCACGCGGAGACCGTCGTGATCGGTTGCGGGGTCTGGAGTCCTCGGATCGCCCGGATGGCCGGAGCGTCGATCCCGCTCACTCCCGCGGCGCACCAGATGATCAGTGTGGGCCCGGTCCCGATGTTCGCGGACACCGTAGGAGAGATCACGTACCCGATCGTCCGCGACATGGACACGAACATGTATGAGCGGCAGCACGGAGGCGACCTGGAGGTTGGCTCCTATGCGCACCGGACGATCCTGATGGACCCAGACGACATCCCCTCGATCGAGGAGGCTGCGCTCTCGCCGACCGAACTTCCGTTCACGCAGGATGACTTCGATCCGCAGATGGAGCAGGCGCTCGAGCTGTCTCCGGACATCTTGGCCGACGAGCGGGTCGGAGTCCGGTACGCGATCAACGGACTGCTGTCGCTCACACCCGACGGGATGCCGATCCTCGGCGAGACGCCGGAGGTCGGCGGACTCTGGTCGGCCGCGGCCATCTGGATCAAGGAGGCCCCCGGGATCGCGAAGATGGTCGCCGAGTGGATGACCGACGACAAGCCCGAGATCGATCCGCACGGATCCGATATCGCGCGGTTCTACCCGCACCAGCGGACGGGGACCCACATCGCGTCTCGCACGACGGAGGGCTACAACAAGACGTACGGCATCGTGCACCCGATGGAGCAGTGGTCCTCGAACCGCGATGTTCGACTCAGCCCATTCCACACACGCGAACGTGACCTCGAGGCCGTCTTCTTCGAGGCGGTCGGCTGGGAACGGCCGTACTGGTACGGATCGAACGCCCCCCTCCTGCACGAGTACGGGGATCGCGTGATGCCCCGCGAGGCCGAGTGGGAGTCGCGCTGGTGGTCGCCGATCATCAACGCCGAGCACCTCGCGATGCGCGACCGCGTCGGGATGGTGGACCTGTCGGCGTTCGCGATCTTCGACGTCACAGGCCCTGGGTCGCTGGACGCGCTGCAGCGACTCGCGGTGGCGCAGATGGACGTGCCGGTCGGTCGCGTCGTGTACACGCCCTTCCTGAACGAGGCGGGCGGCATCAAGTCGGACCTGACGATCATGCGCCTGGGCGACGATTCGTTCCGCGTGGTGACGGGCGGCCATGGAGGCATGGTCGACCGGAAATGGATCGTCGATCACCTCCCGGCCGACGGCTCGGCTCAACTCTTCGACGCGACCTCGGCGTGGTGCACGGTGGGGGTCTGGGGGCCGCTCGCCCGCGACGTGGTTGGATCGGTGACCGAGGACGACGTCTCGAACGAGGGGTTCGGATTCGCCACATGCCGACCGGTCACGCTCGGACCGGTGCGAACATTGGCCTCGCGCATCTCGTACGTCGGCGAGCTGGGATGGGAGATCTACGTCCCGATGGAACAGGGCGCCCGGGTGTGGGACCTCCTGTGGGAGGCGGGTCAGCGACACGGCATGGTCCCGGTCGGGATCGGTGCGTACGCCGTGACCGCCCGACTGGAGAAGGGGTACCGCGCGCACGGCAACGAGCTCGATCTGGAGCACGACCTGGTTCAGGCGGGCATGGCGCGCGCGAGGGTGAAGGATGAGGACTTCGTCGGCCGGGACGCGTACCTGAACCAACGAACGGAGGATCCGGTGCGGGTCCTCTGCACGCTGACGGTGGACGATCCCACGTCGGCGTCCGGCGTCAGCCGGTACATGATGGGCCGTGAACCCATCCTCACGCGGGACGGCGCGCCGATCGTGGATACCACGGGCACGCGATCGTTCGTCACGAGCGCCGGGTCAGGTCCGTCGGTGGCGAAGCACCTGTTGATGAGCTACCTCCCGCCCGAGCAGGCGCGAGAGGGAGCCGAGCTGGCCGTCGAGTACTTCGATGAGCGGTACCCCGTCACGGTCGCCGTCGCCGGGAGCACGCCTCTCTTCGATCCCGACAACGCCCGGATGAAGAGCTGAGCCGGTGGAAGTTCTCGTCTGCGTGAAGCGGGTTCCCGCGACCGCCGGCCGGATCACCCTCACCGAAGACCAGCAGTCCATCGACACGAAGTTCCTGGGGTTCACCGTCAGTCCACACGAAGAGTGCGCTGTGGAAGAGGCGGTGCGGCTGGTCGAGGCGCACGGGGGAAGCTCGACGGTTCTCACGCTGGGACCCGAGGTCGCCACCGAACAGCTGCGGGCCGCCATCGCCATGGGCGTCGACCGAGCGATCCTGCTGGAGATCGGCGACGACGAATGGGACCCGATGGCGACGGCCGCCGCGATCCTGGACGCGGTTCAGGCCGAGCAGGAAGTCGGCCGCGGGTTCGATGTCCTGCTCTTCGGCAACGAGGCGGCCGACACGGGCGACTATCAGGTGGGGGTGCGCGTAGCCGACGCCCTCGGCCTTCCTTGCGTCACGGGCATCAAGCGGCTCGAGGTGTCGGATGGAACCGCCACCGTCAGGCGCGAGAGCGCGTCGGGCGGATGGGAGATATTCGAGGTCGCGCTGCCGGCCGTCTTCACGGTCAAGGAGGGGATCAATCTCCCTCGCTACCCGTCGGTCCCCGGACGCATGCGCGCCAAGAAGAAAGAGATCGAACGGATCGAGCCCACGCGTCGCCCTGGTGGGCTCGAGCGAGTCCGGTTGAAGCTCCCTCCCGAGCAGGGAGGCGAGGTCGAGATCCTCGGCAGCGGCCCCGAGGCGACGGCGGCCGTCGTCAAGATCCTTCAGCAGCTGGGTGTGGTCGAGCGATGATCCTCGTGTGGGTCGACCACGATGGCGGCGCGCCGGACGCGCTGTCGCTCGAGGCGCTCACGTTCGCGCGGGGCCTGGCCGGCACGTCGGGGGTGCCATTGGAGGCCGTCGTGATCGGAGACGACGCGATGGGCGACCAGCTCGGCGCCTTCGGCGTCCAGACGGTGCACGCGGTCTGGGACGAGCGGCTCGCGGACTTCGCGCCGGTCGCCTGGGCCCAGTGCGTCGTCGATGTGATGGGTGCGTCGTCGACGCAGGCCGTCCTGGCGGCCGGGAGCGATCGCGGGAACGAGGTCATGGCGCACGTCGCCGCCAAGACCGGGTTGTCGTTGGCCGCGAACTGTATCGAGGTCGAGCCGAGCGAACCCTACGTCGTGACGCGGCTCCGCTGGGGAGGAAGCCTCCTCGAAGAGGCGCGCCTGCCCGGGACCGTGAAGCTCCTGACGGTCGCCCCGCACGCGCTCGCGCCCGCGAAGTCGCCGGCGCCATCGAGACCGGCCATGAACCACGTGGTCCCCACCCTCTCGGACGCCGACTTCCGGGTCCGTGTCTCCGGCCGTGAGGCGCCCGAGGGTGGTCGGGTGTCGCTCGCCGACGCCCGTGTCGTGGTCGGCGGCGGTCGAGGGGTCGGAAGCGCAGAAGGGTTCCGCAGCCTGGACGAGCTCGCCGCGCTCCTCGGCGGGACGGTCGGTGTGTCGCGCGCCGTGACGAGCCTCGGTTGGCGGCCGCACGCCGAGCAGATCGGGCAGACCGGCACGCGGATCGCGCCCGATCTGTACATCGCGTGTGGCATCAGCGGCGCGATCCAGCACATCGTGGGATGCAAGGCCGCGAAAAAGATCCTGGCGATCAACACCGACCCCCAGGCCCCGATCCTCGCCCACGCCGACTTCGCCGTCATCGGCGACCTGCAGAAGGTCGTCCCCGCGGTGACGGAAGAGATCAGACGGCTGCAGGCTGGTTAGCGTGCCGCGGTAGTCTGCATCAGACTAGCTTGGACCAAGATCGTCTTCCCAGGATCCGCGGATGTGGGCAGGCACCGTGGCAGCCTACGCGACTACACTCACGGCCGTGGGCGAGCCGCAGGTGGGCGTGATCATGGGATCGCGTTCCGACTGGGAGACCATGCGGGTCACGGTCGAGACGCTCGAAGAGCTCGACGTCCGGTATGAGACGCGGGTCGTTTCCGCGCACCGCACGCCCGATCTACTCTTCGAATACGCGACGGGTGCGGCAGATCGCGGGCTCAAGGTGATCGTCGCGGGGGCAGGCGGCGCCGCGCACCTGCCGGGCATGACCGCGGCGAAGACGCACCTGCCCGTCCTCGGCGTGCCGATCGAATCGAAGGCGCTCAAGGGCATGGACTCGCTGCTCTCCATGGTCCAGATGCCGGCTGGTGTGCCGGTGGGGACGCTCGCGATCGGTCGCTCGGGAGCCGTCAACGCCGCGCTCCTCGCGGCCGCGATCGTGGCGCTCGAGGACGACGGCGTCCGCGATCGTCTGCAACGGTTCCGCGCCACGCAGACCGAGAACGTGCTGGCGCACCCCGACCCGGACGAGGCCTAGCCGCTCGTGCGCGTCGGGATCGTCGGGGGCGGTCAGCTCGGCCGCATGCTCGCTCTCGCCGGGTATCCACTGGGCATCCGCTGCATCACGCTCGACCCGGCTGGAGATTCGCCGGCGTCGCACGTCGCACCGAGCATCGTCGGCGCGTATGACGACCGCGAGGCGCTCGCGCGACTGGCCGATGGCGCCGACGTCATCACGTATGAGTTCGAGAACGTTCCCGTCGAGGCCGTGCGCTTCCTGCGCGAGCAGGCGCCGGTGTTCCCGCCACCCGCGGCGCTCGAGGCGGCGCAGGATCGCGTGACCGAGAAGTCGCTCTTCGACGAGCTGGGCGTGCCGACTTCTCCGTACGAAGCGATCGCGACCCCGGTCGATCTTCGCGATGGGCTGGCGCGTTTAGGCGCACCAGCGGTACTGAAGACGAGGCGGCTCGGGTACGACGGGAAGGGTCAGGCCGTGATCCACGATCCTTTGCTGGCCGAAGACGCCTGGCGCGCGATCGGCGAACTTCCGTCGATCCTGGAGGGCTTCGTCGCCTTCGACCGAGAGCTCTCGATCCTGGGCGTTCGGGACCGTGACGGCTCGACGGCGTTCTACCCGTTGATCGAGAACCATCATCGCGACGGCATCCTGCGGTTGTCGATCGCACCGGCGCCCGATCTCACGCGTGAGCTGCAGTCCAGGGCGGAGACGTACGCGCGACTCGTGATGGATCGTTTGGAGTACGTCGGGGTGATGGCGATCGAGTTGTTCCAGGTGGGGGAGGAGCTCGTGGCGAACGAGATGGCGCCGCGCGTGCACAACTCGGGCCACTGGACGATAGAGGGCGCCGAGACCAGCCAGTTCGAGAGCCACCTGCGCGCGGTCTGTGGGCTGGCGTTGGGCTCGACGGCCGCGCGAGGGCACTCCGCGATGGTGAACCTCATTGGCAACGTCCCGGACATGGAAGCGGTGCTTGGCGTCCGGGCGGCGCACCTCCACCTTTACGGCAAGGAAGCACGGGCGGGACG
>JBOGVK010000254.1:0-2344 GCA_050692375.1 Actinomycetota bacterium
CCTCTTGATAGGTGACCGACCCGACCTTCCGTTGCTCGGACATGCGAGCCCCCTCCCGATGCGGATCATCGACAGAACACGCGTATGGAGCCACATCCGGGGTTTGTCTGTCAAACGTCTGGGGGATGAAGCGGAGGCGCGGGCGTCATCCGAAGAGGGGCGAGGAGCACCACGAGGGCGAGGACCGCGGCGGTCGTGAGCATCCGGAGTCCGAATCCGTCCGAGATCGAGTCGATCAGTCCTCCTGCCACCATCGCCACGGGAAACATCCAGATCCTGAACGGGACCCGTGCCCGGAGGACCGCGAGGAGCAGGAGGGCGATGTACAGCAACGGGGTGAAGTCGAAATCACCCGTCGGGATCGCAGGGTGACCAGTGGCGAGCAAGCTTTGCATCGACCGCGTCATGGTACTGCTCCCCATGGATCCCGGGTTTCGACGTTCAGTCCTCCGGTGTCACGTAGGCAGCTGTGATGCCACCGTCCACGATCAACGAGGTCCCGGTCATGTAGCTGGAGTCGTCGCTCGCGAGGAAGAGCGCCGCCTTCGCGAGCTCCTCCGCCTGGCCCAGCCGGCCCATGGGGATGTGAACCAATCGTCGCTGTCGGCGGGCCGGATCGGACAGCAGCTCCGCCAGGAGCGGCGTGTCGATCGGTCCCGGGCAGAGCGCGTTGCAGCGGATGCCCTTGCGCGCGTACTCCACGGCGATCTCACGGGTCATGGCGAGCACCGCACCTTTCGACGCCGTGTACGCGGTCTGCGACGTTGCTGCACCCAGCCAGGCCACGAACGACGCCACGTTGATGATCGAACCGCCGCCCGAGGCGATCATGGCCGGCACGCCGAACTTGCAGCCGAACGCCACGCCCTTCACGTTGATGGCGAGCGTCGTATCCCAGACCGACTCGTCGGTGGTATCGACGGAGCCGTCGGTGCTCATCATCACGCCCGCGTTGTTGTAGAGCACGTCCAGCCGCCCGAACCGCTCGACCGCGGCATCCACCATCGCTTTGGCGTCCGCCTCCTTCGAGACGTCCGCGTGGACGAACGCCGCTTCTCCACCGGCGCCCTCGATCGCGGCGGCCACTGCCTCTCCCGCCTGATCGGCCACGTCGGTGAGCACGACCTTCGCGCCCTCGCTCGCGAACAGCCGCGACGCAACCATGCCCATGCCGCTGCCCCCACCCGTGATCAGCGCGACCTTGCCGTCCAGGCGCATCTGACGAACCTCCATGTCGTGTGTGCGGTGAAGGGTACGCCTAGGGGGACTACCATCGCGCACGTGGAGACGCCCGAGATCCCGGAGAAGACCGCCCGGCGGTTCGCCGATATCGCCGAAGAGCTGGCGGGACGCGGCGTCTCGGTCACGAAGATGTTCGGGATGCCCAGCCTGAAGGCCGGAGGCAAGCTCTTCGCTGGGTCTACGGTGACGCGCTCACGTTCAAGCTCGGTGGAGCTGTACACGCGGAGGCTCTGGCCCTCAAGGGTGCCGAGCTGTTCGATCCGTCCGGCATGGGTCGGGCGATGAAGGAGTGGGTCGTGGTTCCGCCGGCTCACGCAAAGCGGTGGTCGGAGTTCGCCGAGGCCGCCCGCAGCTACGTCGCCGGCTAGCGGGGTCGACCGTCGAGGTGAGGTTCGGGTCGTGCTTCGGGGCGGGGCCGAAACCTCAAGGAAGCGTCAAGAAGGGATCAAGAAACCCTCAGAAATGGGTATCAATGACTAGCACCTCCTCGGCCGATATCAGTTCGGAAGCCCCTCTCGACCTCCTGCGGCCGAGGGACAGGCCAAGGGATAGACCGGACGCATCGATCAAGGAGGCGTACAGATGGCTCAGTTCAGGGAACGGAAATGGTTCAGGCGGGTCTCCGCCGTTTCGTTGCTGTTCGGCATCATGGCGGTGGCGAGCGTCGCCTACGCCGCGTGGACCGCGTCCGGCTCGGGCCAGGGATACGCGAAGGCAGGCACCGCGCAGGCCCTCACGACCGTGGATGTCTCTGCATCCACGACCGCGAGCCTGTATCCGAGCGGAACGGGCAACGTTCTCCTCCGGATCAACAACTCCAACCCGTACCCCGTGCAGGTGACCACGGTCTCCGGCAGCGGGGCCGTGACGTCCGACAAGGGTGCCGCGTGCGACGCCTCGACCGGCGTGACGTTCACGAATCAGACGGGCCTCACCTTGAGCGTTCCGGCGAGCAGCGCGGCAACGTTCACGCTGACCGGCGCGGCCGCGATGAGCAACGCGTCCGACAACAGTTGCCAGGGTGCGGTCTTCACCATCCCGGTGTCGCTCTCCGGCGCCAGTAACTAGGAGGAATTCGTTCCGAGCGGAGGAGGGCGGCGAC
>JBOGVK010000255.1:0-15274 GCA_050692375.1 Actinomycetota bacterium
GCTGTCGCAACTGGCGCTGTGCGGTGAAGGAGCCTCCCGCCCGGCCGCGGCTGGTCTTCAGATACCCCTGCTGTTGAAGCGCGCGCATCCCCTCTCGGAGCGTCGTGCGGCTCACGCCAAGCCGTTCAACCAGCACTCGCTCGGGAGGGAGGCGCGCCCCGGCCTTCAGGGCCCCTAGCTTGATTGCCTGTGCGAGACGCTGCACCGCCACCTCGTAGGCGCTGTGCCAGTGAGCCTGGCGGAAGAACACGTCTTCTAACAGCGCCTCGATCCGGGGGGGAAAATCGTCCAGTTCCTGTTCGATCATTGCTCGATCCGATCGCTAGAGACGATCAACCCACCTCAATCTCCGAGGCGAAGCGTGAGCGGACAATACTGATGTGGTCCGCCTCCCGCTCGAATCGCATCCTGAGCTCCTTCCCCCGTGATGGAGAAGCTCTCCCCCGGTCCCCCGGGGGGCGGCTGCGTCTTTCTTTGGTTCGACCATTTCGCGCTGAGTCTATCCCAGCTCATGACGGGGCCACGCTTCCTCCGGGTACCACCGCTCCGATCAAGGGGCTGGGGCCTCTGTGCCTCCGGCTCATTTCACCATGCCCGTCGCACTGGTCGAAATAGATCGAGGATCGCGGAGCTCCCATCGGCCCGCGTCGACCGTCGCCAGGAAATTCAGCACGAGCTGGTTGAACAGCTCGGGCTCCTCGAGGTTCGACGTATGGCCCGTGCGCGGAAGCATGGCCAGGCCCGACGACGGAATCGTGCGCTTCAGCATTAGGTTGGCGTTCAGGCATCCCTCGTCTTCGTCGCCGACTACGAGCAAAGTCGGGATTTCCATCCCGGCCAGATCGTCGCGGAGGTCGTAGAGCGACGGCCGCTCCCGTTGGATCCCCCGCATGGTTTTCGCGGAACCCTCGCTCGAATGTTCGGCCAGCTGGCGAGCGAACTCCGCCCACCCTTGAGGATCCTTGTTCTGGAACTGCACACGCGCCGGCCCCTCCGCGTACCGAGGAGCGATGCCGGCGGCTCCCTCGGCCTCGAAGGCCGCGGCGATCGCCTCGCTCTCGATGCGGAAAGACTCCTGCGCGTCGGGATGGGCGCCGTACCCCGCCGCCCCCACCACGATCGAGCGTGTCCGATCCGGCCAGCGCAGTCCGAGGTGGAGCGAGGTGAACCCGCCCATGGATAGGCCAACGACGTGCGCGCAATCAATCTCCAAGATGTCGAGGACCGAGACTGCGTCGGTAACGGCGAGGTCCTGCGAGTACGCCGCGACATCCGACGGAACATCAGAGGGCGGGTAGCCTCGGGCGGCGTATACGATGCAGCGATAGCGGCGGCTCAAGCTCCGCACTTGAGGTTGCCAGCTTCGGTGGTCGCCAGCGAACTCATGGACAAACAAGACCGGGATCCCGGCTCCCGCCTCTTCGAAGTAGATCCGGGTGCCGTCGTCAGCCGTCGTGAAGCCCAAGGAGTCCTCCTTCTCCACCGGGGCAATGATCCCAAAGTCATACCAATTGTAGATCCTCAGTTCATCGAGCCGCACGACAACGGATCGTCCTGGGGCCCGCGACGGTTGTTTGGCCCGGCGAACAGGTTGCGGTTTCTAGATGCGGGCTACGGGCCATGCCGAGCCAAGCCGCGTGTCCGCTCGGCACTGGGGTCCCCCGAGGGGTGGGCGCGTGTCGGCATAGGTTCATACCAGGTCAGCTGCCTCTTCCATACTTAGCACTTCTGGCCCGGTCGGCCATTCCGCTAGGTGGATCGAGGTTGATCGCCCTGCAAGGTCGACGCCGTCGCCGGTGTAGGTGGCAAGGCCTGACCCCGAGGCGAACGAGAGCAAGACCATTTTTGTCCGATGGTTTGGCTTGAGGTGCCGCCGATAGAAGTTCCGTCGGAGCGACCCGCCCTCCCGGGACAACCGGTTCATCTCGTCGACGTCGACCCCCCCGCGCGGGTAGGTGTGGCTGCGATCCGCTCGAGCATCACGCTCCGCCTCTGCGAGCCACACACCGATGTGGGGGAGCAGACGTTCGCGGACCAGCCCTTCGTGTACTCGCTCTTCGTCCGCGGGGTGTGACTGTTAAGGAGCTACCCAGAACGGGTCGATGGCTCCGAGCAGGCTACCCTCCGCGTCTTCGTTCAGGAATACGACGTTGTCTTCCTCGACCAGGCTAGAGAGCCCTTCAGCCTGTCGTGCGACCACCGGACGCCCGGGGCAGACATAGAGCGAGATCAGGTCCGCCGCAGAGGTTCCTTCAACGACGTCTTTGCCCTCGAGACGGCAGTCAACCACCACGGCGTCCGATTCCCGAGTGAGAGGACACGATCCCGTTCGATCGCCGAAGCAGACATATGTCGGCGGGGACGGCCCGGGGCAGACGGAGAACGCCTGCACATGGGCGAGCCGACCCGGGTAACGTGTCGCCGTGGAGACGTGGGATTCGATCCGGGCCCGGCGAAACGTGCGGGCGTACGAGGACCGATCGATCCCGCCGGAGGACCTGGAGCGGATCCTCGAGGCCGCGTGGCGCACGCCCTCCTCCATGAATGAACAGCCATGGGACTTCGTTCTGTGCACCGAGCACGCCACCCTCCGCCAGCTCGCCGAAACGTGGCGCTATGCACGGCACGTCTCGGGGTCGGCCGCGACGGTCGTCCTCGTGGCGCCCATACCCGCGGACCAGGACTCGCGCGACTGGATCTTCTACGACATGGGTCAGGCGACGATGAGCATGATGCTCGCCGCGACCGATCTCGGCATCGGGAGCTCCCACGCGGCGCTGGACGATCAGGCGCTCGCCCGGCGGATCCTGGGTCTCCCCGAGGATCGCTTCTGCGTGGGCCTCATCGCGTTCGGGTACCCGGCCGATCGCCCACTCTCGCCGATCGTTCATCCGAGCCGGCGTCCGTTTAACGACGTCGTCCACCGTGAACGCTGGTGAGGAGTAAGCGCACCTCACCAATCGAGACAGCCCGAGACGGAGTAGTGAACGGAGTAATGTGCGCCGGGGACACAGAGGGACATGTGGGGCGTGGTGTAGCGCAAACGATGAACGCGTGCTGTTAGAGCGTTGGCTGGCGGGAAAGAAGGGCAGGGGGTTCGAATCCCCTGAAAGCGACTCCGCGAAGTTGAGAAGTCGCCTCCTTGGACAAACAAGTGGACAACATCAGAAGGGTCTCGGGACGTCCATAGCGTCTCACTGCATCATTGCTGACCAGGGACAACGCGTTGAGGAGTGGACTTGGCGTGAGCTCATAACCCAGAGGTCACAGGTTCAAATCCTGTCCCCGCGACGAGAGGTCCGCAGTTCAAGAGGGAGTGTCAGCATCGCGGCATTCCCTCTTCTGCTGTTCAACGGGGCCATCGGCCGTCATGGATCCCGCGCATCCGGCCTAGGAGATCTGCGACCTTTCGCCACCCCGAAATGGCCGACAGGCCGCTGTGCTCAGCCAACCGCTTCGTTAGCGTGGCTCAACCGACGGAAGGCACCGACATGGAACCGACGAAACGCACGATCAATGACCCCGCCGAAGGGCTTCGGTATCGATTGGCCGGCGTCGAGCGCACACAGCCGGTCGACTTCCACGCGCAGCTGTTCTCGGCGGTTCGGGCCAGGCTGGGACTCCAGGCGGCAGACGATCCTCGATCGCGTCGGCGGGGTTTCCTGGGCCGCAAACGCAGAGGCGCCGTCTAAGACCGAACGCGCCGCACCGTTGCTCGCGCGCAGTTCAGCGGCGCGTAGCACGTGTGCATATCCGCGACGACCGCGTCCTTGATCGACGGTTGCGCTCCTGAGCTCACCGTGACCGGACAGGTGTATCCGACACCCGCCGTCGTCGTCCGTGCCCAGACGTCGAGCGTGATCACGACGTCGTCGTCGGCGCCGGTCGGTTGGAACGTGAAATGCGCCGTGCCTCGTTTGAACGCCGACGTGATGTTCGTCGCGTTCTCGGATTGCGTGTGCGCGCCGACGAGGACGGCTCTGACCACGAACCCGCCGTTGCCGCGGCAGCCCTGCACGTAGAACGTATCGCCGAGCGATCCGTCGTTCTGGAACAGGATCCAGAAGCGGATGTCGTTCTCCTCCTCGACCCCCGCGGGGACCGTTTGGGAGGCTCCCGTGTGGTTGTAGACATCCTGGCCTCGGTAGCGGTGGGGAGGGGCGTTCCGGCAGGTGTCTCCGGCGCCGCACAACTTGATCCACGCGTCCGGTCGGTACGAGGGTGCTCCGGCGTTCGCGGGTGCGACACCCTGCAGAGACAGGAAGATCAAAAGCAGTGCGGCCGCGACCCTAGGCCCAGCGAACCCCCGAGTCCGAAGACGGAAAGACGATCGGTTGTTCGAGTCAGCGGTCATGAAGTGCCCTCCACCTCCGACAGATCTTGGCGGTAGGTCTAGCATGGGAAGCGAGATGTGGCTCGTCATGTGGCTCGGCGGGATGCTGTGCCTCGGGGTGCTCGGGGGCATCATGGGAGCGTTGGTGAGCCGGTCCGCGCGTCCGGGAGTCACCCTGCTGAGCGAGGTGGTCTCGGCGTTCTTCGTGGATCGCGTCAAGGCGATCCGATCGAGCTCGCTCTGGCGCGTCCCCTCACGCGGCTAGGACGAGCAGCGGAGGTACCGACTAGAGACCGCGGAACGTTGCGATCGCCCCGCGCCACTTCGCCGGCGCGCTCAGCGATACCGATACGGATCGCGCGCCGACGGTGAGAAGCGTCGAGTCGTAGAACCCGGCCGTGATATTGGATGAGGTCGGCGATCCACGTTGCTGAGCGCACGAGGGGATCGACGCGGGACCCGTTGCAACCGGCCCGTCGAGCGCTCCAGGTGGCTAGTCCCTCGCGTGACCGTGGGTAGACTCTGCGCGCCATGAAGCTCACCCGCCGTCTGGTGTCGCTTGCGTTCGTGATGACGCTCTCGTTGATGCCGTGGGCGCCGGCGGTCCCGGCCTCAGCGGGCGCGGCGACCACGATCATCCGCAACCCCGGGGACCCTTCGTACATCGTCTCGCTCCGCGGGAGCGCAACCGGCCACGACTGGAGCGGTCGGGAGTCGATCTCGTTCACGAACCTCGAGGCGGCCCCGCTCTCGACGATCTGGCTCCGCCTCTGGTCGAACGGCGTCAACGGGTGCGGCTCACAGGCGATCGTCGTCTCGAAGCTCACCGGCGGCAGCGCGGGAGGACTCTCGCGCAACTGCACGGCGTTCCCGGTCAACCTGGACGCGCCGCTCCCGCTGGGAGATCGAACGACGATCTCGATGCTCGTGACGATAGAGCTCCCGAGGCACAACGATCGATTCGGCTATCACGATGGGCTGTCACTCCTGGGGACGGCCCTCCCGACGCTCGCGATCCACGACGATCTGGGTTGGCACCTGGACCCGTTCATCAACATCGGCGAGAGCTTCTACTCGATCGCGGGCAACTACCAAGTGACCCTCAACGTGCCTGGTTCGCTGAACACACCCACGACCGGCGTCGCGGTGTCGTCGCAGACGGACGGGCATCGCCGCGTGACGACGTACGAGGCCCATCACGTTCGGGACTTCGAATGGGCGGCCGGCCAGCTCGCGACCGTGCGCGGGCATTCGGGCAGGACCCAGATCGTCGTGTCGTACCGGCCGTGGGACCTCTCGCTCCACGCCGCGAAGACCGCGCTCGGGTACTCCGTCAGATCGCTCGACACGTACACGGCGGCGTTCGGCACGTTCCCGTACCCCGAGATGGACGTGGTTCTGACCGGCTTCCGGTCGTTCAGCGGCATGGAGTATCCGACGATCATCTTCTCCAACCCGGGCAAGATCACGCTCTCGCACGAGCTCGGCCATCAATACTGGTACGGCATCGTCGGGGACAACCAGTTCGATTCGCCGTGGCTCGATGAGTCGTTCGCCACGTGGACGTCGTACCTGCCGTTCGGCGGTTGGAAGAAGTGCGCGTACTACCACTGGCCCTCGACCACAGCGCGGATCACGAACGACATGGCGTATTGGTTCACGCATCAGTTCGAGTACGACACGATCTACAGCGGCGGGGGATGCATGCTGGCGAACCTCGCCGATCGGTTCGGCATGGTTCCGTTCGTCCAGGTGCTGCACGACTATGCGCAAGTGCACTGGTTCGGCGTCACGCGAACGGAGGACTTCCAGGGGGCGATCGACGCGGCGGCCATCGCAGATGGTGTGGCCTTCGACCCTGCCGCGTATTGGACGCACTGGCGGGTGGACTCCTGAGCGGCCAACCGGGTTAGGATTCGGCGCGGGGTTGGTGAGGCCAGCTCCGGACGTACGCCAGGAGGGGAGAGCGACGTGGGGACGACCAAGGACATCGTGAGCAGGCTCGCGAACGTGCCGCTGTTCTCCGATTGCTCGCAACGCGATCTGTCGACGATCGCTCGGGTGGTGCGTGAGATCCCGCATCCGGCCGGAACGATCATCGCCCGCGAGGGCGAGCCGGGCGTCGGCCTGTTCATCCTCCTCGACGGCACGGCCGAGGTCTCGATCGGCGGCAGGAAGAAGGCCACGCTCGGTCCGGGCGAGTTCTTCGGCGAGATCGCGCTCCTGGACGGCGGGCCGCGCACGGCCACCGTGATGGCGAAGACCGATGTGCAGCTCCTGGGTCTGACGGAATGGGTGTTCCGTGGGCTGATGACGGAGCACCCGACGATCGCCCTGAAGACCCTTCAACAGATGGCCGGGCGCCTGCGGGTGGCTACGAAGGCCGCGACGGCCTGAGCCGCTTCCGACCGGTCCTCGAGGCCAGCCCTTGGAGGCGCTGTCCGTGAGCGATGCGCCGAAGGATGTTCGGGACCTGGCCTCCTCGCGAGCCGAGCGTCGCGCTGCGAAGGACTATCCGGGCGCCGACGAGCTCCGTGATCAGATCGCTGCCGCGGGCTGGACGGTCGTCGACGAGCCCGGAGGTTGGCGGCTGGAGCCGGGTGCGGTCGAGGCGTCCGAGCCGGCTCCCACCCGCCTCCGTGCGCAGGACGTCACCTCCGTGCTCGAGCAGCCGGCCTCCGCCGACATCTCGATCCACTGGGTCGTCGAAGGGTGGCCCGACGACGTTCGCCGCGCGATCGCATCTTTCCGGGCGCACGCGGGTGGGCGCGACGTCCACTACGTGGTGGCCGACGTCACCGGCGAGGAGCCTCGGAGCTGGGGCGAGGACGTCGAGGTCGTGTCGCTCGAGGACGGTACCGGTTGGGGTGCGGCACGGAACGCGGGGCTCAAGCGGACGCGTGGGCGGATCGTCCTGGTGATGGACGGATCCGTCGAAGCGACCGGCGAGGCGTTCGGGCCGCTGGAGGCCGCGCTCGCCGATCCAACCGTCGGTGTCTGCGGTCCCTTCGGGATCGTCACGCCAGACCTCCGCGAATTCGACTCGACGAACGGCCCTGAGTGCGACGCGATCGAGGGCTACTGCATGGCGTTCCGACGCGAGATCCTCACGACGGCCGGTCTGTTCGACGAGAAGTTCCGCTGGTATCGAACGGCCGACATCGAGTATTCGTTCCGGATCAAAGACAGGGGGCTGCGCGCGGTGATCGTTCCTGTACCCGTGGAACGACACGAGCATCGGATGTGGTTCGAGACGCCGCCCGCCGAACGCGCGAAGTGGTCCAAACGGAACTTCTACCGGTTCCTGGATCGGTGGCGCGACCGCTACGACCTCACGGTCTCGGGACAACCGCCAGCGCAGGACCAGCATGAACATCACGGGCATCATGAGCCGCACGAGCATCAACCCTAGTCCGTGACGGACTAGTCGACGGTGGGCATCGGCGGCGTGGGGGGCGTGGACGCGCTCGCGGTCGCGAGCGCCGCCGGCTCGTGCACCGGAGTGTGCTGAGCCTTGCCGTTCGGTTGTACCGACGCGGGGTCCGGGATCGGCTTCGTCCCGGAGGCGTAGGCCTCCAGATCGTCGCCGTCGATGGTCTCGGTGACGAGCAGCAGTGCGGACAGCTTGTCCAGCAGCTCGCGTCGCTCGATGAGGATGCGCTCCGCCCGGTCGTGCGCCTGGTTCAGCAGGCGATTGACCTCCTGATCGATGAGCTCGGCGGTGTGCCCGGAGATCTTCGGCGCGTTGAACATGGAGTTCGAGTCCTCCTGGCCGAGCGACAGCGGCCCGACCTTCTCACTCATGCCGTACTCCGCCACCATCGCACGGGCGACCTGGGTCGCGCGTTCCAGGTCGTTCTGAGCTCCCGTCGAGATCTCGGAGAAGCAGAGCTCCTCGGCGACGCGACCGCCCATCGCGAACGCGAGCATGTCCTTCAGTTCGGGTTCGGTCGCCAGGTACCGATCCTCGAGCGGACGCACCATCGTGAGCCCGAGGGCCGCCGTGCCGCGCGGGATGATCGTGATGCGGTGCACGGGGTCGAGGTTATCGCTGTAGTGGGCGACGAGCGCATGTCCCATCTCGTGGCTGGCAACGCGGATGCGTTCCTTCTCGCTCATCACTCGCGAGCGGCGTTCCAGTCCCATGCTGGCGCGGTCGATCGCCTCTTCGAGCTCTTCCTCGGTGACCGAGTTCTTCTCGCGGCGCGCGGCAAGGAGCGCGGCTTCGTTCACGACGTTCTCGAGGTCCGCGCCCGTGAAGCCGGGGGTGCGCGACGCGATCGTGCGCAACTGCACGTCCGGATCGAGCGCGACGCCGCGCGCATGCACCCGCAGGATCTCCTCGCGGCCACGGAGATCCGGCCGGTCCACGACGACCTGCCGGTCGAAGCGACCCGGTCGCACGAGCGCCGCGTCCAAGACATCGGGCCGGTTCGTCGCAGCCATGATGATGACGCCCTTCGACGAGTCGAAGCCGTCCATCTCAACCAGGAGCTGATTGAGCGTTTGCTCGCGCTCGTCGTGACCGCCGAAGCCTGCGCCCATCGCGCCGGCGCGGCCCTTGCCGATCGTGTCGATCTCGTCCAGGAAGATCAGCGCCGGAGCCTTCTCCTTCGCCTGCTGGAAGAGCTCACGGACGCGCGCGGCGCCGAGCCCGACGAACATCTCGACGAACTCCGAGCCGGACATGAAGAAGAACGGGACGTTCGCCTCGCCGGCCACCGCTCGGGCGAGCAGCGTCTTCCCGCAACCGGGAGGCCCGAGCAGCAGCACGCCCTTGGGGATGCGTCCGCCCAACCGCTGGTATTTCTTCGGGTTCTTGAGGAAGTCGACGATCTCGCCGAGCTCCTCCTTCGCCTCGTCGACGCCGGCGACGTCGTTGAAGTTGGTCTTCATCTCCTTGCGGTCGTATATCTTCACCTTGTTGCGACCCAGGTTGAGCGCCGCATTCGCGCCGCCGCCCATCCGTTTGAACACGAAGTAGTAGATGAGGATCATCACCAACGCGAACGGCAGGATGTTGAGTAGCAAGGACGTGAAGACGTTCGGGGGAGTGAATCGATAGGAGACGCCGTGTGCGTCGAGGAACTGTGTGAACGAGATGTCGGTCTGGAAGTTCGCTGAGAGCGTGGTCGAGAAGTTGACGGTCTGCCCGTTGCGATCCTTGAAGGTTCCAGAGATGTCCGACGAGCCGATGTCGATCGTCCCGGTCAGGCTGCCGTCATTGACGTGACCGATGAACTGCGAGTAGGAGAGCGCGGTCGTGTTCGCGCTGGTGAGCCAGCTCTTGAAGATCAGGAGGCCGAAGAACAGCAAGGGGATCGCGAGCCACGGGCTGAACCTCGGGCGTGGCACGCCGGGTCCGCCGGAGCCACCATCGGGTGTCCAGCGGTTCCGTTTCGGTCCCTTGTTGTCGCTGTCGGGCACCTGATCATCTTCCCACCCCCCTTCGAGTTATGACAGCTCAAGGCATCCCGGCCGACGTTCCGGCCGAAGGACATCCGCGGTGGTCATCGGGGATACTGCCCGTGATGTCCGTGACCGGTGAGACCGCCATGCCGATCGACGCCGCCGCCTTGAGCGAGCGATTCGAGCGAGACGTCCTGCCCCTCTTGCCGAACCTCTACGGCGCGGCGCTCCGGATGACCCGGAACCCGACCGATGCCGAGGATCTCGTGCAGGACACATACCTCCGCGCCTTCCGAGGGTTCAGCGGGTTCCAGGAGGGGACCAACCTGAAGGCGTGGCTCTATCGGATCCTGACGAACAGTTTCATCAACACCTACCGCAAGAAGCAGCGGGAGCCGCAGATCGTCGAGGGACCGGACGATCTGGACGAGTGGTACCTGTTCGACAAGCTCGGTGGTCGCAACGTGGAGCTCTCGGCCGAGACCGCGGTGCTCGATCGGATCCCCGACGAAGCTGTGAAGGCCGCTTTGGAGTCGCTCCCGGAGAACTTCCGGCTTCCCGTGCTGCGTGCCGACGTCGAGGGGTTCAGCTACAAGGAGATCGCCGAGATCATGGAGACCCCGATCGGGACCGTGATGTCGCGGCTGCATCGGGGAAGGAAAGCCTTGCAGAAGGCGTTGTGGGAGACAGCCAAGGAGCGGGGATTGATCGATGAGTGACTGCATGGAAACGCTGCGCGAGATCGAGCGTTTCTTAGACGGCGAGCTCGCAGGCGACATCCAGACCAAGGTCGAGCTCCATCTGAGCGGGTGCCACCCCTGCATGGATCGCTCGGAGTTCCGCCGGTACCTCAAGGAGATGATCGCCGCCAAGTGCACCGGCGACGCTCCGTCGCCCGAGCTCCTCGTTCGCATCAGAGCGTTGATCCAGGAATACGACACACCGACGGCGTGACGGGGGAGGTCGCAAGGTGCACGAGCTGGGAACGGTCCTGGGCATCTGGGCGCATCCGGACGATGAGACCTACCTGACCGCCGGACTGATGGCGCAAGCCGTCCGCGACGGTCGGCGCGTCGTCTGCGTGACCGCGACGCGAGGCGAGGGCGGTTCGATGGACGAGGAGCGCTGGCCGTCCGCGACCATGGGCCGGGTCCGCGAGGCCGAGTTGATGCGCTGCTTCGAGATCCTGGGCGTGACCGAGCATCACTGGTTGGATCTGCCCGACATCGACATGGACACGCCGCTTCCCGAGACGGGCTACGGGCGGGTTCGGTCGATCATGGAGGAGGTCCAGCCCGACACCGTCCTCACGTTCGGCCCCGACGGGATGACCGGGCACGTCGCGCACATGTCCGTTTGCGAATGGTCGACGCGCGCGCTCGACGAAGTCGGCAAACCTGGGGCGCAGGTGCATCACGCCACCAACACGCAGGAATGGGCGGACGAGTTCGTACCGATCTACAATCGGTTCGACGTCTTTCGCCCCGGCACGCCACCCGTCACGCCACACGAACACCTCTCCATCGACTTCGCGCTTCCACCCGATCTTCTCGAACTGAAACTGCAGGCGATCGAAGCGCATGTGAGTCAGGTCGGAGCGATGGTGGACGCGTTCGGCGAGGACATCTTCCGTCGCGCGATGAGGGCCGAGTACTTCCGCCCCGGCGCAGTGAAGAGCGAGTGATGGCGGAACGTCCTTCGCCGGTTCCCGACCTGGATTGGGATCCGGCCCGAGCTCGGGCATTCGCCGATCGGGCGACCGATCTATGGCAGGAGCTCCTAGAACGCCTTCCGGAGTTGCCGGTGTCGGGGCGCTGGACGGCCAAAGAGGTGCACGACGCGGTCGCGCTCGACGTGCCCGATGCGCCGATGCCCGACGACACGCTCTTCTCCTACCTCCACGACGTGATCTTCGACTGGTCCGAGCTCTCGGGGCATCCGCGGTTCATGGCGTACGTCTCCGGGGCCGGGACGGTGCCCGGCGTGGCCGCCGACCTGCTTGCGGCCGGGCTCAACGCCAACCTCGGCGGGTGGCAGCTCTCCCCGGCGGCCAGCGAGATCGAGCTGCACCTTACGCGATGGTTCGCGACCGAGCTCTTCGGTATGCCCACGGGCGCCGGTGGACTGATCATGTCGGGCGGCGCCATGGCGAACTTCGTCGGGCTGAAGACGGCCCGCGATCGCCGAGCGGGGTGGAACGTCCGGGAGGAAGGGCTGGCGGGGCATCCGCCCCTCACGATGTACCTGTCGACCGAGACGCATGTGGTGAGCTCGCGCGCAGCCGACATGCTCGGCATCGGCATGGACGGTGTGCGGAAGATCCCCGTCGATGCGTCGTACCGGATCCAGATAGCCGAGCTCCGTCGCGCGATCGCTGAGGACCGCGCCGCCGGGAAGCTGCCGTTCGCGGTCGTCGCCTCCGCGGGGACGGTCGCAACCGGGGCGGTCGATCCGTTGCCCGAGATCGCCGACCTCTGTCACGAGGAAGGACTCTGGATGCATGTGGACGCGGCCTACGGCGGTCCCGCGATGCTCGCCGAGGATCTTCGGCCGTCGTTCGCCGGGATCGATCGCGCGCACTCCATCGCGTTCGATCCGCACAAATGGCTCTACACACCGCATTCGGGTGGATGCCTGGTGGTTCACGAGATGGCGCACCTGGCAAAGTCCTTCGACGTCCACGCGTCCTACACGATCCAAGAGAAGGAGTACACGCAGCACGGGATCGACCTGGGGCGGCATGGTCCGCAGTTCTCCCGCAGCTTCTGGGCGCTCAAGGTCTGGGTGTCGCTGCTCGCGCACGGCCGTGAGGCGTACGGCCGTCGGATCTCCCACGACGCGGCGCTCGCGCGCTACCTGGGCGCGAGGGTGGAGGAACGCCCCGAGTTCGAGCTCGCGACCCCGGTGGAGCTCTCGATCTGCTGTTTCCGCTACGTGCCCCTGGATCTGCCCGCCGGCGACGGCCGCGACGAGTACCTCGATCACTTGAACGAACGTCTGATGACCGAGATCCAACTGGACGGTCGCGTCTACATCTCGAACGCCGTGCTCGGTGATCGATTCGTGCTGAGAGCATGCATCGTGAACTTCCGCACCGAGGCCGACGACATCGACGCCGTGCTCGACGTGGCCGCCGAGCTGGGCGCGACGCTCGATGCGGACCTCCGTCCCGTCGGGCTCGGGAGCGAGACGTGAACACGTTCGCGCTGATGGGGTCCGGTGAGTTCGAGCCGTGGTCGGCCGAGATGGATCGGCAGGTGCTCGATCGCGCCGACGGCGATGGTCGCGTGGTGATCATGCCGACCGCCTCGGCGAGGGAAGGCGACGCGGTCTTCGACGACTGGGCGGAGAAGGGGCTCGCGCACTACGCGTCGTTGGGCATCCCGGCCGAGGTCGTCCCGTTGAAGACCCGCGACGACGCATCGCGCCCCGAGCTCATCGCACAGCTGGAGGGGGCCTCCGTCGCGTTCTTCTCCGGCGGCAATCCGGCGTACCTGTGCACGACGCTCCGCGACACCCCGTTCTGGAGCGAGCTCCGCGCGGCCATGGATCGTGGTCTCGCGTATGTCGGGTGCAGCGCAGGGATCGCGTGCCTGGGGGACCGAGCCCCGGACAGCGCCGCCGAGGATCTCGGCGAAAGCGTGTGGAAGCCTGGCCTCGGCGTCTTCCCCGGCGCGTGGTTCGGTCCGCACTGGGACGCGCTCGACTCGTTCGTTCCCGGACTCACCGACTTCATCGTGTCGTCGGTCCCGGCCGGCGACGTCCTCTTCGCGGTCGACGAGCGCACCGCGGCGATCGGGGACGGCGCCGAGTGGTCGGTCGTGGGCGCCGCGGCAGCGCACGTGTATCGCGACGGCGAGTGGGCGCATCATCCGGCTGGCTCGACGTTCCCGTGCGAGCTCGGCTGAGGCCGGCCGGACCGCGCTAGCTGCTCGCGCGGAGGTACAAGAGCGCGTAGCCGGCCCACGGGCCGTATCCGTCGAGGATCGCTTGGAGCTCGGCGTCGGTTCGGTCGCCGTAGGCCGACCGCATCGCTTGCGCGTTCGGGCGTGTCAGGATCATCCGTTCGCCTCGGCCCAAACCTCGGAAGAGCACGAACAACGTCGACCATTCGCCGAAGCCCTTGATGGATCGAAGCCACGCGGAGACGTCGTCGTATGGACCGGTCCGCAACCAGCGTTCGTCCGCGTCCTGCAACGCCTCGATGACGTTCGCCAGGTAGCCCGCACGCCGATCGTTTCGAACGAGTGGTCGCAGGTCATCGGCGGTCAAGCCCGCGACGTCCGCGGGCTCGGGGAACGCGCGATGCATCGAACCCTCGACCTCGATCGCGCCGCCGTACCGTTCGACGAACGGGTCCTTCGTTCGCCGAGCTATGGGTATCGGCGTTCGCTGCCCATCACCGCTCAGCACGCGTTCTCGAAGGGCGTGAGGAACCGGACCTGGTGCAAACCGAACAGCCGCTCGACGTGCGGGGCCAGCATGTGGTCGCCCACTGCGCCTTCGTAGAACGCGGCCACGTCATCGTCGACCGAGAGGAAACGGCCGACCCGTTCGATGGTCGCGGCAGCGACCGCGTCGTCGATGGGGCTGCTCGTTCCACAGGGAGACCCCGAGCTCGGGCGGCTCGATGGAGGAACCGTCCGTTGCGTGGACCTCGAAGAGGATCGTCTTGGCGCCGATCCGGGTGGCCTTCCTGACGGGCCGGTCTCGATGGCTTGCTCGCCCTCCGTCGGCGAGAAGCCTTCGAGGAACCGCAGCGACTTCGCGAAGTCGAACGGGGCGAGAGGCGAGATCGGGGCGGACGACCGGTGCATCCCGGCAGTATGGGCGCGGTCGCCGACACGCCGTAGGGTGTGCGGCGATGCCGTCGAAGAGCCCGTCTCTGACCCGCAACAGTCCGATCGAGGAGCGCGCTCCCGAGATCATCAAGCGCCTCTCCGAGACGTATCCGGACGCACACGTCGCCCTCGACTTCACGAACCCGCTGGAATGCCTGGTGGCGACGATCCTGTCGGCGCAATGCACGGACGAACGCGTGAACATCGTGACGAAGACGCTCTTTCCGAAGTACCCGAAAGCCGCGGACTACCTCAAGGTGCCGGTAGCCGAGCTCGCCGCCGACATCAAGTCCACGGGCTTCTTCAACCAGAAGACGAAGTCGATCCGCGGCGCGTGCACCCGGATCGTTGAGGTGTACGGAGGGAAGGTCCCCGACACGATGGAGGAGCTGATCACCCTCCCCGGCGTCGCCCGCAAGACGGCGAACATCGTGCTGGGGAACTCCTATGGCGTGGTCGAAGGCATCGCGGTCGACACGCACGTCCGCCGGTTGGCGCAACGGCTCGGGTTCAGCACGCAGGACGATCCGAACAAGATCGAGCAGGACCTCATGCGGCTGATCCCCGAAGACCGGTGGTTCGACTTCACCTATGCGATCATCGATCACGGGCGAGGTATCTGCGTCGCGCGCGAGCCGCGCTGTGAGGACTGCCCGGTGAACGACCTCTGTCCTTCCAGTCTGGTCTAGAG
>JBOGVK010000256.1:0-12792 GCA_050692375.1 Actinomycetota bacterium
GTCCCGCGGATCTTGTTGACGACGAGCGTCGCGAGCGCCTCACCCTCCACGTCCTCGGCCAGGATCAACACGGGCTTGCCGCCCTGCATGACCTTCTCGAGCACCGGAAGCAGATCCTTGACCGCGCTGATCTTGGCGTTCGCGATCAGGACGTAGGGGTCCTCTAGGACCGCCTCCATGCGCTCGGGATCAGTCACGAAGTACGGCGAGATGTGGCCCTTGTCGAACCGCATGCCCTCGACGAACTCGAGCTCCATGCCGAACGTGTTCGACTCCTCGACCGTGATCACGCCGTCCTTGCCGACCTTGTCGACCGCCTCGGCGATGACCTTGCCGATCTCGGGGTCCGCCGCGGAGATGGCGCCGACGTCCGCGATCTGCTCCTTGGAGTCAACCTCCTTGGACTGGTTGCGGATCGACTCGACGGCGAGCTCCACCGCGCGTTCGATGCCGCGCTTCAGGGACATGGGGTTGGCTCCGGCCGCGACGTTGCGCAGCCCTTCTTTCACGATCGCTTGAGCGAGGACGGTCGCGGTCGTAGTGCCATCGCCGGCGACGTCGTCCGTCTTCTTCGCGACTTCCTTCACGAGTTCGGCGCCAACCTTCTCGATCGGGTCGTCGAGCTCGATCTCCTTGGCGATCGAGACACCGTCGTTCGTGATGGTGGGAGCTCCCCACTTCTTCTCGAGAACCACGTTGCGACCCTTGGGTCCGAGCGTGATCTTGACGGCGTTGGCCAGCTGGTCCATACCACGCTCCAGGCCCCGCCGTGCCTCCTCGTCGAACGAGATGATCTTCGCGGCCATCCCTTCCTCCTTCGTTTGATCCGATTCTCAGCCTGCGTTGGCGACTGCTAGCACTCAGGGGTGCCGAGTGCTAACGATTCTAGGTGGCAGGTCTCCCCGATGACAAGGCGGCGGGGGGTCATGCCATCATCTCCCACGTGAAGAACCCTCCTGCCTGGCGGCTGCGGTTCACTGCGCCCCAAGTGGGCTTCCCGGTGTGGAGCCAAGACGCTTCCGACCGTTTGGCCTTCCTGTCGAACGAGAGTGGCTCGTGGCAAGTCTGGGCGATCGACCTCGCGAAGGGAGACCGACGGCGCGTGTCCGCCGAGGTCGTGAGCGTCGAGACCGTGTTGATGACGCCCGAAGGACGGATCGTGTGGTGGCGCGACGATACGGGAGACGAGCGTGGCCGATGGATGGTGGCGCCATTCGACGGGAAGGGCGCCGCGCCGCTCGTGCCCGGGATGGCCGATGGCTGGGCCGCGGGCATCTCGTTCGGGGGAGGAGCGATCGCCCTGGGTCTCGTGACCGACGAGGCCTACTTGGCCATCACGGTCCGATCCGGTGAACCGCCACGGATCGTTCACTCCAGCCCCCGATCCTTGGGAATCGGCAGAGAACACCCCCCTGGAACCGGAGGCATCTCATCCGACGGGGGCCTCATCTGCCTCCGGCACTCGGAAGGCAGAGACATCCTCCACCAAAGCTTGCGGGTCCACGATGCTCGAGGCGGATCGATCGTGAGCGAGCTCGCGGACCTCGACTCGAACCTCGACCCGGTCGCGTGGAGCCCCATGTCGGGCGACGATCGACTCCTGTTCCTGTCTGAGCTGGGCAGCGTCGAACGACCCGCGATCTGGGAACCGCGGACGGATGCGCGTCGAGATGTGCCGGTCGAACTGCCGGGCGCCGCGATACCGATCGGATGGTGGCCCGACGGATCGGCGATCCTGGTGCGCCACGAGTTCGAAGGAACCTTCGGGCTCTACCGCGTCGAGCCCGAGAGCGGCGAGACGTCGCTCGTCGCCGAACCGCACGGAGAGATCCTCGATGCAGCGGTCCGCCCCGACGGGGACGTGTGGTACCTGACGAGCGACAGCGCCCATGCCGCTCGGACCGTGAATGCGAACGGCCGCGAGATCTTCGCACCCCGCGGAGAACGCGCACCGGCGGGACGTCCGTTCCGGTCGTTCTGGTTCGAGAACCCCGATAGTCAACCCGTCCAAGCCTTCGTGGTGACACCTCCCGGCGACCGTCCGCACCCGACCGTGTTGCGTGTGCACGGAGGGCCTGAGTGGCACGACCGCGACGCGTTCGACCCGGAAACCCAGGCGTTGGTTGACGCGGGGTTCGCGGTGGCGCTCGTGAACTACCGAGGTTCCACGGGATACGGCGTCGCGTTCCGACGTGCGTTGATCGGGAACCCATGGTTCCCCGAGACCGAGGACGTCATCGCGGGTCTCGACGCGTTGGTCGCCGCGGGCATCACGGATCCTGATCGGGTGGGCTTCGCCGGCTGGTCCTGGGGCGGTTGTCTCGCCTGTCTCAATGAAGGACTGCACGCTGATCGTTGGAAGGCGGCGTTCGCGGGGATCCCGGCTGGTGACATGGTGGCCGCGCACTATGCATCGATGCCTGAGATCCAGGCGTACGACGTCGCGATGTACGGTGGAACTCCTGACGAGGTCCCAGACCTCTACGCCGAGCGCAATCCGATGACCTACGTCGATAGAGCGGTTGCACCGGTGCTCGTCATCGCGGGAGAGCAGGACCCACGCTGCCCGATCGAAGGGATCACGCCGTGGGTCGATGCGTTGCGATCACGCGGTGTGTCGGTCGACGTGCATCTGTATCCGGAAGGACACCATGCTAGCTCCGTGGCCCAACGGGTTCACCACATGGAGCTGATCTTGGACTTCTTCGGCCGCTACCTCTGACGGTCATCTCTGGGCGACATCCTCACTTACTCTTCGCCCGCCCCGGCCTCGACCATGCCGTGGATCTGTTCGACGATCTCAGCGTTCGCGAGCGTGGTCACGTCGCCGAGCGGGCGACCCCGTGCCACGTCGCGGAGCAAACGCCGCATGATCTTGCCCGAGCGCGTCTTCGGGAGGTCGCTCGTGAAGATGATCCCGTGCGGGCGCGCGATCTTCCCGATCATCTGTGCCACGTGATCGCGCAATTCCTCGGCCATAGCGTCGTCTCCCTGGAACTCCGACTTCAGCGTGACGAACGCAACGATCGCCTCGCCGACGAGATCGTCAGGTCTCGATACCACCGCGGCTTCGGCGACCTTCGGGTCGTCGACCAGGGCGCTCTCGATCTCGTACGTCGAAAGACGGTGCCCCGCAACGTTCATGACGTCGTCGATCCTGCCGAGCAACCAGTAGTAGCCGTCCCCGTCGCGCTTCGCGCCGTCGCCGGCCACGTACACGTCCGGACCGAACCTGCTGAAGTACGTGTCGACGTACCGATCCGGGTCACCCCAGATGGTCCGAGCGATCGCGGGCCACGGACGCGTGAGCACCAGATAACCCCCACCGCCGAGCGGCACGGAGTTGCCCGCTTCATCGACGATGTCTGCTTCGATGCCGGGGAACGGGTTCGTGGCCGAACCGGGCTTGAGCGGGGTAACACCCGGTAACGGCGTGATCAAGATCGCGCCGGTCTCCGTCTGCCACCACGTGTCGACAACGGGACAGCGTTCCCCGCCGATGAACTTCCAATACCAGATCCACGCCTCCGGGTTGATGGGTTCCCCGACCGACCCAAGCAGCCGGAGTGAGGACAGGTCGTGCTTCTCCGGGAACTGGGGCCCCCATCGCATGAACGCGCGGATGGCCGTCGGCGCCGTGTACAGGATCGTTGCCCGGTACTTCTCCGCGATCGCCCAGAGACGGTCCCTCTCCGGCCAGTCGGGCGCACCCTCGTAGATGATCCCCGTCGTGTGGTTCGCGAGCGGTCCGTAGACGATGTACGAATGTCCGGTCACCCACCCGATATCGGCGGCGCACCAGAACACGTCGTCCTCGTGGATGTCGAAGATCAGTTTGTGTGTTGTCGCCACCTGCGTCATGTAACCGCCCGTCGTGTGCGCGATCCCTTTCGGCTTCCCGGTGGTGCCGCTCGTGTAGAGCAGGTAGAGGAAGTCCTCGGCGTCCATCTCCTCGGGCAGGCACTCGGCCGGTTGACGAGCGACCAGCTCGTGGTACCAGTGATCACGACCCGGCGTGAACGTGTGCTCTCCCCCGGTTCGCCGAACCGTGATGACGTGTTGGATCGAGGGACAATCCTTCAAAGCCTGATCCGCACTCTCCTTGAGCGGAACGACCTGACCCCGCCGGTACCCCCCGTCGGCGGTGATCAAGACCTTCGCCTCAGCGTCGTTGATCCGGTCCTTCAGCGATTCGGCGGAGAATCCACCGAACACCACGGAGTGGGGAGCCCCGATGCGCGCGCAGGCGAGCATCGCCACGGGCAGCTCCGGGATCATGCCGAGATAGATCGCGACCCGGTCCCCGCGCTGCACGCCGAGTGATCTGAGGGCGTTCGCGAACCGACAGGTCTCGTCGTAGAGATCCCGGTAGGTGATCGTTCGGGTGTCGCCGGGCTCGCCTTCCCAGTGATACGCGACCTTGTCTCCGCCGCCCGCCTCAACGTGCCTGTCCAGGCAGTTGTATGACGCGTTCAGCGTTCCGCCGCTGAACCACTTGACCCAAGGTGGCGTCCATTCCATCACCCGATCCCACCTCCGGAACCACGAGATCCGTTCCGCCTGCTCCGCCCAGAACCCGTCCGGGTCAGCGGAGGCTCGATCGTAGAGCGACCGATCCGCGACGTTCGCGCGGTCGACGAAGGCTGGCGACGGTTCGAACACACGCTCCTCCGAAAGCAGCGCTTCGATGTTCTTCTCGTTGTCGGTCACGTCGCTCCACACCTTTCACGTTCGCGGACGGGCTGCATCGTACGCAGGAACGTATCGGAGCGCGACACGACGCGAGCGCCGGAAGTGCTTGCAACCAGCCTTCCCCGGCCTCAACATCGTGTGTGAGGCCGCCGTTCGAGGCGGCCTCGAAGCGTACGGGGAAGGAGGCAGGCGGTGGCGCAATACGAGGGCTACTGCATGAAGTGCCGTGAGAAGCGGACGTTCGAGGGCCAGATCGTCACCCTGAAGAACGGCCGCCCTGCCGCACAGGGCGCCTGCCCGGTCTGCGGCACGAAGCTCACGCGCATCTTGAGCAAGGCTGAAGCAGAGAAGGGGTAACCGGGATGACCGGGCGAGAAGCCCGGTCAGCGGGAACGGGATAACAGCGTCTCCGGGGAGATCAGCACGAACCCCGGGGTCATCCGTTGGTGGCGGGCCGACAGGTCCGCCACCGTCGTCTCATCGAACACCTTCTGAGCGGCCCGCGCGACGTCGGCCCAGAACCCCTGCAACCCGCACTGGGAATCCTGGAAACACGTGTGATCCGACGGCTCCAGACAGAACATCGGGAAGATCTGGCCTTCGATCGCGTCGGCGATCTGCGCGATCGTGATGTCGGAGGGCTCGCGTGCGATCCGACACCCTCCGCCCGCGCCCCGGAAACTCTCCACGAGTCCGGCCTTCGACAGGGCGCCGAGTTGCTGCTCGAGGAACCGTAAGGGGATCTGCTGACGCTCAGCGATCTCGCGAGCAGGGACCAGGGTGGCCTCCCCACGTCGTTGCGCAAGCTCGATCATCGCGCGCATGGCGTATTCGAGCTTCTGCGAGACCTTCAGCACGTCGATCGCCCCTTCCAAACCAGCCTATGGGGGGTTGAAGTGTCCGTCAACGCGTCGACTGAAGGGATATCACAGTTGCGCAACTCCCCGGTTCCAGGTATCCACACCATCCCCCTATCGGCCGACAATCAACGTAGGTAAGCAGTCCAACACGCGCCTGGGGAAGGAGCGGTGACGGAAACCATGGCTCGCGTGCTCGTGATCGATGACGAGCCAGATGTTCTCCTGCTCTGCAGAGTCAATCTGCAGCACGCTGGTCACGACGTCTTGGAGGCCGCCGATGGCGAAGGGGGTCTGGCACTTGCCGTCGGTGAACTTCCCGACGCGGTCGTCCTGGATCTCATGCTGCCCTTGATGGATGGGTATGGCGTACTTGCCGCGCTTCAGGCAGACGAGCGAACCCGCGCGATCCCGGTGCTCGTGCTGACGGCCAAGGCGCAACGCGAGGACCGAGTCCGCTGCTGGGAGGAGGGCGCGTCGGAATACATGACGAAGCCGTTCTCGCCTGCGGCGCTTTCGGCCACGCTGGCGCAGTTGATGGCGATGTCGCACGAACAACGAGAGGAACGGCGGGCCGGAGTGCTCAATAAACTTCGGGACGAGTCGCCGACGTGGCGCTAGCCGCCAGCGGCTGTCGCGTTCGCATAATCGACCCCCACGATGATGACCACCTGGGTGGTCGGGTCGATCGTGCTCGCCACGTCGGAACTGAGGAGCGTGACCCGCGCCCCGTTGAAGTACGTCTCGGCCACGTGCTGAGCGTCGGAACGATTCTGCAGCGCGTTGGCGCCACCCCGGAAGTAGATGACCGTCTTGGCAACGGGCTTGGGGTTCACGTCGGCCGGATCCTGGGCAGCTACGTACCCGTCGGCCATCAGCAACTGTTGCACCTGACCCGCGAGGCCTGTCGAGTTCGTGCCGTTGAAGACGGCGATCAACACGCCCTGGATCTCCGGGCTGGGGATGACCCTCGGAGGCTTCGTGGGAGAGGTGGTCGGCGAACTGCCACTGGGGCCGGTAGGCCCGGTCGCGGTCGTCCCTCCCCCTCCGCCCGGAGGCGTCACGACCGTTCCGCTCGCGAATCCGTTCGCCAGGACGGCGACCCCGGCCACGACCAGCGCAACGATGATCACGATCCGTGCGGTCCCCAGATTCACGCCGGCCATCCTACCCCAGGCCTCGCTGCGGCAGCTGAGCTCCTGACCGAGCTACAGGGGGATGCCCAGTCTGCCCGCGGTCCGCTTGCGGCGCCGAGCGTCACGGATGCGACGGAGCCGGCGAACGAGCATCGGATCGTACGTGAGCGCCTCCGGCCGATCGATGGCGCGGTTCATCAGCTGGTGGTATCGGGCGGCGGAGAACCCGAAACGCTCGCGGATCGCGCGCTCCTTCGGCATACGGAGCTTCCACGCCTCGCGCTCGAAATCGAGGAGCTCGCGGTCACGTTGATCGAGCGCCGCGCCCTCCTCCGCCTTCCCCTCGGTGGACGACAAGCTCACGCGTGCGAGGCTAACAACCACCGCCCAAGGTTCAAGCACCCCCGGGTGACGAGCCGAAGTCTCAACAGAGACCGGAAGATCGATCACGAGAGGATCCGACGTGGTGGCGAAGGGTGATGAGGTAGCAGCTGAAGCTGCCCGGGAGCTTCCCGACGCCGCGGACCCACTCCGCTCCGTGGCGCAGCTCAACATGCTGCACAGCCTCGCCGCGAAGCTGAACTCCCTGGGCGACGCCTCAGAGATCGGCTCGGCGATCACCGGCGAGCTCCGGACGATCATCGACTACCACAGCTGCCGCGTGTACCTGTTGCAACCGGACGACCTCACCTTGTACCCGGTGTCGTTCCGCGGCGAGGTGTTCTCCGACTACGAGAAGGACACGGTCGAGTCACTGATCACCAAGATCGGCGAGGGCATCACGGGGTACGTCGCCGAGCATCGGGAATCGCTGCTCACACCCGATGCTCGCGAGGTGGCGTTCGCCGTCCAGATCCCGGGCACCGACGACGTGCTCGAGTCGATGTTGGCCGTACCGATGGCCGTCGGCGATCAACTGATGGGTGTGATCACCCTGTCGATGTTGGGCTACGGCGAGTTCGACGAAGTGGACCAGCGGTTGCTCGAAGTGCTCGCATCTCATGCAGCGGTCGCCTTCCAGAACGCGAAGCTCCTTCAGGCCGAGCGCGAGGCGGCGGAGACCTCGACGTCGCTGCTGCGACTCTCGCAGACGCTGACACAACTGCATTCCATCGATGACATCCTCCGGGAAGCGATCGATACCGCTCCACACCTGGTTGCGGCCTCCGGGGTTGCCGCGTACCTGCGCGACGAAGAGACCGGCGACTTCCATCTGGTGCATATCGTCGCGCCCGAGGGCGATGTTGCGTCACCCGCGGATGGATACCCCGACGTCCCGTCGGAGGTGGCGCGAGCCTTCATGCTGTTCGAAACCGAACCCTTCGTCATCCCCCGCGAGCTCGTGGAGCAGGCGCCGTCCGGATTGTGGCACTTCGGGGCGCTGCGCGAGGTCCTCGTCGCACCGCTACGGTGGGAGCCCGACGGCTTCGGTGTCCTGGTCCTCGGAGCCCCCTCGTCCGATGCCCGCTTCGGCGATCGAGACCTCCGCCTCTCGCGAGGGATCGCCGACATCACGTCCTTGGCCCTGGGCAACGCTCGCCGCCTCTCCGAGCTGGAGCGGTTCCACGAATTGGTGGCGAGCCTCGAAGCGGTGTTCTGGGAGGCCGACGCAGGATCGCTCCGTCTGTCGTTCGTCGGGGGACGCGCCGAGCAGCTTCTCGGCGCGAACGAACAAGAGTGGATCCTCGAGAACCATCGCTGGGGAGATCACGTGGTCCCGGAGGATCGAGAGAGCGCGATCGCAGCGGCCCGCATCGCGACCGACGCCGGACAAGACCAGAGTCTCGAATACCGGGTCTCGGCGCCGGACGGACGCGAGGTCTGGATCCGGGACATGGTGCATGTCGTGCGCGGGCCGCAAGGACCTCGCCAGCTCCGTGGCCTGATGATCGACATCACGGAACGCAAGCGAGCCGAGCAGGCGCTCCGTCGCAGCGAACGGAAGTACTCAGAGGCCTTCAGACGCGAACGAGAAGCCGCGCAACGGTTGCGAGCGCTCGACGACATGAAGAACACGTTCCTCGAGGCCGTCTCGCACGACCTTCGGACGCCGCTCACCTCGATCCTCGGTTCGGCGCTCACGCTGGAGCAGACCGAGCTCGATCTGCCGCAGGAGGACGCTCTCGATCTGGTGAGCAGGATCGCCTCGAACGCGCGAAAGCTCGAAAGACTGCTCTCCGACCTGCTGGACCTCGACCGGCTGCAGCGAGGCATCGTAACTCCACAGCGTCGCCCCACGGATCTCGCAGCGCTCGTGCAACGGAGCGTCGAGGGCACCGAGAACCCGGCGGGTCGCGACATCCAGGTTGAGGTCGACGACATCACCGTGTCCGTGGACGCGGCCAAGGTCGAGAGGATCATCGAGAACCTGCTCTCGAACGCGATCCGCCATACCCCTGGGGGGACGCAGATCTGGGTGCGAGGATTCGGACAAGATGGAGGCGCGATGCTCGTGGTCGAAGACGAGGGGCACGGCATCCCGCGGGATCTTCACGAGGCGGTGTTCGAGCCGTTCCGCCAAGCGCCGGGATCATCCTCAGGGCACTCGCCCGGCGTCGGCGTCGGGCTCTCGCTCGTTCGCCGCTTCGCCGAGCTCCACGGGGGTCGAGCGTGGCTCGAGGACCGCGAGGGCGGCGGCTCTTCGTTCCGGGTCTTCTTGCCCAGCGGATAGCCCGCGGTATCCTCGCCTTCGGCGCTCAGATGAAGAGCGTGATGGCTTCCTGCGCTTCGAGCAGCATCGTGGCCGCTCCGGCCGAGTCACCCAGACCATCGATCATGTCCTCGCGCTTCAACCCCAACAGGTCCATCGTCATCTGGCACGGCACGAGACGCACGCCGAGATCGCGCGCCATCTCGAGGAGCTCCCCTGGGCTCGCCACGGCGTGCTCCTTCGCCAAGTGCTTCATCATCTTCGGACCCGCGCCGGCGAAGTTCATCTTCGAAAGACCGAGGTGCTCCATGCCGGGCCGGTCCATCATCGCGACCATCTTCTGCATCCAGTTCTCTCCGGTGAGTCCCACGTCGCTCTTCACCAGTGAGAACAGTCCCCAGAACGTGAAGAAGATCGTCGTCTGCATGCCCATCGCGGCGGCGGTCGTGGCCATGATCATCTGCGGCCACACCTTGTCCAGCTCACCGCTCCACGCGATGATCACCAGCTTGTTGTGCTTCGCGCTCTCGCGCTGATGCGACTCGAGCTCATGCGCGATGCCCTCGATCGTGACTTCGGTCGTCGCCATGTTCGCTCACACCTTCCGGATCAGGAAACGGAACACGCCGTCTTCCTCCGTCTGCTCGACCAGGTGGTTGCCGGTCGTCTTGGACCACGCGTTGAAGTCCGGCACCGAGCCGGGGTCGGTCGCATATGCCTCGAGGAGCTCCCCCGGCTGGAGCTCACGGATCCCGATGGCGGTCTTCGCGATCGGGATGGGGCAGGCCATGCCTCGCAGGTCCAACGTCTTCGCGATCGTTTGGTTCATCGTTCGTCCTCCTTTGGCTTCGTCTTCTTCGGCATCGTTCCCGGCGCCCGCTCGGGTAGCCGACCCTGCGGGACCGTCTCCCAGTAGGCGCGGTTGAAGATCCACTTCGCCATGTGCCAAGCGCGGTTGGGCTGCGGTGGTACGGGCGGATGCTCGTAGTCGAACCGCAGCGCCGTTGCCTTCCCATGGCCCGTCTCCAGGAAGCACATGACCCGTCCCCCGTAGTTCGTCTTCGGGGCTGTGCCCTGCACGAGCGACGCGATGCGGCTCGCGATCACCGGCGCCTCGAAGTGCGCGGTCGAACCGCTCTTCGAGATCGGCAGGTTCGTCGCGTCCCCGAGCGCGAAGATGCGTTCGTGCTCGCCGACCTGCAGCGTGTGCTTGTCGGTCGGGAGCCATCCGCTCGCGTCGCTCAGTCCGGAGTCGATCACGACCTCCTGACCCGCGTGCGGCGGCACGAGCACGAGCAGGTCGTACTCGACTTTCTCGCCCTCGAGCGACTCGACCGTCCCGGCCGAGGGATCGACGGACTCGACGTTGAAGAACGTCGCGAGGTCGATCCCTCGCGCGTCCATGATGGGCTGGATCAGCTTCGACGCCGACTCGATCGTGAAGGCGCGATTCAAAGGGGAGAGCAGCGTCACCTCGCTCCTGCTGCGGATACCGCGCTTGCGCAGGTACTCCTCCAGCATGAACGTGAACTCGACCGGCGCGGGCGGGCACTTGTACGGGATGCCCGCAACGCCGATCCGGATCCGGCCGCCCTTGAAGGTGCGGAGCGCCTCGCGGAGACGCTCAGCGTCACGCAGCGAGTAGAACCCATGCGCCCCCTCGACCAGCCCCGGGATCGCGTCGTGGACCAACCGCGCGCCCGTGGCGATCACCAGGTAGTCCCACGCGAGGCTGCCGCCGCGCTCCAGTTGAACGGTTTGCGCCTCGGGGTGGATCCGGATCGCGCGCTCGATCGCGAGATCGACCCCGCTTCGCAGCAGCGTGCGCTCGTCGCGCGAGAGCCAGTGGCCGCGCGCTTTGCCGAGCGCTACGTACAGGTAGCCGGGTTGGTACTCGTGCATCCCCGTCGGATCGACCACCGTCACGTGGACGTCATGGCCGAGCTCCTTGTCGAGGAGGTTCGCGGCGAGCGTGCCTCCCACACCTCCGCCGAGAACCACGACGCGGGCCGGCATCGGTCAGCGGACCTTCCGAACCACGAACCGGGCGAAGCCGTCCTCCTCGGTGACCTCGACGAGCTCGTGTCCAGACTTCTTGAGCCAAGCGGGGATGTCGGTCTTCGAGCCTTCGTCGCTCGAAAGCACCTCGATCACATCGCCGACCACCCCTTGGCGTATCGCGCCGATCAGACTCATCAACGGGCCCGGGCACGGCATGCCCCGAGCGTCGATCGATCGTGCCACTTGCGTTGCCGTCGTCATCGTTCCCACCCCTTTCGTTCTCGATGAACGTCTCCTAGATGAAGGTCTCCTAGATGAAGGTCACTGGACCGTCGGCCTCGGCGAAGAAAGAAGCAACCCCCCACACGCCGTCGACCAGAGGATCGAGGTCGTCCTTCGTGATGTGGAACATCTCCATCGAGTCCGCGCAGGCGAACAGCCGAACCTCGCCGAGATCCTTCGCCTGACGGAAGAGCTCGCTCCAGTGGGTCTTGCCCTGATCGTGCATCGCGCGGAGCCCGTCCTCGTCGGCCTCCGGCGAAACGCCGTGATCCTTCATGACCCGGTCCGCCCGGAGCGCATCCAGCGCCCAATACTGAAGGAACACGTTGACCCTGCGGCCCATGACGGCCGCGCCTACGGTCAAGACCGCGGCGGCCTGGAGCTTGTCGTCGGTTCCCGAGAAGAGCACCAAGGAGACCGTGCTGTCCGTATCCATCCGTGACTCCTTTGCCTTCCGAAAGCTTCGACCTTCAGCCCGCAGGGATGCTGGGCCGAAGCGCCCGCGACCGGCAGGACCTTCGGGTCCACCGAGGGGTACCGTGTCGCGCGTGGAGTTCGCGTTCACGCCCGACGATCTCGCTTTCATCGCCGACCCGTATCCGATCTACGCCGAGCTGCGGCAGCGTGCGCCGATCTGGTATCACGAGCCCACCGACCACTGGCTGATCTCTCGGTTCGCTGACGTCAACGGCCTGCTGCGTGATCGGCGATTCGGCCGCACGTATCACCACATGGCTACGAACGCCGAGATGGGGCGACCCGCCGAACCCGGATGGCATGGACCCTTCTGGCATCTGATACGCAGCGGGATCCTCGACATGGAACCCCCCGACCACACGCGCGTACGCTCGCTGGTCTCGAAGGCCTTCACGCCGCGGATGGTCGAAGGGATGCGCGACCGGATCCAAGCGATGATGGACCAACTCATAAACGGGATCGCCGGTGCCGGAGCGTTCGATCTGATCGCGACGCTCGCGGAGCCCCTCCCCGTCGCCGTGATCGCAGAGCTCCTCGGCGTGCCGGACGAAGACCGTCACTTGTTGCGACCATGGTCGGCCGACATCTGCGGGATGTACGAGCTGAATCCCTCAGAGGCAACGGCGCGAACCGCGGTACGAGCCTGCGTCGAGTTCTCCGACTATCTTCGAACGCTGTCGCGCGCGCGGCGCGAAGC
>JBOGVK010000257.1:0-7390 GCA_050692375.1 Actinomycetota bacterium
CTCGAAGGCTTCGAGCCCCTCGAGGAAGAGAACGATTGGTGGGAGGTTCGCGAAGGGCCGATCGAGGCGGCGATCGAGGCGGGCGATCTCGAGCGCGCCCAGGATCTTCGACTGGAGATCTGGGCACCGCTCGGGATGAGCGATGACGCAGGCCGGAGGATCCGCGAGATCGCCTTCGACAACATCCACGAGATCACGATGGACGAGAGCGCCCAAGAGGAGCTCGATCCGCCGGCCGCGATGCGTCTGGGCGAGATCGACGTACCGACGCTCGTCTTGATCGCCGAGGCCGACCCACCGTTCATGCGGCGGTGTGGCGAGCTGATCGCTCACGGGATCCTCGGCGCGCACAAGGTGACGATCGAGGGCGCCGACCACGTCATCAACCTCCGTCAGCCCGAGGCGTTCGACCGGGTCGTGCTGCCGTTCCTGACGAAGTACTCTGAGACAGACTAGAGGCGAGGAGTCACCGATGGATCGCGCCTTCCTAGCCTCGGCAGGCCTGTTCGCGTTCGTCGGTGTCGCCGGAGGCGCGTTCGGCGCTCATGCCCTTCGCGCGCGCATCCCGGCGGAGCGGTTGCAGACGTTCGAAACGGGTGTTCGATACACGCTTTACCACGCGTTCGGGTTGTTCGTTGTGGTGTGGTTCAGGACGGCAGGCCCCGATCAGCTCTCGGAGACCGTCGCCGGCGTCGCCTTCATCGCCGGGATCGTGCTGTTCGGCGGGAGCCTGCTGGCGTTGTCGCTCACCGGCGAACGGAAGTGGGGGGCCGTCACGCCTGTCGGCGGCGTGTGCTTCCTCGTCGGATGGGCGGCGTTGATCGTGGCCGCGCTGACGGCTCCGATGAACTTCGCCTCTCCGTTCTACTCGAGGCTGTAGTTCTCTCCGCGACCAGCAGCTACTTCTTCTGGGCTTCCTCGCGAGCCTTCTGATATCCAGCGATGACCTTCTGGGCCAGGTGCGTCGGCAGCTCCTCGTAGTGCGAGAACGTCATGGAAAACGCACCGCGGCCCCCGGTCATGGAGCGAAGGTCGATCACGTAGCGGGCGACCTCGGCCTGCGGGACCACGGCGTATATCCGCTGCTTGCCGCCGCCGATCTGTTCCATGCCGCCGATCTTCCCGCGCTTGGAGTTCAGATCACCCATGATGTCGCCGGTGTAGGCCTCGGGGACGACGACCTCCAGATCGACGACCGGCTCGAGCAGCACGACGCCGGCCGCCTCGACGGCGTCCTTCAATGCGAGGGAACCGGCGATCTGGAACGCCATGTCCGATGAGTCGACCGGATGGAACTTCCCGTCGATCAACGTGACCTTGATGTCGACCATGGGGTTGCCGCTGATCACGCCGTCGGACATGGTCTTCACGACGCCCTTCTCGATCGACGGGATGAACTGCGAGGGGACCGATCCGCCGAAGATCTTGTTCTCGTAGACGAACCCCTCACCCCGCGGCTGGGGTTCGAGCTCGATGTTGCAGACGGCGTACTGGCCGTGACCGCCCGTCTGCTTCACGTGGCGGCCGAGCCCTTTCGCCTTCGTCTTGACCGTCTCGCGGTACGCGATCTTGGCGGGATGCGTGAGCACCTCCACGCCGAACTTGCGCTTCAGCCGTTCCATCTGGACCTCGAGGTGCGCCTCGCCCATCCCATACATCACCGTCTCGTGCGTCTCGTCTGAGCGCGCGACGCGCAGCGTGGGGTCCTCCTCGCGCAGACGGGCGAGGCCGGTCGAGAGCTTGTCCTCGTCGCCCTTCGTCTTGGGTTCCACCGCATAGGCCAGCAAGGGTTCGGGGAGCTCGATCGCAGGGAGCTGTACCGGGTCGTCCTTCGTACAGAGCGTGTCCCCGGTGTGCGTGTGGGTGAGCTTGGCGACCGCTCCGATGTCGCCAGCTGCGATCTCGGTGACGTTCTCATGATCCTTGCCCCGCAAGGCGAACAGCTGACCTACGCGTTCCTCGGTGTGCTGCGTGGCGTTGAAGACCGAGGAATCGGGACGAACCTTGCCCGAGAACACGCGGAACATCGTGATATGGCCGACGAAGGGGTCGGACACGGTCTTGAATACGAACGCCGTCGTGGGGGCACTCGCCTCGCAACGCCGCTCCTTCACGTCGCCGTTCTTCGACGTCACCTCCACCGGGGGGCGGTCGAGCGGTGAGGGGAACTCCTCTGCGATGAACGCCAGGAGTCGGTCGACCCCGATCGCCTTCGCCGCCGACCCGCAGATGACCGGGGCGATCCGCGCGTTGGCGAATCCGGCCTTCACGCCGACCGCGATCTCCTCCTCGGAGAGGGAGCCCTCCTCGAGGTACTTCTCGATCAGTGCGTCGTCGGCCTCGGCGACCGCCTCCATCAACTTCTCTCGAGACGGATCCGCCGTGGCGTGGAGGTCGTCGGGCCACTCGCCTTCCTCGGCGATCGGACCGCTCGGGTAGCGGTCGGCCTTCGCGTGGAGCAGATCGGCGATGCCGGAGAACTCGTGCTCGGCGCCGATCGGCAGCTCGAGCGGCGCGACCTGGTTCCCGAACGAGGACACGAGCTGGTCGAGCGTCCCCTGGAACGACGACCGTTCGCGGTCGAGCTTGTTCACGAAGATCGCGCGCGGCAGCCCCGCCTCGACGGCCAGCTCCCAGGCGGCTTCGGTCTGTACCTCGACCCCGTCGACCGCGGAGACCACGACGATCACGGCGTCCACCGCCCGGACCGCGGAGCGCAGGTCGCCGACGAAGTCCGCGTAGCCGGGCGCGTCCAGCACGTTGATCTTCACGCCCTCCCACTCGATGGGCGCCATGGAGAGGGACACCGAGATGCCCTTGCGTTGTTCGTCGGGATCGTGGTCGGAAACGGTGTTCCCGTCCTCGACGGTCCCCATGCGCGTGATGGCCCCGGACGTGAAGAGCATGGCTTCGAGCAGGGTGGTCTTGCCCGAGCCGCCGTGGCCGACCAGTAAGACGTTGCGGATGTCCCTTGCGTCGTAGGTCTTCAATACGCACCCCTTCTGACTCTTTGGCTGGCTCTCGGCTGGCTCCGGCAGCGTTCCTGGTCTCCTCGGTCCGGGGATTCTACGGTGAGTGCTAGGCTCCCGCCGAATCCCGATGGCCACCCATGCTCCCGCGCATCCCCGCACGACGGCCACGCGTGTCTCCCTCGTGGTCGGAGCGGTGCTCACCGCGGCTGCGGGCGCCCTCATCCTGGCAAGGAGACCCCACGACGCGGCGGCGTGCGCCGGGGCGTCGGGAGTGCTGCTGCTCATCGGCGGGCATCGCTCGAACCATGGCGCAGGCGATCCCCTCGACCGGATGCTCGACGCGCTGCTCGATCGACTCTGGGACGGCGTGATACTGGCCTCGATCGCTTGGGCGGCCCGCGGGCCGTCACCCCATATCGCGGCGGCTGCTCTGGCGGCGCTCGGCGCGAGCTTCCTGTCGTCCTACGTGCGGGCGCGTGGCGCATCGCTCGGCTATACGGTTGAGGAGAGCCACGTCACGCGGGGCCTTCGGTACGCGCTCATCGTCGCGGGGCTCGCCTTCGGTTGGTTGGGTTGGTCGGTCTGGTCGACGTTCGGGATCTCCGTGCTCGCCGTGGTCGTTCGCACGAGCCAGGTCGCGAAGGAGGAGCGGGCGTGACGGCTACGACCGGTGCCGGCGCGTCCGCGGACGAGGAACGCGAGACCCTGAAGGATCGAGCGATCGTGCTCGGCTACCAGATGTTCGAACGCCTCGCGAAACCGATGCCCGAGAAGACGGGGCGTGCGATCGCCACCCGGGTGGGAAGGCTCGCGTACCGCGTGAGTCCGAGCGTTCGGGCCATCGTTTCCGCGAACCAGGCGCAGGTCCTGGGGCGCCCCGTCGACGATCCGCTCGTGGTCGCATCCACCCGCGAAGCCTTCGAGCTCTACGCCCGCTACTTCGTCGACTCGTTCCATCAACCCGCCCTGAGTGACGAGGAGATCTTGTCCCGGGTCCAGTGCGACACGGCGCACCGACTCCGTGAGGGGCTCGCTGGAGGCAAAGGTCTCGTCTGCGCGCTCCCACATCTCGGGAACTGGGACGCGGCGGGGCGCTGGATGCAGGCGCTCGGTATCCCGCTGCTCGCGGTCGCCGAGGAGCTCAAGCCCCGGCGGTTGTTCGAATTGTTTGCCGAGCACCGACACGCGATCGGCATGGACACCGTCAGCCTGTCCGCGAACAACCTGGGGAGCCAGCTGGCGGCCGCGCTTCGACAGGATCGTCTCATCGCACTGGTCGCCGATCGAGACTTCAGCGGCAAGGGCGTCGAGGTGGAGATGTTCGGTCGCACGCGCCGGCTCCCAGCAGGCCCGGCGTTGCTGTCCCTCTCGACGGGGGCGCCGCTCATCGTCACGCCGACCTACACCACACCCGATGGATGGCGCATCCACATCGGCGAGCCCCTATCGATCGAGCCGACCGGCGACCGGCGGAAGGACGTCCGAGCGCTCACCTGCCTGCTGGCTCGGGCGTTCGAAGAGGCCATCGCCGCCGCTCCGTCGGACTGGCATCTGTTCCAACCCGGGTGGCCGTGAGGATCACGCTGACGTGCCCGTACGCGTGGGACGACCCCGGCGGCGTCCAGGTCCACGTTCGGGAGCTGGCGGCGTTCCTGCTCGCTCGTGGACACGACATCGAGGTGGTGGCCCCGGTCCGGCGCCGAGCGTCCGAGCCGTGGGTGCGCGCCGTCGGGAGGCCGGTGGACATCCCCTTCAACGCGTCGAACGCCCCGATCGACCCCTGGCCGTGGTCGTGGTTCCGCGTCCGGGACGCGCTCCGTGCGTTCGGTCCCGACGTGGTGCACGTGCACGAGCCGTTCACCCCGAGCACGTCGATGTGGGCGACGCTCGGGTCGCGGTCCCCGATCGTTGCGACGTTCCATTCGGGCGCGCAACGCTCCAGGCTCTACGACCTGTCGGCGCCCCTCCTGCGCCGGCTCTCCCGGCGGATCCGCGTACGTGTCGCGGTGTCGGCGACAGCCGAGCGGGCAGCGTTCGCCCGGATCGGCGGTTCGTTCGAGATCGTGCCGAACGGCGCCGACGTCGGAAGGTTCACGAATGCCGAACCCGCGGACCTGGGAGAGGGGACGAAGCTCCTGTTCGTCGGGCGGCTGGACGAGCGGAAGGGGTTCCCAACGGCCGTACAGGCGTTCGCGCAGCTGGCATCCGATCGGCCCGGCCTGCGCCTCATCGTGGTCGGCGACGGGCCGCGGCGTTCAGCGGTGGACGGCCTGACACCGGAGGTTCGCGCGCGGGTCGACATGCTGGGAGCCGTTCCCAACGTCGATCTCCATCCCTACGAGGTTGCCTGCGATGTCTTCGTAGGGACCGCGGTCGGCGGTGAGAGCTTCGGGGTGGTGCTCGTCGAGGCGATGGCGGCCGGTCTGCCCATCGTCGCGAGCGACATCCCCGGTTACGACGAGGTCGTGAGCGACGGCATCGAAGGCGTGCTCGTCGCACCCCGTGACGCCGGGGCCGTGGCGCGGGCGGTCGCAAGCATCCTCGACGATCCGGAGCTGGCGGGACGCATGTCGGAAGCGGGTCGGGCGCGGGCGCGGACCTTCGATTGGAGCGTCGTCGGCGCCCAGCTCGAGGATGTGTACGGCCGGGCGATCGCGCTGGGGCCGCTACGATAGGGAGCGATGCCCGTGATCTGGGTCGTGCTGGGTGTGGTCGTGGTCCTCTTGCTCTGGGCCGTGCTCACGTTCAACCGGCTGGTCACGTTGCGGACGCGCGTCGACAACGGCTGGTCCCAGATCGACGTCCAGCTTCGCCGCCGCCACGACCTGATACCGAACCTCGTTGAGACGGTGAAGGGCTACGCCGAGCATGAACGCGAGGTCTTCGAACATGTGACGGAAGCGCGGACCCGGGCGATGGGCGCGAAAGGCATGAACGATCAGGCCCAAGCCGAAGACGCCGTCACGGCTGGGCTCGGTCGCCTGATCGCGGTCGCCGAGAACTACCCCGATCTCAAGGCGAACCAGAACTTCCTGGCGCTCCAGGAAGAGCTGACCGGCACCGAGTCGAAGATTGCCTACGCCAGGCAGTTCTACAACGACCAGGTGACGCGTCTGAACACGTTGATCCAGAAGTTCCCGTCGAGCGTGGTCGCGGGGATCGGGCGCTTCGAACCTCGGACGTTCTTCACCATCGAGGAACCGGTCCGCGGACCGGTGAAGGTCGAACTCTAACCGCCGTGTACGAGCAGATCGCGTCGAACAAGCGCAAGACGTTCCTCCTGCTGTTTGTGGCGTTCGCGCTCCTTGCTGCGATCGGCTACGCGATCGGGCTCATCTACGGCACGGGTTGGGTCGGGTTCGGCATCGCGATCGCGCTCGCGATCGTGCTCCAGCTCGGCGCGTACTTCTCCGGAGACAAACTCGTGCTGGCGTCGGCGCGCGCGAGGGCGGTCACGCCGGAGCAAGAGCCCCGACTGCACAACGTGGTGGAGGGTCTGGCGATCGCAGCGGGCATCCCGAAGCCCACGGTCTACGTCGTGCCCGAGCAGGCGCCGAACGCGTTCGCCACCGGTCGCAACCCGGAGCATTCGTCGATCGCCGTGACGCAGGGGCTGCTCGACATCATGGATCGCGTCGAGCTGGAGGGTGTGATCGGCCACGAGATGTCCCACGTCGTCGATCGCGACATCCTCTACGGCACGATCGTCGCCACCGTGATCGGTGCCATGGTGCTGATCTCGGAGTTCTTCATGCGGAGCTGGCTCTGGGGCGGGTTCGGCGGACGCAGGGGCAACGACAACAGCGGTGGGGGCGTCGTCCAGCTCGTCGTCTTCGCGGTCGGGTTCGCCTTGGTGATCCTCGCGCCGGTCTTCGGCCAGCTGATCCAGCTGGCGACGTCGCGCAACCGTGAATACCTGGCCGATGCGCAGGGAGCGATGCTGACGCGGTATCCACCCGGTTTGATCAGCGCGCTCAAGAAGATCAAGGACGCTCCGCACGCGATGCGCTCTGCGAACAACGCCACAGCGCATCTGTGGCTCGATCAGCCATCGCGCGTGCCCGGACAGGACACCAGCCGCCTGGAGCGCCTCTTCTCCACCCACCCGCCGATCGACGAACGGATCCGCCGTCTCGAGGAGATGTAGCGATCGAGTCAAGATGACCTGAGGTGTTTGAGCTGCGCCCGGGGCGCCGTTACCATGACCGCCGGTTCCTTTGGCCGGCTCCTATCGACGGGCCGCGCTCGCGCCCAACGCTCCGATCGCATCCAGGAGGTCTTGAAGCTTTGTCGCTCACCCGACGCGGGAAGGTCGTGGTCTCGGTCGCCGGCGCGCTCGCGCTGGTCGGCGTGGGGGGCATCGCTCTGGCGCTCACCGGTCACGCTCCGGCCGTCATCCAGCAGGCCGTGGACAAGGT
>JBOGVK010000258.1:0-20676 GCA_050692375.1 Actinomycetota bacterium
GCGCTACGCGCCCCGCCCTCGTGCTATCCGGACGGAGTCATGGGGCTTCGGCTTGACCGGGAAAAGACTTGACAGGCTAACGGCGTTCCCATATCCTGCGCTAACAGCGTTAGCTCACGGTCGATAGTGGCGCGGCAGAAGGGAGCACGGTATGACGGCGAAGAACGAGTTGCGAGCGGAGATCGAGATCGACGCCGATCCCGACACCGTCTGGAGCGTGTTGATGGACTTCGGCGCCTCCCCGGAATGGAACCCGTTCATCGACCCGATCGAAGGGGATGTCAGGCCGTTGGCTCCCGCCTGCGGCTTCGGATCCAGCCGCCGGACAGCCGGGGGACGAGGTTGACGCCGCGCGTGACCGTGGTCGAGCCCGGACGGGTGTTCGGATGGCTGGGATCGCTCGGCGTGGCCCACATCTTCGACGGTGCGCACCGGTTCGAATTGGAGCCGCTCGACGAGGGGCGGAGGACGCGGTTCGTGCAGTCGGAGCGGTTTCGCGGGATCCTGTTGCCGTTCGTCCGTCGAGCCATCCTCCCGGCGACGTTGCGCGGATTCGAGGCGATGAACCACGCGCTCGCGGCCCGAGCCGCCGCGATGAAGACCACGTTGGCGTGACCGCGGTCGAGGCCGACACCAGGCTGACGCCGCGCCGTCGTCAGATCGTGGAGGCGGCGAGGCAGATCCTCGAACGCGACGGCGAGTCGGCGCTGACGATGCGTCGGCTCGCCGCCGATCTTGGCATGAAGGCGCCCTCGCTCTACAAGCACTTCTCGGACAAGGAGTCGCTAGAACTCGAGCTGATCGTGCTCGGGTTCGAAGAGTCGGCCGCGGCGTTCGAGGCGGCGCTCGCAGCCCGGCCGCGTTCCCAGATCGCGGCGTTGGGGGCGGCGTATCGCCAATACGCGCGCTCGCATCCGCACATCTACCGCTTGATGACCGATCGTCCTTTGCCTCGGGAACGACTCCCAGCAGGGCTCGAGTACCGAGCCGCGGCTCCGCTCGCACAAGCGATGGGCTCGGTGGCGGGGGCCAGAGCCGCTTGGGCGTTGGCGCACGGCTTGGTGATGCTGGAGATCAACGGCCGGTTCCCCGCGGACGCCGATATCGACGCGGCGTGGGAGGCCGGCATGACGGCGATGGAGCGGATCCAGCGGGCCTGACCTAGACTGCCGCCGATGTTCGAGGAGCTCATCCGGGGCTGGGACGGCGAGTTCGTCGCGACGCGGTTCGACGCGCCGTCGTCGACCTGGATGTTCGTCGGCCTCCACTCCACGGCGCTCGGGCCGGGTTTCGGAGGCACGCGGATGAAGGCGTACACCAAGCCTGAAGAGGCCCTCGGCGACGTGCTGCGGCTCTCGGCGGCCATGACGTTCAAGAACGCGATGGCCGATCTGCCGTTCGGGGGAGGGAAATCGGTGCTCGCGGTGCCCGCGATACCGCACGGAGATGCGCGGACCGAGATGCTCCTGCGCTATGGGGACTTCGTGTCGTCGCTGGGCGGAAGCTACGTCACCGCGTGCGACATGAACACCACCGAGAGCGACATGGACGTGGTCGGGGAGCGATGCCCGCACGTGATGGGCCGCAGTGTTGCCGGCGGCGGTTCCGGCACGTCGGCCCCGGACACGGCGATCGGAGTGTTCCACGGGATCCGCGCCAGCCTGGCGCACGCGTTCGGCTCCGACGATCCGTCGGGCAGGGAGGTCGTGGTGGAAGGGACGGGCGCTGTGGGCGGTCCACTCTGCGATCTGCTGGCTAAGGCTGGCGCGAAGCTCGTCGTGTCCGACATCGACGCCGAACGGGCGCGGACGGTGGCCCGCAGGCTCGGTGCCGACGTCGTCGATCCGGACGTTGCGTTCGACACTCCCTGCGACCTGTTCTCGCCGTGCGCGACCGGCGCCGTGCTGAATGCCGACACGATCCCGCGCCTGCGGTGTCGCGTCGTCGCCGGAGCAGCGAACAACCAACTGGCTGCGCCGGTCGATGCGGACCGTCTCGCCTCGGCGGGCATCCTGTATGCGCCCGACTACGTGGTGAACGCCGGCGGAGTGCTCCATCTGGCCGGCTACGAGCGATCCGGATGGACGCGAGAGCAGATGGCGACGCGACTGGCGAGTATCGGCGACACGTTGACGCAGGTATTCGCCGCGGCCGATCGCGACGGGGTCACACCCCAAGTGGCTGCGGACCGGATGGCGGGCGAACGGATCGCGGCCGCCCGTGAGAGACGCTGACGTCGCTCGTCAGGTCTGCACGCGTTTGACGAACCCGGAGATGCCCCACGCGCCGAGAAGCACCGTGAACCAGATCATCCCGCCGTAGATCCCCCAGAGCGGCATGTGCTGGACGTACGGCGTGAGCGACACGCGCATCCCCTCGCTCATGTACACGAGTGGGTTCAGCAGAACCACAGCCTTGAGCCACGCGATCGGTGTCAATGCGGCCCACGGATAGTAGGTCGCGCCGAGGAACGTGATCGGGATGACCACCAGACCGAAGATCAACGGGACCTTCCGGGGGTCGGCGCGCGTCCCGATCGACAATCCGAGCGCGGCGCCGAGCACTGACGCGATCGGCAGCACCGTGAGCAACCGCAGCCATTCGATCTGGAGGTGGACTGCGGTGATCGGGATCCAGTGCGCGAGCGGGAAGACGACGGCAGCGGCGATCAGCCCTTGCACCGCGCCGCCCAGGAGCTTCCCGCTCGCGACGGCCCAGACGGGCAGCGGCGCCATGACGCGATCCTCGATCTCGCGAGTGAAACCGAACTCTTGGACGAGCGGCAGCGCGACCGCCTGGATGCCTTGGAAGATGCACGCGATCGCGATCACGCCTGGCACGAGGATGCTGGAGAACGTCGACTGCCCCGAGGCGCCGCCGACACCCTGCCCGATCTGCGGAAAGACGTAGGTGAAGACGAACACGAACAACAACGGCTGCATGACGGTGCGCAAGATGAACTCGACGAAGTTCTTGCGCAGCACCGTCAGGTCGCGCACCATCAACGCGCCGAACGCGATCATCGGCGTGCTGCGGAACGGCGCGACCATCGGGAGTCCGATCGGGGCCGCGGTGGTCTGTGCTCTCATTCCCTCAGGTCCTTCCCGGTGAGGTTGATGAACACCGTTTCGAGCGTGGGGTCGTCGATGGACACGTCGTGGACGGGGAACCCTCCAGCTTCCGCGGTCGCGATGATGCGTGGGAGGAGGCCCTCCGAACCCTTGGCGGTGAGCTGCACGGTCTCGCCGATAACCGTGGTTCCGGTGATCCCGTCGAGCCCGTGGAGGTGTGCCGCCAGTCGATCCGGCTCGGTTCCCGCCTTGATCTTCACGACTGAGTCTCCGCCGACCGATCGCTTCAGCCCTTCGGGGGTATCGAGCGCCAGGAGCTTGCCATGATCCATGATCGCGACGCGCTGGCAGAGGTGCTCCGCCTCCTCCATGTAGTGGGTCGTCAGCACGACGGTCTGCCCCGCAGCGTGGATCTGCCCGATGATCTCCCACAGCGCGATGCGCGACTGAGGGTCCAGACCGGACGTCGGCTCATCCAGGAACAGCGTCCGCGGACGATGGACGATACTGCGCGCGACCATCAAACGCTGGGCCATGCCGCCGGAGAGCGTTGAGACGTCAGCGTCCGCGCGGTCGGCGAGCCGGAAGACCTCGAGCATCTCCGTCGCCACGCGTTTGGAGTCCTTCTTGCTCATCCCGAAGTAGCGTCCATGGAAGTAGAGGTTCTCCCACACCGTCAGACTGCGATCGAGCGTGTTGGTCTGGGACACGACGCCCATCAACGCCTTCGCCTCTGAGGGCCGTGCGACCACGTCGATCCCGCCGACCGTGGCGTAGCCCTCGGTGGGGATCACACGGGTCGTCAGCATCCCGACGGTCGTCGTCTTGCCGGCGCCGTTCGGCCCCAGGAGGCCGAAGATCTCGCCCTCGCGGACCTCAAGGTCCAGGTGATCGACGGCCGTGACGCCGGTGTCGTAGACCTTCGTCAGTCCGTGCGTTCGGATCACGTCCACGGGATTCGCGGAGGCCGCCCCGCCTCGTGCGTCAACGCTCGTCTGCATCGACGCCTCCCAGGTTGTCGCGTAACCGGGCGAGCACCCGGCGGAGCGTCGCCTCGTCCCGTTCGCTGACGCCGACGGTTGCCCGCGCACCGACCGCTTGCGCCGTCGTTCGGAGCCGCCGGTGGAGACTGCGTCCTTTTGGCGTCATGTCCACGCGGATCTGCCGCCTGTCGTCGCCGTCTCGAGTCCTTAGGATCAGGTCTTCCCGTTCCATGCGATCCAGGTGACGGGTGAGGGTCGCTCCCTCGATCCGCAGCTGCTTCGCCAATCCGCGCTGGCTGTCCCAGGTGCCACGATCGATCTCGTTCAGTACCACCCACGTGACCAGTGAGCCTCCCGCCTCCGCCAGTTGATCCTCGAGGTGTTCACGGATCGCCTTGCCCGTCATCGCGACGAGGCGAGTGAGTGGCTCCTCTTTCGATGATTGCATGGCTAATCGTTAGTATGCTAACGACTGGAACGAACGTCAACGGAACGTCAAGCGAACGGCTTCTCCTGGGCGGCGAGACCCAGGCCCACCAGGTCGAGCGCTCCCACGGCCCCGTTCACGCACGCGAGCAACCACCACGACCAGGCCGAGGCGCCCTCGGGCAGACCGAACAACACGTGGAGCACGAACACCGTCGCCGTGCCGGCTTCGAGCACGACGAAGGCCCACGACCACCACCAGACGTCGTCGAGCCGTTGGGCGACGAGCAGCATCAGCAAGGCGAGCACGACCGCCATCACGCCCAGCCCGCGGAACCACGCGTCGTCGGAAGGTGCGGGTTGTCCGGCAACGGTGTCGAGCACCCAGCGTGGCGCGATCCCGATGACGGATCCGAAGATCGCCCACATGAGCGCTTGCCCGTTCAGCACTCGTCGCAGGAACGTCACGAAGGCCTATCTCCGCAGCTTGGTGGGGTCTCGGGCGGCTTGGTAGGATACGCGAACCGCGGAGGCACCCCCGTAGCACGTCACGCCCGCTTCCGTCTGAGGCCCCCGTGATCGCGAAGGATGTTCGGCATGCAGCAGGGACCCAGGGTCGCGATCATCGGGCTCGACTGCGCCGCACCCTCGTTGCTCTTCGACCAGCTTGCCGGCGAAGTCCCGAATCTCCAGAAGATCTTCGCCGATGGGATGTACGGGGATCTGGCCAGCATCACGCCGCCGATCACCGTTCCCGCTTGGGCGTGCGCCATGACGGGAAAGACGCCCGGCCAGCTCGGCATCTACGGGTTCCGCAACCGCAAGGATACGTCGTACGACGGCCTCGCGGTCGCGACGTCGCTCTCCGTCAAAGAGCCCACGGTCTGGGACAAGCTCGGTGAGAACGGCAAGCGATCGCTTCTGATCGGCGTGCCACCGGGGTACCCGCCGCCGAAAGCGTTCCCCGGCTGGCGCGTGGCGTGTTTCTTGACCCCTCCGAGCGCGGAGCGGTGGGCGTTCCCGCAAGAGCTCGAGACCGAGATCGCGGACGAGCTCGGCGGTCCCGGGCAGTACATCTTCGACATCCCGAACTTCCGGCAGCAGGGCCCCGACTTCGTGATGGATCAGATCTTCAAGATGACGGAACGGCGGTTCCAGGTGGCGCGGCGGCTGATCAAGAGCAAGCCGTGGGACTTCTTCATGATGGTCGAGATGGGGTTGGATCGTCTCCATCACTGCTTCTGGCAGTACTACGACCCTCGTCACCCCCTGTACGAACCGGGCAACAAGTACGAGACCGCGTTCCATGACTACTACCGCTTCTTGGATCGGAAGATCGGCTCGTTACTCGAGGTGCTGCCAGACGACGTGATCACGATCGCGATGAGCGACCACGGGGCGCGCCCCATGATGGGTGGTCTGTGCTTCAACGACTGGCTGATCCGCGAGGGTTACCTGGTGCTGAAGGAGCCGATCACCGAGGTCACGCCCATCGCAACCGCGCCGATCGACTGGGGACGGACGACCGCCTGGGGAGATGGTGGCTACTACGGTCGGCTCTTCGTGAACGTCAAGGGGCGCGAGCCGATGGGCATCGTCGAGCCTTCCGAGTACGAGACCGTTCGCAACGAGATGATCGCCAAGCTCGAGGCACTGCCCGGACCCGACGGCCTCCCGATGGGGACGACGATCCACAAGCCGCAGGACGTCTACACGGAAGTCGTCGGGGTCGCCCCCGACCTGATCGTGTACTTCGGTGATCTCAACTGGCGCTCCGTCGGCTCGATCGGCAACCCGAGCCTCTACACGTTCGAGAACGACACGGGCGCCGACGGCGCGAACCACGACCGCACGGCGTTCTTCTCGATGATGAACCTGCCCGGCCAACCGTTGGGACGCTTCGACGGCATGAACCTGGTCGACGTCGGCCCCACGATCCTGAAGCTCTATGACATCGAGGCGCCCGAGGGCGTCGTCGGAAGGAGTTTCCTGTGACGCAAGGAACGAAAGGTTTCACCGTATGGTTCACCGGGCTCTCGGGCTCGGGGAAATCGACGATCGCCGAGATGCTCTACCACGAGCTCCTGGCGAGAGGATTGAAGACCGAGATCCTCGATGGCGACGAAGTCCGCAAGAACCTGTCGAAGGGCTTGGGCTTCTCCAAGGAGGATCGAGACACGAACATCCTGCGGATCGGCTTCGTGGCGAACCTGCTCACCCGCAACGGTGTCGCGACCATCTGTTGTCCGATCAGCCCCTACAAGCAGACGCGTGACGCGTGCCGCGAGCTGATCGGCGAGTTCGTCGAGGTGCACGTGGATGCGACGGTGGCGGAGATCGCGGCACATCGCGACCCGAAGGGTCTGTACAAGAAGGCGCTCGCCGGCGAGATCACCGGGTTCACCGGCGTGGATGACCCCTACGAGGCACCCGAGAACCCGGAGCTCCACATCGACACCGAGTCCGAAGACCCAGAGGCGTCGTTGGGGCACGTGCTCGACACGTTGAAAGCACGCGGCTACATCGACGACGCCACGGTGATGATCGAGGGCGATCGCGTGCACTCGGGTCTGACCGATCTGCGGGTCACGGAGACGGGCCACGTCGCCAAGGAGACGTGAGCTGTCCCGGGAGTGGGCCCTGGTAGCCTGGAGAGCATGAAGGTCTAGACGCCCATCCGGGAACGGGTGGGCGTCTTGCGTTTCTTGGTGGGCGTGGCGTCGAGCGAGCGAGCGAGGCGGGGGTATCGGGCATGGAGTACGAGATCGGCATCGGCAAGACCGGGCGGCGAGCCTACGGGCTCGACGAGGTTGCGATCGTTCCATCGCGACGGACTCGCGATCCCGACGACGTCGATATCAGCTGGGAGATCGACGCGTATACGTTCCCGCTCCCGATGATGGCGTCGGCCATGGACGCCGCGGTCTCACCGACGACCGCGATCGAGATCGGCCGGCTCGGCGGGCTGGCGTGTCTCAACCTCGAAGGTCTCCAGACCCGGTACGAGGACCCCGAGCCGATCTTCGAAGAGATCGCGTCACTCCCGGACGAGAAGGCCACCCGGACCATGCAGGATCTCTATCGGGAGCCGGTCAAGCCCGAGCTGATCGTGAAACGGATCCGCGAGATCAAGGATGCCGGCGTCGTCTCCAGCGCCTCGCTAACGCCGCAACGCGTGACGGAGTACGCGCCGCTCGTGCTCGAAGCCGAGCTGGACATCCTGGTGATCCAGGGAACGGTGGTCTCCGCCGAGCACGTGTCCACGCGAACCGAGCCGCTCAACCTCAAGCAGTTCATCGCGACGTTCGACCTGCCGGTGATCGTGGGTGGATGCGCGTCCTACTCGACCGCGCTGCATCTCATGCGGACCGGCGCGGTCGGCGTCCTGGTCGGCGTGGGGCCGGGGAACGCCTGCACGACACGCGGTGTGATCGGCGTCGGCGTTCCGCAAGCCACGGCGATCGCCGACGCGGCGGCCGCCCGTCGTGAGCACCAGCACGAGACCGGTCGCTATTGCCACGTGATCGCCGACGGAGGTCTGCGAACCGGAGGCGATATCGCGAAGGCGATCGCGTGCGGCGCGGACGCCGTGATGATGGGATCGCCGCTCACGCGAGCGTACGAGGCGCCGGGTCGCGGCTACCACTGGGGCATGGCGACGTTCCATCCTTCCCTCCCGCGCGGGGCGCGCGTGAAGACGCAGCAGGTCGCCTCCCTCGAGGAGATCCTCACCGGACCTGCGCACGAGAACGACGGCACGTTCAACCTGTTCGGAGCGCTGGCGACGTCGATGGCGACCACCGGCTACGCGAACGTGAAGGAGTTCCAGAAGGCGGAGATGGTCATCGCTCCGTCCATCAAGACCGAAGGCAAGAGCTATCAGCAGGCGCAACGCGTGGGGATGGGCCACTGAGAGACGGAGCGACGCACGAGCATCCACGTCCCGTTCTGGTCGTCGACCTGGGGGCGCAGTACGCGCAGCTGATCGCGCGACGGGTACGGGAGTGCCACGTCTACTCCGAGATCGTCGCGCATGACACGCCGATCGCCGCGCTTCGCAAGATGCGTCCTGCGGGCATCATCCTTTCGGGCGGACCGGCATCGGTCTACGAAGAAGGTGCTCCGAGCCTCGATCCACGGGTGTTCGATCTCGGAGTGCCGGTGCTCGGGATCTGCTACGGGCATCAACTGATGGCACAGGCACTCGGGGGCGAGGTTGCCGCCACGGGTCAGCGGGAATACGGACGCACGATGTTGACCGTCGACCGCCCGGGGATGCTCTTGGCCGATATGCATGAGTCCGAGCAGGTGTGGATGAGTCACGGCGATGCGGTCGTGCGGGAGCCCGAGGGGTTCCGCGTGAACGCGCACACGGACACGATCCCGATCGCCGCGATGGAGGATCCCGAGCGCGGGCTCTTCGCGGTGCAATTCCATCCGGAGGTGAGCCACACGCCGAAGGGAGTTGCCGTCCTCAAACGGTTCCTCTACGAGGGCTGCGGACTGTTGCCCGACTGGACGCCGGTGAACGTGATCGAGCGTGCCGTGCAAGCGATCCGCGAGCAGGTCGGCGACGCCCAGGTGCTGTGCGCGCTCTCCGGCGGGGTCGACTCGGCGGTCGCTGCGTTGTTGGTTCACCGCGCCGTCGGCGACCAGCTGACGTGCGTCTTCGTCGATCACGGGTTGAACCGCGAAGACGAGCCCGCGCAGGTCGAGGAGACCTTCGGGCGGCATTTCGGTGTCCCGCTCGTCCACGTGAAGGCGGCCGATCGGTTCGTGGGGCGACTGGCCGGCGTCAGCGATCCCGAGCAGAAGCGGAAGACGATCGGCGAGGAGTTCATCCGCGTGTTCGAAGAGGTTGCCCGCGAGCATACCGATGCGCGCTTCCTGGTACAGGGAACGCTGTACCCCGACGTGATCGAGTCCGGCTCCTCGACGGCCGCGAACATCAAGAGCCATCACAACGTGGGAGGACTGCCCGAGGACATGGCGTTCGACCTCGTCGAGCCGCTCCGCGACCTGTTCAAAGACGAGGTCCGCCAAGTGGGGGCGGAGCTCGGAATGCCGGAGGAGATCGTGTGGCGTCAGCCGTTCCCCGGACCCGGTCTCGCCGTACGGATCATCGGAGAGGTGACCGCCGAGCGACTGTCGATGCTCCGAGGGGCCGATCAGATCGTGCGTGACGAGATCCGCCGGGCCGGCCTGGAGCGAGAGACCTGGCAGGCCTTCGTCGTGTTGCTCGCCGACGTGCGGTCGGTCGGGGTGATGGGTGATGGGCGGACCTACGAGCATCCCGTGATCCTGCGGGTCGTGACGAGCGAGGACGCCATGACCGCGGATTGGGCGCGTCTTCCGTACGACCTTCTCGATCGCATCTCGTCACGGATCGTGCGCGAGGTCCCCGGTGTGAATCGGGTCGCCTACGACATCACGAGCAAGCCTCCCGGCACGATCGAATGGGAGTGAGTGCATCGAGGGTGAGCACCGGGTGCTGAACCGGCCACAGAGATCCGTTCCGTCAGCGCTAGGTCGAGATACGGTCGGCTGTGACGATCAGGCGTTCGCTCGACGAGTAGCGCGGGTTGCACGTGGTCAACACCAGCGTCGGTTGTTTCGTCTGCTCCAGCACCGATCCCGACCCGGCTTCTGGCACGACGAACACCTGTGTCACCCGGTAGTCGAATGTTCCGTACTCGGTCCGTAGCGTGATCGGGTCGCCTACCTGCATCGAATCCAGGTGGTAGAACGGTGCCAGGTACGTCGTCCGGTGCCCCGCGATCCCGACCCGTCCGGTGGCGTCCCACGGGTCCGCGGTGTCGGGATAGTGACCGGGCCCCTTCTTGAGCGATTCCTCATCCGTTCCCTGGACCACGATGTAGTCCAGTCCGATCCTCGGGATGATCAACTCGGCGTACGCGGAGCCCCGGAGCGGGAGCACACCGGCCGGCGGAGCTTGCTGTGGATCCTTGGTGTTGATGACCTTCGTGAACGTCGGCCGGGCGTCGCGTTGATAGGCGCTCGTCGTGAGACCCGTGCCCCAGAGTAGCCAACCGATGTAGCCACCGATGACGGTCGCCGCCATCAAACACCCGATGCCGAACCAATGCAGGATCGAGCCTCGGAGCGATCGGCGACGGCGGGGCGCCGCCTGGGTGCGGGGGAGAGCGACGTCGGTGGTCACGTTCAGCCAGGGTACCCCGGCCCAAGGGTCCTCTCAATGCGTCCCGCGGCAAGCCGGTCGTCGTGGGCACCTACAATCGGTCGGTGAGCGTCCGCTCCCCCCTGCTCGAGGGCTTGAACGACATCCAAGCCGAGGCCGTCCTCCACACGGAGGGGCCGGTGTTGATCGTGGCCGGCGCCGGCTCGGGCAAGACCCGCGCACTTACCCATCGGATCGCGTACCTGATCCGAGATCAGAACGTCTCGCCGGGCGCGATCTTGTCGATCACCTTCACGAACAAGGCCGCGCGTGAGATGGCCGATCGCGTCGAGGGCCTCGTGGGAGGTCGCGTCGCGAAGGCGATGTGGATCCTCACGTTCCACTCCACATGCGCCCGGATCCTGCGCCGCGAGCACACGCATCTGGGCGTCCCGTCCAGCTTCACGATCTACGACGACGGTGACACGGAGCGGCTCATCGCCGGCGTCCTGAACGACCTGGATCTGGATCCGAAACGGTTCCCGCCTAAGGCGATGGCCGCCGCGATCGGCCACGCGAAGGACGGCGTGATGTCGGCCGAGGACTACTCCCGCGCCGCCGACAACTTCTATGAGGAGACCGTCGCGCGCGTCTACACCGAATACGAGCGACGCAAGCGCGAGGCGGGAGCGCTCGACTTCGACGACTTGATCATCGAGACCGTCCGGCTGTTCCGGGATCATCCCGAGGTCTTGGAGCACTACCAGGAGCGCTTCCGTTACATCCTGGTCGACGAGTACCAGGACACGAACCGGGCGCAGTACGAGCTGGTCAACCAGCTCGCCGCGAGATACCGGAACGTCTGTGTTGTCGGGGATGCCGATCAAGGCGTCTACTCGTGGCGCGGAGCGACCATCAAGAACATCCTGGACTTCGAGCGCGACTACCCCGATGCCGCCGTCTTCCTGATGGAGCAGAACTACCGCTCCACGCAGAACATCCTGGGCATCGCGAACGCGTTGATCGAGCACAACGTCCATCGGAAGCCGAAGAGCCTCTGGACCGAGGCCGGCAACGGCGATCTGACCGTTCGCTATCGGGCCGAGGACGAGCACGACGAAGCATTCTTCGTGGCCGAGGAGATCGAACGACTCCGACAGAGCGAAGGCTTCCGGTACGGCGACGTCGCCGTCTTCTATCGAACCAACGCCCAGAGCCGCGTGATAGAGGATGTGATGATGCGGGTCGGTAGTCCGTACCGCGTCTTCGGCGGTGTGCGGTTCTACCAGCGCCGGGAGATCAAGGACGTCCTCGGGTACCTCCGACTGCTGCTGAATCCGCAGGACGTCATCTCGTTCCGTCGCGTGGTGAACATGCCGAAGCGCGGGATCGGCGATGCGACGGTCTCCGCGCTCGAAGCGTTCGCGCGGGACGAGGACGTCACCGTCGTGGATGCGTGCCGTCGTGTGGACGAGATCGCCACGCTGCAATCACGCGCGAAAGGTGCTGTGTTCGGGTTCATGCAGGTGATGGACGCGCTGCAGCGGCACCTCGACGAGGGCGCCGGCCCGGCTCGGATGGTGGAGTTCGCGGGGCAGGAGTCGGGCTACATGATGGGGCTCGAGGAGGATCGCACCGTCGAGGCCCAAGGTCGCATCGAGAACCTGCAGGAGCTGGCCGGCGTCGCCGAAGAGATCCTGGCGCGCGAGCCCGACACCGACCTGGACGGGTTCTTGGAGCAGGTCTCGCTCGTGGGCGAGCAGGACGAGTACGACGAAGAGGAATCCGTCATCACGTTGATGACGCTCCACATCGCGAAGGGTCTGGAGTTCCCGGTCGTGTTCATCGTGGGACTGGAGGACGGGATCTTCCCGCACTACCGGTCGATGACGGACGTCGCCGCGTTGGAGGAGGAACGCCGTCTGGCCTACGTGGGCATCACGCGCGCACAGCGCCGGCTGTACCTGTGCCACGCGTGGAGCCGGACCCTGTTCGGCCAGACGCAGTACAACCCGCCGTCGCGCTTCCTGGCCGAGCTCCCCGAGCACCTGCTGGAGCTGAAGGAACACGAGTCGCGGAGCCGTCCCCGGCGAGAACGCGCCAACGAGCCAGGCGGAGGGTCGGGCGGCGGTGGTCGGGCCGAGCGTGGCTACTCGGTCGTCGGCCTTCCCGGCTCGACAGGTCGCACGGACGTCGAGCCCGGGTGGACGCCGCCGCGACCCTCGGGTGTCTCCAGGCACGAGCCCGTTTCGGTCGCGGCGGGCGACACCGTGATCCACGAGCGATGGGGGGAAGGCGTCGTGCTCACCGTGAACGGGATGGGCGAGGACGCCGAGGCGACGATCACGTTCTCCGATGTGGGGGACAAGCGCGTGCTGCTCGCCTACGCGCCCCTGAAGAAGGTCGGCTGATCCGGCTTCAGCCGAGCGGCATGCGACGGAGCCCTTTGACTGGATCCCACGCCAGCGCATGGGGATCGTCACCGAAGATCGTGAAGCCGGCGGACTCGACCTCGAGCGAGAACAGGTGGAACTCGGGTTCGTCGGGCTCCCAGTCGATGCGCGCCTTGATCGCACGGCGATATGCCTGCCGGAGCTCCTGGTCCTGCACATCCGCCATCCGTCCGTAGAGCTTCAGATCGCCGTCGGTTCCCATCCGGTCGCAGGTAACGCTGTGCACCACGCACCGTGGATCTCGGAGCAGATCGAGCGCCTTCTTGGAGCGCCACATCATCCCGATGAACAGGTGACCCTCCGCGACGACGTCCACCTCGCAGGGGCTGATCCTGGGCGATCCGTCAGTTCTGATCGTTCCGAGCAGCACGAGCTCGTCCTTCGCGAATCGCTTTCCGGCCAGGGTCCCGAGCTCGGGGCAGGCGGCTTCGAACGCGTCCCAGGGCATGACTCAATGGAAGAGCGCGAAGTACCCGGCGACCACGATGACCAAGCCGGCGATGATCGGCGCGATCACCCACGCGAGCCCGAGGCGACCGCGATAGGGGCCGAGCGTTCCGACCTTCGTCGTGGGTTTCAGGCCCGGCGGGCGGATCTGGAATCGCTTCGGCATTGGTGCGACCGAGTATAGGACCGGCCTCCGACACCCTAGCCACCGGCTCGGGGCCTGAGATACGGTTCCGACCGGGTTTCGGACAGACGGTTTCAGACTTCGAGGGGAGGGCGCGTGTCGAGGTTCGTCCGGCGGGTCGCGTGTGCCGCGGTGGTGCTCGTCTCGGTTCCGCTCGTCAGGACGGTCTCGGGGGCCGCCGCTCCGAGCGCGTTCGTGCGCGTCGATCAGGTCGGCTACGTCCAGGATCACGCCAAGCAGGCGTTCCTGCTTTCGACCGCGAACCATCAGGGTGAGGGGTTCGACCTGTTGGGCGACGGCAACGTGGTCGTGTTCTCCGGCACGATCGGCGCCGATCGCGGATCGTGGAACGACCGGTTCGGGCACGTGAACGAGATCGACTTCGACGGGTTCAATGATCCCGGCGTCTTCGTGGTCCAAGCTGCGGGCGCGATGTCGCCGCCGTTCCAGATCGGGAGCGGATCCGCCGTCTTCGGCAACCTGATCGCGAACACGCTCGCGTTCTTCCACGAGCAGCACGACGGTCGCCATGTCGACCCCGGTCTGCTGGACCGGAAGCCGTCGCATCTGAACGACGCGCACGCGACGGTGTACGAGACGCCGGACTACGTGAACGGGCAGCTCGCGCAGCCACTGGTGCCAGCTGGGACGACCAACGTGGAGGGCGGGTGGTTCGACGCCGGCGACTACATCAAGTTCGTCCACACGGCGGCGTTCGTGGAGGTGCCGATGCAGCTCGCGCTCCGCGACGACGCGAGCCTCTTCACGAACGGCGGGCCGGACTTCCGCTCAGAGGCACGGTTCGGGCTGCAGTGGCTGCTGAAGATGATCGACGTTCCTCAGGGCGTCGTGTACTACCAGGTCGGGATCGGCAACGGCGGCCTCGGCTACAACTCCGATCACGACGTCTGGCGACTCCCGGAAGTCGACGACGCGTTGAAGGGCCGCGCCGATCGGTACCTGATGCACAGGCCGGTCTTCCGCGTGGGACCGCCGGGGACCCTGATCCCGCCATCGATCGCCGGTCGGATGGCGGCGGCGTTCGGGCTCTGCTCCCAGGTCTTCGCGAGCACCGATCAGGCGTTCGCGGATCGGTGTCTGCGCGCGGGCGAGGCTGCGCTCGCGCTGGCGGACACGAACCACACCACGAACCACACCACGGCCCCGAGCGGGTACTACCCAGAGGGGCAGATGTGGCGGGACGACATGGAGCTCGGCGCCGTCGAGCTGCACCTGGCGCTGCGGGACGCGACCTTTCTCCCTTCCGGTCTGCCCGTCACCGATCCGGCCGCATATCTCGGCGACGCCGCGCATTGGGCGCGCGCGTACCTCGACCAGTCCGCTCAGCAGCACGACACGTTCAATCTCTACGACGTGTCGGGGCTCGCGCACGTCGAGCTGATCCGGGCGCTGCACGCCGCCGGCGGTCCGACGGATCTTCCGGTGACTGCCGACGCCCTGGTCGTCGGCCTCCAGACCCAGCTCGACCAGGCGGCGGCGGAGAGCGCGGCCGATCCGTTCGGGTTCGGTTCCGGGCACGGCGATCCGTCCCCGCATGCGTTCGGGCTGTCGGCCGAGGCGGCCTGGTACGACCAGGTCACGGGGACCTCGCGCTACGCGGACCTGCAGGCCTCGCAGCTCTCGTGGGCCCTGGGCGCGAACGCGTGGGGGTCGTCGTTCGTGATCGGCGCGGGCTCCGTGTTCCCGCACTGCCCCCAGGACCAGCCCGCGAACATCGTCGGCTCGCTCGATGGCACGGGCAACATCCTGCTGGGCGGAGGTGTAGACGGTCCCTCCGGCTACATCCCCACCGGGTTCTTCGGCCCGGCGTCGGCGCCACCTTGTCCTCCCGATGGGAAGAACGTGTTCCGGCCGTTCGACCAGACGGATTGGCGCTACGTGGATCGCGTCGCGTCGTGGGCGACGGTGGAGCCGGCCGACGACTACTCGATCCTGCCGTTCATCGCATTCGTCGAGCAGACGGCCGGTGGCTAGTCCGTGACGGACTAGCTGACGACCCGATCAAACCACCATGGTGCCGCCGTCGACGATCAGCTCGATCCCGGTGATGTAGCAAGATTCATCGCTCGCCAGGAACAGGGCAGCGTTGGCGACGTCGCGTGGCGTGCCGAGGCGTCCGAGCGGGATCGCGGCACGCGCCGCCTCGACCCACGCGGCATCGCTGGTGCGGACCGTCTGCAGCGGCGTCTCCACGAAGCCTGGGTGGATGCAGTTCGCGCGCACACCATGCGGTGCGAACTGCACCGCGAGTGAGCGGGTGAGCGAGATGACCGCGCCTTTGCTCGCGCTGTACGCGTCCTGCGGAACGGTGTCGCCGAGCAAAGCCGAGAGCGACCCGATGTTCACGATGGCGCCGCCGCCCGCGCGGATCAGCTCGGGCACCCCGTACTTGCAGACCCACACCATCCCCTTGACGTTGATCGCCATCACGCGATCCCAGATCGCCTCATCGGTCTCGAGAACGCCGAGGTCTCGGTCTCGCCAGAGCACGCCCGCGTTGTTGTAGAGGACGTGCAACTCGCCGAACCGCTCCGCCGCCGCCCGGACCGCCTCGCGCACCTGCTGTTCGTCGGCTACGTCAGTGACGAAGGTGGCGATGTCGCCACCCTGTTCCCGAACCATCGAACCCGTCGCGTCCAGCGATGCCTCGTCCAGATCGAGCCCGGCGACCCGTGCTCCCTCGGACGCGAACACGAGGCACACCTCTCGGCCCATGCCGCTGCCGGCCCCCGTGATCAGCGCGATCTTCCCAGCCAGTCTGCTCATGAGCTCACCACCTTGTAGAGACGCCAGCGGTCGGGGACGCCCTTCAGTTCGTGCTCGCCGGCATCCTCGAACACGAGACCGGAACCAGCGGTGAGGTCCTTCACCGTTTGGGAGACGAGAACCTCGGAGGGGGCAGCCTTGCTCGCAACCCTTGCCCCGATGGCGACTGCGATGCCGCCTACCTTGTCGTTGATCGTTTCCACCTCACCCGTATGGACGCCCGCGCGCACCTCGATGTCGAGCGGCCTCACCGCCTCGACGATCGACTGCGCGCACCGGACCGCGCGCGCGGGACCGTCGAACGTCGCGAAGAATCCGTCGCCGGCAGTGTCCACCTCGGTGCCCCGGTAGCGACCGAGCAGTCCTCGCGTCACCGAGTGGTGTCGCTCAACCAGCTCCCGCCACCCCCGGTCGCCCAGCTTCGAGGCCCGATCGGTCGACCCGACAATGTCGGTGAACATCACCGAGGCCAGAACCCGATCGAATTCGGCCTCCTCCCGCCGGAGTTCGGCCAGGAAGTTCCCCACCGCGTCTGGGACATCGTCATCCTGCGTCCAACCGTGAGCTGTCCCTGGGAGCTCGACGAGCTTCGCGCCGGGGACGTGCTCCGCGATGTAGCGCCCGTTCTCGATCGGGACGGCTCGGTCGCCTACCCGGTGGAGCACGAGGGTGGGGACCCGGATGGCTGGGAGGATCTCCCGGACGTCGAGCTGCCAATCGACCTCGTACCAGGAGACAACGTCGCCAGGTCCCCCGCCGCTCCGCATCCAAGATGAGAAGTGCTCGATCGTCTCTTCGTTGTCGATGTCGTCGGGGAACACGTACGGCATCCACTCCCGAGCAAGCCTGTTCGTGCCCCAGCTGCGTTCTACCGAGGCGATGTCGTCGGCAAAATCCTCCGGCGTCGTGCCGTGCTGATAGTCCGGGGCCCAAGCGGTCCGGGCGCTCGCTCCGCACGCGATGAGTGCGCTGGTGCGCTGGGGATAGGTCGCGGCGAAAAGGGCGGTGAGCGCGAACCCGTCCTCGATACCGAGGAGGACGGCCCGTTCGGAGCCGGCCGCGTCCATCACGGCGCGGATGTCGTCCATGCGGGCGTCCAGCTCCATAGCCCGGGCTTTATCGACGGTGTGGTCGGAGAGACCAGTGCCTCGACGATCGAGCATGATCAGTCGCGCGTGAGCGGCGAGCTTGCGGAAGAACGACGCCGCGCTCGGCCATCTCCAGATGTGCTCGACGTTCGTTAGCCACCCCACGAGCACGAGGTCGATCGGGCCATCGCCTACGACCTGGAAGGCGATGTGGACGCCGTCGACGGTCTTGGTGTACTGGACCTCGGGGATCTCAGCCATCGGGGCATCTTCCATCGCAGGGTGTTCGGGCCGCAACCTGGGGGTTCGTTAGACTGACCGCTCGATGGCCGAAACGTATCGAGTGATCGTCGCGAAGCCGGGCCTTGATGGCCATGATCGCGGCGCGAAGGTGGTGGCCCGCGCGCTCCGGGACGCGGGGTTCGAGGTCATCTATACCGGCCTGCACCAGACGCCGGAGCAGATCGCCGAGACCGCGATCCAAGAGGACGCCGACGCGGTCGGTCTGTCGTGTCACTCAGGCGCACACATGACGCTCTTCCCTCGAGTGGTCGAGCAGCTCCGCGAACGCGGTGCCGGCGAGATCCTGGTGTTCGGCGGCGGCATCATCCCCGTCGACGACATCCCCAAGCTCGAGGCCGCAGGCATCGAGAAGATCTTCACGCCCGGCGCGTCCACCGTGCACATCGGCGGATGGCTCCGCGAACGCCTGGAGCGCGGCGCGGCGAACTGACATCCGCAACGGACATCCGAGGAGGCCGATGGATCTCTACGAGCATCAGGGCAAGGACGTGTTCCGGGCGCACGACATCCCGACGCCACGCGGGATCGTCGCGACCACGGCCGAGGAGGCGGCGACCGCGACTATCGAGCTGGGGGGTCGGTCGGTCGTGAAGGTGCAGGTGCAGATCGGCGGACGCGGGAAGGGCGGCGGGGTCGTGCTGGTCGACTCGCCCGAGCGTGCGGCCGAGGAGGCGGAGCGCATGCTCCGCGACGGCTTCCAGGACATGCCGGTCACCCGCGTCTTGGTCGAGGAGCTGCTCCCGATCGCGAAGGAGTTCTACACGTCGTTCGTGCTCGATCGTTCGACGGGGGACTACCTGGCGATGATGACGGCCGAGGGCGGCATGGACATCGAGGAGCTCGCCCGCTCACGGCCGGAGGCGATCCGACGCACGCATATCGACCCGATGCTCGGCCTCCGGATGTACCACGTGCGCGAGCTGACGGGGACGCTGCCGTCCGAGGCGAAGGAGGGAGCGGCCGATATCCTTCGCAAGCTCTACGCGATCCTCGCCGAACGCGACGCAACGCTCGTCGAGGTGAACCCGCTCGTGCTGTTGGAGGACGGTCGCGTGGTTGCCCTGGATGCCAAGGTGACCATCGACGACAACGCCCTCTGGCGGCACCCGGACCTGGACGCACTCAAGGCCGCGTTCCCGATCGATCCGGTGGAAGCGCGCGCGACGGATGCAGGTCTGCAATACGTCAAGCTCGAAGGATCCGTTGGGATCATCGGCAACGGCGCCGGATTGGTGATGTCCACGCTCGACGTGGTTGCGCAGGCCGGAGCGAAAGCCGCGAACTTCCTGGACATCGGCGGTGGCGCCAGCGCCGACACCATGGCGATCTCGCTCGAAGTGATCCTGTCCGACCCAGCCGTGAAGGCCGTGCTGATCAATATCTTCGGAGGGATCACGCGCTGTGACCTTGTGGCGCAAGGCATCCTGGAAGCCTTGGTGCGGATCGAGGCGCACGTGCCGATCGTCGTTCGATTGGACGGAACGAACGCGCGTCTGGGCCGTGAGATCCTGAACGAGGCTGGTCATCCCCGGATCGTCGCCGCGACGACGATGCTCGAGGGTGCACGCAAAGCCGCCGATCTGGCGAACGCCGGAGAGGCCGCGTGAGCGTTCTCGTCGGCTCGCAAACGAAGCTCGTCGTGCAGGGGATCACCGGGCGCGAGGGGACGTTCCATACGCTTCGCAACCGCACGTACGGGACGCAGGTCGTCGCGGGCGTGACGCCCGGGAAGGCCGGCGCGAACGTCGAGGGCATCCCGGTCTTCGACACGGTGGTCGACGCGGTACGCGAGACCGATGCGAACACGTCGATGATCTTCGTACCGCCGCGGTTCGCCGCGGAAGCGATCCTGGAGGCCGCCGACGCCGGCGTCGATCTGATCGTGTGCATCACCGAAGGCATCCCCGTCCGCGACATGGCGAACGTCCACAGCTATCTCAAGGGTGTCGGCACCACGCTCGTCGGACCGAATTGCCCGGGTGTCATCTCGCCGGGCGTCGCGAACGTCGGGATCATCCCCGGCGAGATCTGCGCCCCCGGCCGTGTGGGTTTGGTCAGCCGCTCCGGCACGCTCGTGTATCAGATCGTGCACGAGCTCACGCAACTCGAGCTCGGTCAGTCGACCTGCGTCGGTATGGGGGGCGATCCGGTGCACGGTATCGGTTTCATCGAGTCGCTCACCGCGTTCCAGGCCGACCCTGACACCGACGTCATGGTGATGGTCGGCGAGATCGGGGGCGACGACGAGGAGCGCGCCGCCGCGTTCATCGCCGAACACGTCACGAAACCGGTGATCGGCTACATCGCGGGGTTCGAGGCGCCGCCCGGCAAGCGGATGGGCCACGCGGGCGCCATCGTGACCGGCTCGAAGGGGACCGCCGCCGCGAAGGCCGAGGCGCTCGAGGCCGCAGGTGTTCGCGTCGGGCGCACGCCCAGCCAGGTCGCCGAGCTGGTGCAGGCGGCCTTGGCGTGAACCCCCCGGCGCCGCCGGCTTCCCCGGGGGCGTTCGCCGAAGCCATCAAGGGCGGGCTTGGCGCGTTCGCGATCGTTGCGCTCGCGGGGCAAGCGGTGCCGGCGCTGATCGACGTGTTCGGCGGGGGACTGGCACTTCCCACCGCGCTCAAGCTGGGCTGGTTCTACGAGCTCGCGTGCCACCGGGTCGGGATCGACATCACGACGACGGGCGGTGCGACCGCGCGATTGTCCGTCACGTTCCTGTTCGGAACGGGGCTCGCGTTCTGGCTGTTGTACCGAGCCGGCCGCGCAGCGGCCGGCTCGGTGGGACCCCCGCTCCG
>JBOGVK010000259.1:0-16636 GCA_050692375.1 Actinomycetota bacterium
CACCACCTCCTCGCTCTGTGGGCGGCATCGTGCGCAGAGCACGTGCTCGACCTCTTCGAGTCCGTCCAGCCCGAGGACCCGCGACCGCGGCAGGCGATCGAGCAGGCCCGCGCTTGGGTGCGTGGCGAGGTGAAGATGATGCAGGCACGGGCGGCGGGCGGCCATTCCATGGGCGCGGCCAGAGACCTGCGTGGAGCCGCACGCCATGCCGCGTACGCCGCCGGCCAGGCCGCGGCCGTCGCGCACGTCGCCGCCCACGAGCTCGGTGCAGCCGCCTATGCGATCAAGGCGGCACGTGCGGCGGGACCGGAGGGGGGTGACGCGGCGGGGCGACTCGAGTGCCAATGGCAGCGTGCCCAGCTCCCGGAAGCGATCCGCGAGCTCGTCCTTGACGACCAGCGGTTGCGGAACGAGATCTGCTGGTCGGTGTTCGACTGCTGATCGCGGGCAGGAGTCACGGGGCGTGATCTCCGTCAAGGGCAAGGCGAGATGGAGACCTACCCTCCTGCTCGCGCGCCGGAACGACTGTTAAGCGCGATCCAGGGCCACCCTGCCCCGCGTCGCCCACTCAGCGGCGTCCTCGGCGAGCTCGCGCAGTCGCTCCTCGAAATGGGCGATGTCGTCGGGTGTGAGCAACGATGCCCAATCTCGGGTGCCACCGGAACGGAAGAATCGCTCGGGTGAAACCCACATCCCCACGTCCGCCTCCGGCGCAGTGTGTGCTGCGCGCGATCGCATCGACGTCAGCCCGGCCGCCTCGACGAACGCCGGCCATCGTTCCTCGTCGATCGCGACGTCGAGCGCCGCCGCTACCCGCCGCATCTCACGGTCGAGTTCGTTCCACATATCGGTGTAGTGGAACAGGTGGACGTTCGGCGCGTGCCGAGCGCCCCAGTAGGTGCCGATCTGCTGGCAATAGTCCTCCAAGCCGTACGGGCCACTGCCGACGGGCTGCTCATCGTTGTCGATGAACCACCGCAGGTAGTCCGCAGGGTCGTCGGGCTCCGGTTCCGTTTCCGTCGTGTCGGCGCTGACCGGACCGGAGGCGGCGGTCCGCAGCTCGATCGCATGGTCCATGTGCATGTTCTCCCGATGATCCCGGTCGGACAAGGCGACGTCGAGCGGATGACGTGCAACGGCGAAGTAGGTGACCGACTCGAGCCGAGGCACCCCATCGAGCGGCGAGTGGGTCTTGATGAAGCGCCGGTGTTCCTGACGCTCGAGTAGGCCGAACACCTGGTCGTCCGTACGGGTCAGCATGTCGAGCCACGGGGAGATCGTGCTGATCGGAGCACCCAGATCGATCCGATCCAGCAGCAGCATCCCGACGATCGTCTGCATCCACGACGTCCCGCACTTCGACGGGGTCGAGATCACCACATCATCGGGTCGGAACGTGAAGCGCTCCCACCGGGCGCTGTCGGCCATGAAGCCCTGATACCGCCGCAACGGTGACCGCGCGCGAACTGGGGACATGGCCCAGGATAGCCCGCGGTGCCGCTGGGACGAGTGCGTCCCGCGGACTGCCACCCCCCGATCAGCAGTTCCTCGACCGGCAAGCGCTCATGGAGATCGGCAGCCGTTTCGACCAGGAATTCGTCGGTCCCCCGCTGCCACTCCAAAGACTTATCCGTGGAGTTCTGCCAGACGGGACTTGGGCCAATCACCGAGAGTCTTTGATCGGACGACCATCCAAGATCACGAGCGCTGGATCGACGAGGACGGCCGGATCCTCGAGCGGATTCTCGCGGAATGCGACCAGGTCCGCGGTGGCGCCCTCTTCGTTCGACGGCAGCCCGAGCCACGCGCGTGCGGTCCAAGATGCCGCCCCGAGAGCAACCGGCGGCGCCAGCCCGACGGCGAGGAGCAACTCGATCTCGTGCCGGATCATGCCGTGCGGACCCATCCCGGCGTCGGTACCCGCCAGGATCATCACGCCTGCATCGACAGCGGCGCGCAGGACTTCCGGCTGTCGATCGAGGCCGTCGTCGTTGACGCGCACGACGTCGGCGGGGCCGCCGGCATCCCGGGCCAGGGCCCTGATCCTGCGTCGATCGAGCGCGTCGGCACCCAGGCGATCCCGCGTGCGGCCACGTCCTTCACCTGATCGAGCCCCAGGAAACTCGCATGCTCCAGTGAGTCGTACCCGGCGTCGATCGCGTCCTCGATCACCTAGGGTCGCCACAGTGGATCGCGATGCGACCGCCGGCCGCATGGACCCTGGCGGCCGCCTCGGCGAGCGCCTGCGTGCTGAACGTGCGCTTCCACTCGGGACCGGGTAACGGTGAGTCGTCGATCACCTTCGCCCACGCGCCGCTCGCTCGAGATTCTTCTTCGGCGGCGTCCCATCCGGCAGCACGGTTCCACGGATCCGGTATGCCACGGCTCCTCCCTTCGGGTCAGGCAAGCAACGCATCACGGTATCGAGGGACATCGGAAGCGTTACAAGCGAACGCCGATCGAGCGCGAGTGGGCCGGCGTCCCCCAGGCGCCTGGTAAAGAAACTTTCCGAGTGGTAAGGTCTCTTGCCACTGAGAACCGGAGGCTCGGGGTGCGCCTCAAGGATCCACTCGACGATCTCTTTCAGAGCCGAAGCCATGTGAAAGTGCTTCGCGCTCTCGATCAGCTACCCACGGGGATCGACGTGAGCATCCGAGAGGTCGCCCGACGCGCCGGCGTCTCCCATCCGACCGCATCGACCGTCCTCGAGGGCCTCCGGCTGCAGGGTGTTGTTCGTGCGCGCCGCACGCTCCTCGCTGTCGAGTATCGACTGAACGAGGACCACGTCGCGGCCCAGCAGTTGGCATCGCTCTTCCGCTCGGAGAAGGATTCATTGCACGACGTCCTCAGCTTCCTCGCGATGGAGATCTCCCGCCGGGCACCGTGGGTCGACGGCGCCTACCTCTTCGGCAGCGCGGCCCGTGCCGACATGCGACCGGACAGCGACCTGGATGTCGCGCTGATCTCATCGTCGAAGCGAGCGAACAGGCTCCAGGTCGTCATGGACGAACTGAGCGACCTGTCGGCGTCGAGGTTCGGCAATCGGATCCAGGCGACGATCGGCACGCGGCCGATCACCGAGTTGGCCCAACCGGGACATCGCAGCTACCGGCTCTGGCGAACGGTCGCGAAGGAAGGGATCCAGTTCTTGCCGATCGAGGACGGCTAGCGCATGCCCAAGGCGAAGCGCGTGGAGATGGCACGGCGCGAATCCCGCGCGTACATGGGAAAGGCTGAGCAGTTCCTCGAAGCGGCGAGAGCGGCGTCCGCGGCCGGACAACACGATGCGGCGATGCTCTCGGCCATCCACGCCGCGATCAGCGGAACGGATGCGGTCACGATCGCGTTGGCCGGAGTCCGCTCCTCCGACCCGAACCACCTGCTCGCCGCCGATCTCCTCGATGAAGTGGGCGGCCATCAAGGTGAGGTCAGCGCCCACGCCAAGCAGCTCCGCCAGCTGCTGGGCAAGAAGCACGCGGTGGAATATGGATCCGGCCGAGCGCCAGCCAGGGAAGCGAACGATGCCCTCAAGAGGGCCGATCGACTCGTGACATGGGCTCGCTCAGTGGTCGACGCGACGAAGCGTTGATCCGACCGCCTCCTTGACACGGCGTGATCGGCTCGCCCGTCAGCCCGCGGCGTGCCCTTCCACGTGGGCCTTGATGTTGACGAGGTCCCGGTGAAGGCCCTTCGGGATATCTCCTGAGAGCTTCCAGCTCGTGAGCTTCGCCAGGAAGGTCGGCTCGACGATCTCGGCACTCTTCGTCAGCGTGGTCGACCCGCCGTCACCGGAGAGTGAGAACCGATGACGCGCGAGTCCGAGCGCACCCTTGGACTCCCAGGCGAACGCGCTGCCCGGTGAGGCCTCCGTGACGGTGCTCTGCTCGCGTTGCGTCCCGAACTGCTTCGCCGTCGTTGAGAACACGCTGCCGACGGCGACCGGCCCTTCCGTCGTCTTCGTCACCTGGAGGCCGTTGCCCGACCACTCTGCGTGCCGAGGGAAATCGGCGACGTAGTCGTACACCTGACCGGCCGGCGCGTCGATCGAGATCCGATCCTCAAAGCGCTTCACGCTGTCCTCCTGTCATCATCGCGATCCGATGTCGGAGGGTAGTGCGACGATCCGTTCGTGTCGAATGAAGGCACGATCCTGCACGCGGACGCCGACTCCTTCTACGCGTCGGTCGAGCAGCGGGACGACCCGAGCCTGAGGGGCCGGCCCGTCATCGTGGGGGGCGGCGTGGTGCTGGCGGCCAGCTACGAGGCCAAAGCGTACGGCGTTCGCACGCCGATGGGCCACGTCCAGGCGCTCCGGCTGTGTCCGGACGCGATCGTCGTCTCGCCGCGCATGGAGACCTACAGCGCGGCGAGCAAGGCGATGTTCGAGGTGTTCAACGACACGACGCCGTTCGTCGAAGGGCTCTCGATCGACGAGGCGTTCCTGGAGGTCGGCGGCCTGCGGCGCATCTCGGGAACCCCCACGGAGATCGCGATGCGCCTGCGGCGAGAGGTTCTCGAGAAGGTCGGCCTGCCGATCACGGTGGGAGTGGCCCGGACCAAGTTCCTGGCCAAGGTGGCGAGCGGGGTCGCGAAGCCGGACGGTCTGTTGGTCGTCCCGATCGACGGCGAGCTGGTGTTCCTGCACCCGCTGCCGGTCGAGCGCCTGTGGGGGGTGGGACCGGTGACCGCGGCCAAGCTCCGCGAGCGCTCGATCATCACCGTGGCGGAGGTGGCCCGGCTCGGCGAGGCGTCCCTGGTGCGGATCCTCGGCCGTGCCGCAGGGCGTCACCTCCACGCGCTCGCGCACAACCGGGATCCCCGGCGGGTCGACGTCGGCCGCCGGCGCCGCTCGATCGGGACCCAGCGGGCGCTCGGTCGAAGACCGAGGTCACCGGAGACGCTCGACGCCGACCTCATCGCCCTGGTGGATCGCCTGGCGCGCAGGCTGCGAGCGGCCCACCGGGCCTGCCGCACGGTCGTGCTCCGCCTGCGGTTCGACGACTTCGCACGTGCGACGCGGTCGCACACGATCCCCGAGGCGACCGCCGATACCGCGACGTTGCTCGCGGCTGAGCGAGTGCTGCTTGCGGCGGCACTGCCGATGATCCGGGATCGAGGCATCACGCTGATCGGCATCAGCTTCACCAACCTTCACGACGACGGGACGATCCAGCTCGCGTTGCCGTTCGATCGCAGGCATGGATCGTCGATCGACACCACGCTCGACACGGTGCGTGACCGGTTCGGATCGTCGGCGATCACCCGCGGCGTCCTCCTCGGGCGTCACGAGGGCCTTCGGGTTCCTCTCCTCCCCGACTAGTTGCGGTCGAGATCGCGGTCTCGTCACCTGGTCGAAGCTCACTCGGTACGGCGGAGCATGGAAGGCACGATCTAGCGGTCGACATCCGCGCACTCGGATACGCCCGCGGCTCCGGCCGCACGGATCAACTCCGTCCGCGTCTTGAGACCTTCGCGGTAGTCCTTGGTGAAGGTCTCGGTGTCACCGTGCTTGGCCGCTGCTTGCTGCTCGACGTCGGGCTGCACGTGGCGCTCGATCCTGGCTCGATGACGTTGAACAGCCGGATCGATACATCAGATAGTCCCAACAGAGGTGACCGATCCACCCGAAGGGAGATGTCGAACCGCGCGCTACGGCCTCTCGAGGTCGACATCGACCGCGTCGCCGAGTTGTGCGAAGAGCACGGTTTGCGCTTCCCACGTTCTACCGACGGTCACGCCCCGAGCGATTGAGGAGGAAGGCGAAGCCTAACCGGAGCCGTCCTCAGCTTCACCGCCGAGCGCGTCGGCCGACCACCGTTCGCGGCGGTTCAAGCTCCGGTAGGCGATCGTGGCCCAGAACCCCCACATCGCCGTCATGATCCCGAGTCCGAGATAGGCGTTCACGGCGGCGAGCCCGGTGGCCACGAGGTAGATCAGGAAACCCAACGCGACGCGGCGACGCGTGGCGGCGATCATTTCGGGCGGCACGCCCGGCTTCAGCAACCCGTGTTCCGGCCGGAGCGCCAGCATGAAGATGTTCCATGAGGCGCTCGTGGCGAGCACGGCGAGGCCGTACGTCACGACCGCGCCCCTGCCGGCCGGCGTGTTCAGGTACTCGCCCACCAACGCCGTCGGATAGGACAACGCCACGATCGCCATCATCAACAGACCGTTGCCAAACATGAGCAGACCGTCGATCCGCTCGACGAGCGCCAGGCGCGCGTGGTGGTTGATCCACATGATCAAGATCGTGATGAAGCTGAGGACGAACGCGAAGTACGCCGGCCACTGATGCAAGATCGCGGAGACCAGGTTCGGTGACGTGACGTCCTGGATCTGCGGAACGCGCAGGTCTAGAGCCAGGATCGTGATGGCGATCGCGATGACCCCGTCGCTGAACGCCTCGAGCCGGGCAGTCTCGGACCGCCCGATCACAGGTCCAGCCGTCACGTCGCGCATGATCCCCCAAGAGCCTATCGATACGTCGGGAACGACGCGACCGCAGCGATGTGCTGGCGGCCAGCTACGAGGCCAAGGCGTACGGCGTGCGCACACCGATGGGGCCAGATCGAGGCGCTCCGGCTGTGCCCAGAGGCGACGACGATAGGTCATCAGGCCGCCCATGGATCGCACTGCGTTGGGATAGCCGCCCCTGTGAGCCGGTCTTCGCGCCCAGCCCTCCGCCGTTCTAGGCTGCCCACGTGCTGCGGTGCGAGGCGTGCGGACACGAGAACCGGGACGGGGCGAAGTTCTGTGAGGACTGCGCCGCGCCGCTTGCTGCCCCGAGGACCCCGCACGAGGTCCGCAAGACCGTCACGGTCGTGTTCTGCGATGTCGCCGGCTCCACCGCGATGGGTGAGGCGCTCGACCCCGAGTCGGTCCGTCGGGTCATGGAGCGGTTCTTCGACGCGATGCGGACGGCGATCGAACACCACGGGGGCGCCGTCGAGAAGTTCATCGGCGATGCCGTCATGGCGGTCTTCGGCGTGCCGCAGGTCCACGAGGACGACGCGCTCCGCGCGGTCCGCGCCGCGAGCGAGATGCGTACCGCGCTCGAGGCGTTGAACCCGGAGCTCGACCGGGACCACGGGATGACGCTCGCATGCCGGATCGGGGTGAACACCGGCGACGTGGTCGCCGGGATAGGCGACCAGAAGATCGTGACGGGCGACGCGGTGAACGTCGCGGCCCGCTTGGAACAGGCCGCATCTCCCGGAGAGATCCTCCTCGGCGAACGGACCTTCTCGCTCGTGCGCGACGCGGTCATCGCCGAGCCGGTGGCGGACCTTTCAATGAAGGGCAAGGTCGATCCCGTGCCGGCTCACCGATTGATCGAGGTGACGCCGGGTGCGGCGGGGTTCGCGCGACATCTCGACGCACCGATCGTCGGTCGCGAGCGCGAGCTTTCCCTCCTCAGGGACGTCTTCGAGCGAACGGTGACGGATCAGTCGTGCCAGCTCTTCACCGTGCTCGGCGTCGCAGGTGTCGGCAAGTCCCGGCTCCTCGCGGCGTTCGTGGCAGACGTCGGCGATCGCGCCACCGTCCTTCGTGGTCGCTGCCTGCCGTACGGCGAGGGGATCACGTTCTATCCGCTGGCCGAGGCGCTGATCGAGGTCGCGGACCTCCACGAGACGGACACCCCTGAGGAGGCCCGTCGGAAGCTTGCGATCCTCGCCGGCGACGGTGACGACGCCGCCACGATCGCGGAGCGCGTCGGGCAAGCGATCGGGATCCCCGGCAGTGAAACCGCCCCGGAGGAGACGCCGTGGGCCGTCCGGGTCCTGCTCGAACGGCTGGCTGCCGATCGGCCGGTGGTCTTCATGATCGATGACATCCAGTGGGCCGAGCCGACGTTCCTGGAACTCGTCGAGCACGTCGCCGACCTGGCTCGGGACGCGCCGATCCTTCTCGCCTGCATGGCGCGTCCGGAGCTCTTGGACGATCACCCGGCGTGGGCAGGTGGGAAGCTCAACGCCACCTCGATCCTGCTCGAACCATTGGGTCCGGAGGAGTGCGCGACGCTCGTCGCCAACCTGTTGGCCGATGACACCGTGGATCAGGCCGTCCGCAACCGCATCGCAGAGGCCGCCGAGGGACACCCGCTCTACGCGGAGGAGATCACCGGTCTCATGGTCGACGAGGGGCGTCTCCTCCTGAAGGAAGGTCGATGGACGAGCACGGGGGATCTCTCCGACCTGCCGGTCCCCCCGACGATCTCGGCGCTGCTCGCCGCTCGCTTGGACCGGCTGCCGACGCCCGAGCGGCGGGTGATCGAGATCGCCTCGGTGACGGGACAGTTGTTTTACCCGGCTGCCGTCCGGGACCTTTCGGATGACGGATCCGATACGGTCGACGTCGGTCTCGCCTCGCTCGTCCGCAAGCAGTTCGTGCGCACGGAGCGATCCGACATGCCGGCGATCGATGCACTCGGGTTCCGACACCTGTTGATCCGTGACGCAGCCTACGGCTCGATCCCGAAGGCGACCCGCGCCGACCTCCACGAGCGCTTCGCGGACTGGCTGGATCGCATTTCGGGCGCGCTGGGAGAGCGGGACGAGATCGTCGGGTACCACCTGGAGCAGGCGTATCGGTATCGGACCGAGCTCGGTCCGACGGACGAGCGTATGCAGGCGCTCGCCGGCCACGCGGCCGATCGCCTGGCCGCCGCGGGCGGGCAGGCCTTGGCGCGCCGGGACATCTCGGCCACGGCGAACCTCCTTGCGCGAGCTGTCGAGCTCCTCTCCCCGAAAGATCCGCGCCGGCTCGAGATCCTCTCGGATCTCGGGTTGGCGCTTACTCGGTCGGACCTCCCACGCGCCCATGACGTGCTGTCCGAAGCGATCGACGGTGCGCGGGCCGTGCAGGATCGCCGGCTCGAGGCACTCGCGGGCGTACGGCGAGTATTCGTCCGGCTGATGCTCGACCCCGGAGTGGTTCAGCAAGCATCACTCGAAGAGGCGGAGCGATTTGCACAGCTGTTCGAGGGATGGGCCGATGACCTCGGGGTGGCCGAAGCGCTGACCCTGGTGGGCACGATCCGGTTCTGGGCCGGGCGTTGCGCATTGGCAGAGCATGATCTCGAGCGCGCGAATGCTCACGCGCACCGGGCCGGGAGCCGAATGCAAGAGGGCGACATCGCCAGGTTGTTGACGCTGGTGATCTCCCAGGGGCCCGAGTCGGTCGTCGAAGGTATCCGTCGCATGCAGTCCTTGCTTGAAGGCGGCCCGGCCGATCGGAGGGTGGAGTCGTCCGCCGCGTCGAAGAGCGCCGAGTTGGAGGCGATGGTGGGGCGGTTCGGGCCCGCCAGAGAGCTGATCACGCACGCGAAGTCCCTTGCTCGAGAGGTCGGCGACCAGATCGGCCTGTCCCGAACGTACAACGACTCGGCACGAGTCGAGATGCTCGCGGCCGCGCCCGCGGCCGCGGAGACGGAATCGCGTGCGAGCTACGACATCCTCGAGCGGATGGGGAACGTCGGGAACCTCGCGAGCACCGCCCCGCAGCTCGGAGACATCGTGTACGCGCAGGGGCGCTACGACGAAGCGCATCAGCTCTCCGAGCTCACCGAGCGGATCACGATCGAGGGCGACGTCGACGCAGAGGTGCGCTGGCGCTGGCTGCGCGGGAAGACGCTCGCTCGGCGCGGTCGCTTCGACGAGGCCGAGGCATTCGCGATGGAGGCCGTGCGCATCGTGGCCCGGACCGATTACCTGGATCTCCATGCCGATGCCCTCGAAAGCCTCGCGGAGGTGTTGCGGCTGTCGGGTCGGCGCTCGGACGCCGCCACGGCGCTCAGGGATGCGCTCGAGCTGCGCCGACGGAAAGGGAACCTGGTCGCGGCGGCCCGGGCCGAGTCATCGCTGGCGGAGCTGGGCTCCTGAGCGGCTGTAGGCTGCCGACATGACCTGGTACGCAGGAGAGGACGTCGCCGAGCGAGCCGGTGTCGACCCTGCGTTCGTCGTTCGACTGGTGGATCTCGGCATCCTGGCGCCCGAGCAGCCGGGTCGATTCTCGCCGGGCGACGTGCGCCGCGTGCTGATGGCCCGGTCGCTCGAGGATGCCGGGATCCCGCTCGACGGTGTCGCCGCCGCCATCCAGAACGAGGTCCTGACGCTCGAATTCTTCGACGCCCATGAATACGAACGGTTCGCCGGCCTCGCAGCAGAGACGTTCCAACAGGTGAGCGACCGGACCGGGGTCCCGCTCGAACTCCTGACCGTCATCCGCGAGGCGATCGGCATGGCGCAGCCGTCGCCCGATGATCGACTCCGCGAGGACGAGATGGCGATCGTGCCGTTCATCGAACTTCAGGTCACCGAGGGGTTCCGGCCTGCCGCCATCGAGCGCTTGCTCCGCGTCGAGGGCGACAGCACCCGGCGCATCGCCGAGCAGGAAGCCGCCTGGTGGATCTCCGAGGTGATCGAGCGCGCCGTGGCAGCCGGCAAAGGCCGGGAGGAGATCGGGGACGCCGAGCTCACCACTCGCGTAGCCCCGCTCGCCGAACAGTCGGTCCTTGCCATGTACCACGCCCATCAGGCGCGCAATTGGACCGCCAACATCGTCGAAGGGTTCGAGGCGCTGTTGGCGAAGGCAGGGATCCACAGCCGCCTCGAGCGACTCCCGGCGATCTGCTTCCTCGATATCACCGGTTACACGCGACTGACGCAGGAGCGCGGCGACGATGCGGCCGCCGACCTGGCGACGACGGTCGGGCGGCTGGTGCAGCGCAGCTCCGTGCGGCACGGCGGCAAGCCCATCAAATGGCTGGGCGACGGCGTGATGTTCTACTTCGGCGACCCCGGGCCCGGCGTGCGAGCCGCCCTGGAGATGGTGGACGGGCTGGCGGCCGCCGGGCTGCCGCCGGCGCACGTCGGATTGCACGCGGGGCCGGTCCTTTATCAGGAGGGCGACTATTACGGCCAGACCGTGAACCTCTCGGCACGCATCGCCGACTATGCGCGGCCCGGCGAGGTCCTCGTCACTCAGGCCGTTGCCGACGCCTGCCAGGAGGAAGAAATCGCGTTCGCGGACATCGGTCCGGTGGAGCTCAAAGGCGTCTCCGGCCCGGTGCACCTGCTGCGGGCCCACCGCACGTGACGGCACGCGGTTGCGGCTTGTCGGTGCCGGCCCCTAGGGTCGAGGCATGGTGAGCGCACCGATCATCCTGGTTCCCGGGTTCTGGCTCGGCGCGTGGGCCTGGGACGAGGTCGCCGCCGCCTTGCGCGCCGACGGCCACGACGTCACCGCGTTGACGCTGCCCGGTCTCGAATCGGCCGACGCCGACCGTTCCGCGATCACGCTGTCCGACCACGTCGACGCGATCTGCGAAGCGGTGAAGGCCGCGAGGCTTCCTGTCGTGCTCGCCGTGCACAGCGGGACGGGGTTCTCCGGCTACGCCGCGAGCGACCGCGTGTCCGAGCTGATCGCGGCGATGGTCTACGTCGACTCAGCCCCGGGCAAACCTCCACTGGATCCCGGCTTCAACGCCGTCGAGAAGCCCTTGAACTGGGAGGAGCTCTCGGCGGAGGAGAACCTCGATGGACTCACCGAGGAGCAGCTCGAGACGTTCCGGCGTCGCGCCGTGCCCGAGCCGGGGGGCGTGCTGCGCGGAACGATCGAGCTGACCAACGACGCCCGGCTCGACATCCCGACCAGGATGATCTGCACGGGATACTCCTCCAAGGAGTACCAGGACGCCGTCAAGGAGGGTTATGCGTGGCTCGCGGGTCTCACCGAAGTGCGCGACGTCACGTGGATCGACCTGCCGACAAGTCACTGGCCGATGTGGTCGCTCCCGCAGGAGCTCGCCGTGATCATCGGTGACGTGGCGAAGGCGCAAGACACCGACGGCTAGTGTCACTCGAGGCCACTATCCTCCCGGCCATGAGTCGTTCGCTCCTCGGCGATGCATTCGGGCACCACGTCTGGGCGTCGCTGCGATTGATCGACACCTGCCTGGCGCTCACCCCGGAGCAGTTGGACGCACCCGTCCCCGGAACGTTCGGCTCGATCCTGGAAACCATGCGGCACTTCGTGGGAGGCGACTCCTACTACTTGTCCCACCTGACGGGCGATCCCGAGATCGACTCGGAGCACATGGATCTGCGGGAACTGCGGGTCGCGATGGAGGCCGACGAACGGACGTGGATCGAGCTCCTAGCGAAGGACCTCGACCCCGACGCCGTTGTGAAGGACGTCGACGAGGAGGGCTATCAGCGGGATGCCACGATCGGCATCCGTCTCGCCCAGGCTCTCCACCATGGAACCGACCATCGCAGCCAGATCTGCACCGCTCTCACGACGCTCGGCGTCGAACCGCCGGGCATCGATCTCTGGGACTTCGGCGCCCAGACAGGCCGCGTCATCGAAGTTCCGCCCCCGTCCTAGCCACAGTGGATATGGATCTTCCCGCCGGATACCAACTCCGAGCACCGGGGCCCTGAGCATCGGCACCTCGCTCCTCGACCGGATCGAGGAGCGTGCCCCTGAGTTGGCGGCCACGCCGTCGTCGCTGCGGTTCCGCCACGCGATCAACGCGGGGGATGACGCCGCAGCGGCGATGCTCCGCTCTCGCGGCCTTGGATCGGTCCATCACTTCTGGCACATGCAGATCGACCTCGTTGAGCCGGTGGAACCCGGCCGGTTCGCCAGAGGGATCGACATCGACGGGGTCGATCCGGACGAGGATCTGGCGTGGATCCACGCATTACTCGATGAGGCGTTCGCCGATGACCGGAGTCATCACCCCGCGCCGTTCGATCGGTGGGTCGAGGAGGAATGAGCGCACCGAGCTACGACCCGACGCTCTGGCTGTTGGCACGGGACGCGGTGTATCGGTCGGCGTCGTCACGGCGAGCGTCGGGGAAGACCGCGGCTGGGTGGACTACCTCGCGGTCGCGGGCGCCCCCACGACCCGGTAGAGGCGCCATCGGTCGGGGACACCCTTCAGCTCGTGTTCACCTGCGGCTTCGAAGGTCAGGTCTGACCCCGCCACCAGGTCCTTCACGGTCTGGGACACGAGGATCTCGCCCGTCCCGGCATGTGATGCCACGCGCGCACCGATCGACACGGAGATCCCCGTGCACTTCCCATCGACGACCTCACACTCACCGGTGTGGAGTCCGGCTCGCACCTCGATCCCGAGCGAGGCGACGGCCCGGACGATCTCCTGGGCGCACGCCACCGCTCGGGCCGGCCCGTCGAACCGAACGTAGAAACCGTCGCCGGCCGTGTCCTGCTCGACGCCTCGGAAGCGCGCGATCAGGTCGCGGATCAGCGCGTGATGGCGCCGTACGAGGTCGGACCATCCGCGATCGCCGAGCTCCGCCTGCTTCTGGGTCGAATCGACGATGTCGGTGAACAGCAAGGTCGCCAGGATGCGGTCCGGCTCCTGGGCGCGGTGCAACGAAGCCACGAACTCCCTCACGAGCATCATCGTGCGCTCGTGGGTGGCGTCATCGATCCAGGTGAAATCGCCCCGCATATCCGGCAACTCATGGATCCGAACATCCGGGATGCGTCCGGCGAAGAACTCCGCCGGTCCCTGCTGGGCGGGCGAGAACAGGATGAGGGTGGGGACCCGCACCGCCTGCAGGATGTCGGAGATGTCGGTGTCCATCTCGGTCCGGAAGAACGCGGCCGCCGCACCGGGGCTCAGGCTCCGCCGCATGTGGGTCACGAACCAGTCCCGGAACGCAGGATCGTGGGCCACATCGGGAGCGCGCTCTTCGAGGAGCCGTTCGAAGTACTCGCGTGTGCCCCAGTTGGATCGGACGTCGTTCAGGCGCTCCAACCACTCGCGCTCGCTGGGCGCCCACGGGTAGTCATCCGACGGCAGGGCCCGGGCCGAGGGGTTGAGCAGCACCAGACCGAGGGCGCGCTCCGGGTAGGTCGCGGCGAAGAACGTGGTCACGTGGGTGCCCTCCTGGCCGCTCCACAGGACCGCCTGCCGCGACCCCTCCGCGTCCATCACGGCTCGGACGTCGTCGATCCGCGACTCGATCGTCGGGACCCCGGCGACGCGATCCGAGAGCCCCGTCCCTCGTTTGTCCAGCACCAGCAGACGGCAGTTCGATGCCAAGCCTTCGAGGTGGCGCACCAGGAGCGGCTGGTCCCACGCGGAGAGCAGGTCGCCCGTGAAGCCGCGGACGAAGACCACGTCCGTCGGCCCGTCGCCGACGATCTGATAGGCGATGCTCACTTCGCCGCTCTTCGCGTAGAGGACGTCGGGGATCTCGCTCACGCGCCTATCCTTGCTTCTCGCGCCTCCGAACGGCAAGCGTGTCGCATGCCTCTGTTACGGTTGGCGGATGAGCAGGTCCGTGCTCGAGGACGCGTTCGCCCACCACGTGTGGGCGACGCTGCGTCTGCTCGACGTGTGTATCACGCTCAGCCCTGAACAGCTGGAGACCGGCGTCCCCGGGACCTACGGCTCGATCCTTGAGACCCAGCGTCACATCGTCGGGGCCGACGCCTGGTACCTGTTCTCCATGACCGAAGGGAAGACCCCGCGCATCGACGAGGACCGCATGGACCTCGCTCAGCTTCGGGCCGAGATGGAGGCCGACGGTGCCGCGTGGACGTCGCTCCTTACGCCGGACCTCGATCCGGACACCGTCATCGTGAGACGCCGCGACGACGGGTCAGAAACGCACGCCCCGATGGGCATCCGGGTCGCACAGGCGCTGCATCACGGGACCGATCATCGAAGCCAGGTCTGCACGGCCCTCACGACGCTCGGCGTAGAACCGCCGCTCATCGACGTCTGGGATTTCGGCGAGCACGTTGGCAGCGTCGTCGAAGTCCCGGCCGGCACCGCCGACTAGCGACCCGCATGGCCGCACCAACCAGCGTCGACGAGTACATGGCCCTACTTCCAGATGCATCACGTGCGGCTATGGAGAAGCTTCGAACGACGATCAAGTCCGTCGCGCCCGACGCGACCGAGACGACCAGCTACCGGATGCCGGCGTTCAAACACCGCGGTCGGATCCTCGTGTACTACGCCGCGTTCAAAGATCACTACAGCGTCTTCCCCGCGAGCGACGCGGTCATCGAGGCGCTGGGGGACGAGTTGACGCCGCACGTCTCAGGGAGGGGAACGATCCGCTTCGACGCGGACAAGCCCCTCCCGATCGCCCTCGTGAAGAAGATCGTCAAGGCGCGGCTAGAGGAGAACGCGGCGCGCAGCCGCCGTTGAAGCAGATACGCCGTCGGCGTTGGATCACGACGGTCCTTGACCGCGGAGGTCGGCGACCCGTACGACGTTGCGTCGTAGTGCGTCGTTCGCCAGTCGCACGCGTCTTCGATCGGTCTGGGTGCGGATGTCGAATTTATCGTACAGGTGAAGCAGGTGTTGCTTGACGGCCGCGTCGCTGATGACCAGTTCGCGCGCGATATCGCGGATCGAAGCCGGTTCGGTGAAGACGTCGCCCGAGAACATCGGGCGGCAGAGGGCCATGAGGACTTCGCGCTCCCGCGGCGTGACCGCCGGAGGAGGCTCCGGACCCACGGTTGTCCGGGGCTCCGGCGTCGGCCGATCTGAGCGGAAGAGGATGCGGGTCCCGCCGACACGGATCTCGTCTCCGGGGTAAAGAGGCTGCTCTCCCCAGATGCGCTCGCCGTTCACGAACGTCCCGTTCCGTGAGGAGAGATCCTTCACGACCCAACCGGCCTCGCCGATCCGCTCGAGCACGGCATGGAGACGGGAGACGGTTCGGTCCCACGAGATCACGACGTCGTTGGCGGTGGCCGCGCCCAGCGTGACCCGCTCGTCGCCCAGCAGGATCGGCTCGGGTCCATCCGGACCTTGAATCTCCAAACGAGCAGCCATCGGCCGACTCTACCGCCCAAAGACCTCCCGGGATCGACGACCAACTGCTCGGCAGGAATGCCGCTCACGGGGTTGCCGAACGGTGAGGGAACCGTGCCAAAAGGACAAGTGGATCGTGGCTATCCGGGAGATTCCGGAACCCGGCCCCCCGGGGCCACCCTGCTCCTATCGGCCGGTCTCAAGACCGGTCAGGGAGGAGAAGAGAAGGCAGCGGGAAGTCCGAGCGAGATTGCCACCGAACGGAAAGGAAGAGATCGATGAACAGCAGATCACACAGTCAGCACCGCGCATTGATCGTCATCGGTGCGTTGGCCGCCTCCATCGTCCTCGCGGCCGTTGGCATCGCGACGGCGACACCACCCGGCGGAACGTCGACCTCGGTCACGCTGGCCGACGGCAACACCGTGAACACGGTCCGTGTCAACGTGGACCCCACCAAGCTCCGGACGACGGAATCCGTCGAGGTGTTTCAGGTCAGCAACACGGCCGCGCCCGGCTTCACCTCGGGTTGGCACATGCACACCGGACCGGTCATCGTGAATGTGACTGCGGGCTCGTTGACCTTCTACGAGGCCGATTGCGCGACTACTACCGTCACGGCTCCTGGCGCCTATATCGAGAAGACCGCCAAACCGGTGCTCGCCCGCAATGAGGGATCGGTCGGCGCCGCCTGGATCACCACGCAGATCCTCCCGGTCGGGGCCTCGAAACGAGTCGACGTTGTCCCTGGTTTCTGCGGCGCCGCCTGAGCCCGAGAAGTCCTACGGAGAAGAGATGTCTGGGGAAGACGGGCCGGCCATCGGC
>JBOGVK010000260.1:0-36522 GCA_050692375.1 Actinomycetota bacterium
ACAGCGGCACGCGCTCCAGGTACATCCAGACCGAGGCGTGGCTGGTGCGCGGATCCTTCGGCACCAGGGCGACCGACTCCTGAGGGTAGTTCGAGCTGTTGAACGGCGCGAGCACGAGCTGGATGTCACCGGATCTACCGGGGTGATACGCGCGACGGACGAGCTCCATGTACTCGGCACCGAGGTCGTGCGCCATCGCCTCCTGTATCGGCCGGGGATCCGGAAGAGACAGCGTGCGCGTCACACGGCCGAGCGCGTCGCCCGCGAAGAGCCACGCGAACCCGCTGAGCCCGGCCAGCCTGAGGAACCGTCGACGGCCGGGATCGATCCCCTCACCGTCGGTACGGACCTTCGTCCTCCAGGCGAGCGCGCCCATCCCCACGACCAGGGCGAGGAGACCGGCGACCAGGCCCGTCTCCGTGCTTCCGAGAGCTGCGATGCCGAACGCGACGACGCCGCCGAGCAGCGCGAACAGGAGCAGTGAGCGTGGAAGGTCAGATCGCACGTCGCTTCGATTCTGCCAGAGCGAAGCGCTCTGGCGCGTCACGCCGCATCGAGCGGTCCGAACTCGAGCGCGTGATCGGCTCTCGGCGTGGCGAGCCCGAGCTTCACCAGCGTCCAGAACGCGAGCTCGACCACCGGTCCGACCAGCAGGGCGAGCGTCAGGGTGCCGACGCCTGCGACGCCGCCGAGCGGCACGCCGATCGCGAGCACCGTGACGTCCATCGTGAATCGCACCAGTCCGATCCGCTTCCCGGTGCGGCGCGAGAGCATCAGCATCAACGAGTCGCGCGGGCCGGCGCCCATCCCCGCACCGATGTAGAACGCCGAACCGACGCCGAACAGCAACACGCCGGTGGCGAGCAACCCGATCCGGAGCGGAAGTCCCGCCTCCGACAGCCGGTCGATCGCCTCGATGGAGCTCAGCACGTTGATCGCGAGACCGATCACGATGGTGTTGGCGATCGTCCCGACCCCGGGCGGTGTGCCCGCGAGCCACGTGATCGCGACGATCACCACTCCCACAACGATGCCCGCGGTTCCCAGCGACATCGGGGTGTGCTTGGAGATCCCCAGATGGAACACGTCCCACGGCGGCAATCCGAGTCGCGACTCGAGCATGAACACGATCGCGAACCCGAAGAGGATGAGGCCGCCGAAGAGCGCGACGAGTCGCACGACGAGACCACCTCGCAGGAGCGGCGCATCCTTGATCCCCATCCCCTGAGGGTAACGGCGACGTCACTCCAACCGGACGCGGGGATCCAGGAAGGCGTAGCAGATGTCGACGACGACGTTCGCCAGCGTGATGGCGAACGACGACACCAGCGTCACCGCCAGGATCACCGGCAGGTCGCCCGTCGAAACCGACGCCACGGCCCACTGACCGATGCCCTGGAGGTTGAAGACGGTCTCCACGATGATCGCGCCGCCGAACAGCAGGCCGAGGTCCATGCCGAACATCGTGACGACGGGGAGCAGGCTCGCTCGCAGGCCGTGCTTCACGATCACGCGGGTCTCGGACAAACCCTTCGCCCTCGCGGTACGGATGAAGTCTTCTCCCATCACTTCGAGCAGGCTCCCGCGTGTCATGCGCGCGTACCACGCGGCCTCGACGAGCGCCAGCACGATCCACGGCATGATCATGTGGTTCAACCAGGTGAACACGCCGTAGTGCGCGGGCCCGAAGTACCCGGTTCCCGCAGCGATATGCAGCTTGAACCAGAACAGCCACAGGAACATCAGCCCGATCCAGAACACCGGGGCCGACACGAAGAACAGCGCGAAACCCATCGATAGCCGATCGACGAACGACCGCTGTTTCACGGCCGACACCACGCCGATCGGGATCCCCAGGATCAGCCACACGAACGCCGCGCCGAACGCGAGCGTCGCGGTGACGACCAACCGCGATCCGAGCTGCGACTTCACGGACGCGCGCGTAACGAACGAGAAACCCAGACCCGGCCATCCGTACCGATCGCCCAGGAACACCCGCTTCACGAACGACCCGTACTGCCGCCACACGGGCTTGTTCAGGCCGAACTCCCGCTTGATCTCCGCGATCACCTGCGGCGTCGGCTGCTTGCCCGCGAAGAGCACCGCCGGATCCACCGGTGACATCACGAAGAAGATCCCGTAGGTGATCGCCGTGATGATCAGCAGCACCGCCAGGAGCCACAGCAGGCGGCGCACCACGAAGCGCCACATCGCTCTATCTCACCCTTCGACGCGGATCGAGCGCGTCGCGCAGCCCGTCGCCGACCAAGTAGAACGCGAGCGTGGTCAACAGCAGGAAGAGACCCGGGTAGACCATCATCCACCAGGCGTAGGTGAAGAGGGATCCGCTGGTCGCGTCCGAGAGCATCCGGCCCCACGATGGGGTCGACTGCGGAACGCCCACGCCCAGGAAGGAGAGCGCCGCCTCGAACAGGATGTTCCCGGGGATCGTGAGCGTGGCGTAGACCAGGATCGGCGCCATCAGGTTCGGCAGCAGCTCGGAGAACATGATCCGCGCGTCGCTCGCTCCCATGGAGCGCGACGCCTCCACGAAGTCGCGTTCGCGCAGCGAGATCACCTGACCGCGCACGATCCGCGCGATGTACGGCCAGGTGAACAGCGCGATGATCCCGGTAACGAGACGCAATCCCGGCTGGAGCAACCCTCCCAGGCATCCGTGCAGCGACGACGAACACACGGTCGAGAGCCCCACGGCGAACAGCAGCAGCGGCAGTGACAACCAGACGTCGACGCTCCGCGAGATCAGCGTGTCGAGCCAGCCCCGCCGGTAGCCGGCCAGCAGGCCGACGACCACGCCGATCAGCGTGGCCAGGCTCGTCCCCACGACCGAGACGAAGAGTGACGTTCGCGCGCCGTAGAGCACCCGGACGAAGAGATCGCGTCCCACCTGATCAGCCCCGAACCAGAAGTGCGCGTCGGGCCCCTTCGGCAACCCGAGCTCGGTGCGCATGTTCTCGAACAGTTGGTTCGGCGTATGGCCGGTCAGCTTCGCCAGGAGCGGAGCGAAGATCGCGACGCCGAGGATCAGGGCAACCAGGACCATGCCGACGATGGCGGCCTTGTCCCGACGGAGTCTGGCCCAGACGAGGGCGCGGTTCGAACGCCCGATGGACTCGACGCGTATGGAGGATGCTTGGAGGTCTTCCTGAACCTTCAAGCAGGCACCGGCAGGTCGTTGTTCACCGCCACCTGCGTGAACGTGGTGCCCTGGCTGATCGGATCCGCCTCGAAGTGGGTCACGGTGTCTCCGGTGATGACGATGACGTTGGACCACAGGTACGGCACCATCGGAACGACGTCCTCCATCAGGTACTTCTCCAGGTCCGCCCAGCAGGTGGCGCGATCGTCACCCACCTTCGCCTCGCACGCCGCGAGCTTGTCGTCGATGCTCGGCACGCCGCCCGCCGGGTAGGGGATGCCGAGCTTCTGGGCGGTGGCCGCCGTCAGACCCGTGAGCGTCGTGTTCGGGTTGCCGGCCGCCGAGATCGACGAGCTGTCGAACATCGGCGAGAGATACGTGTAGGCGTCCGCGTAGTCGTACGCCCAGTTCGCATTCATGCTGATCGGGATGTCGTTCGCGACCCGCTGCACGGTGTTGTACGCGGCGCCGGTCTCGAGCTCTCGCGGCACGACCTGGATGCCGATCTTCGCCAGGTCCTGGACGACGAACGGCTCCATCGTCGTCCATGGCGCGATGTTCTGGTTGACCAGGATCAGGTCCTTGCACACCGAGGCGTCGCATTTCCCGTCCCGGTTCGCGTCGTAGGCGGAGAGCTTCATCTCGGCCATCGCCTTGTCCAAACTCCCGGCTTCATTCGGTGTGGCGTACGGGTCGTAGCCCGGCGTCGCGTGACCCTGCAGCACGTACGGAGGCACGATCTCGGTCGCGATGTCGCCGCTGATCGGACCGCTCCACGACTTCTGCAGGGCCGCCTTGTCGATGATGTAGCTGACGGCTTTCCGCACGTGGACGTCGTCGAACGGCGGATGCGTCATGTTCATCGTGATGAATTGGACGTTGCCGTTGCCGAACGCGTGCACGTTGTCCTTGAGGTTCGGATCCGTCAGGTACTGCTGCAGGACGGTGGCGGGAGGCAGGTCGTACCAGGACGCATCGAGCGACCCGGCCTGCACCTTCTCGAAGATGTCCGCGATCGAGCTGTCGATCGTGATCTGGATCGCGTCCACGTTCGCCTGTCGTCCGGAGTCGGCGTCGGTGGACGGGTCGTAGCTCGAGTTGCGGACGAGCGTCATGGACTTCGCGGGGTCGAATCCGCTCATCGGCGTGAGCGTCGAACACGACGACGCATCGACGTCCGGCGAGCCGGCGATCATGTATGGCCCGGAAGCGACCAGGTCTCGGCCGTATCCACCGGCGCTCTTGAAGCAACCGGCGACCTCGGCCGGCATCGGCGCGGTCGCGGGGAGCGTCAGCCGGTAGAGGAAGTCACCGGTCGGATGCGTCAGATGGAAGACGATGGTCGACGGGTCGGGCGTCTCGATGCCTGAGATCGGTGTGGGCGCCGGCGCGGACCCGGTCATGCCTTTCACGACGCCGAAGAAGTAGAAGCCGTATTCGGCGACGAGCGGCTTGGTGTTCAGTCGCTGGAACGCGTAGGCGACGTCGGCCGATGTGATCTCGCGGTCGAGCGGCGGCCCGAACTTGATCCCGGGCTTCAGGTGGAACGTGTACGTGAGTCCGTCCGACGACGGTTGCGGGATCTCGGTTGCCAGGTCCGGAACCAGCTGGGTGCCGGCGTCGCCGATCGTGAACTTGAACGTCACGAGCGTGCGCTGGATGGCGTCGAGGAGACCCCAACCGGGGATGCCGTACTCACCGGTCGGATCCAAGCCGTCCGTGTTGCCGAACGTGGTCACGCCCACGCGGTAGACGCCGCCTTTCGCGACGGCTCCGGTGGATCCGGTCGCGCCGGTCGAGCCGGGTGTCGGCGAGCTCGTCGAAGATGAGCTGGAGCAGGAGGCAACGAGGATCGCCGCGGCGACACCGAGAACAAGGCTGCCCTTCACGATCCAGGTGCGTTGCATGGCTCCTCCTCTTCGAACACGCGGGCTGGTGCGTGGGAAGCGGTCTACAGGCGCCCTGGGGTCCCCGTCAAGGCGCCATGCGATCTTCAGGCGTGATCGGTCGACAGCGGGGCCAGCACGCAGAACTCGTTGCCTTCGGGGTCGGCCATGACGACCCAGCTGACCTCGTCGGTCTGGCCGACGTCGACCCGCCTCGCTCCCAGGTCGATCGATCGTTGGACCTGGGCACCTTGATCCTTCGGGCGAAGATCGAAGTGCAGCCGGTTCTTCGAACGCTTCTTGTCGGGAACCTTGACGAACAAGATGTCGGGAGCCACATCGACGGCGGGACTTCCCTCCGGTGGCTCGATGCACCACTCGTTCGCGCTCTTGTAGGTGATCCGCCATCCCAGCACGTGCGACCAGAAGCGCGCCAGGAGCTCGCAGTCGCCGGCGTCGACCACGACGCACTGGATCCGGATGTCCATCTCGGGAGGCTAGCAGCGAGCACGGTGCGTCAGAGGGAGGCATGGTTCCTCGTCGGATGACACGAACTCCCAGACGACCTCGCCCTCGTGGAGGCGATCGGTTGGGCGCAGGCCGATCCGACGCGCCGCGGTCTGGGAGGCGATGTTGTTCGGATGGATCGAGCCGACGATCAACGGGACTTCCAGGATGTCGCGGAGCCACGCGATGAGGGCGTGTCCGGCCTCGGTCGCGAGCCCCTGTCGCTGGAACGGCGTGCCGACCGTCCAGGCGATCATCGCGTCTCCATCACCGACCGTCGCCTGCATGTAGCCGATCGCTCGATCGTCGTCGCGACGACGCAGGACCCAGTTCAGCCAGAGCTCGGTTCCGTCGGGGGAGCGCCGCCCTTCCCACCTGGCGAACCCGGTGTGGACGGCCTCGACGTCGGCGGGCGGGGTCTCCCCCGTGAAACGTCCGAGCTCGGGATCCTGGAGCAACGGGAACAGGTCGTCGGCGTCATCCGCGGTCAACGGAACGAGATCGAGCCGTCGGGTCGAGATCCGCATCTCGTCGTCGGCGGGCAGGTCGGGCAGCACTGCGCCAGGTCTAGGTGCGCTTGCGTTCGAGGTCGAGGAACGGCATCGGCACGACCGTGGCCGCGACCTTGCCGCGCTCGCCCTCCACGCTCCATTCGACCGAGAGACGCGACCCGATCTTCTCGAACCGCTTGTCGACGGAGCCGAAGCCGACCATCTTCTTGATCGTCGGTCCCCACGTGATGCTCGTTGCGCGCCCCACCTGCTTGCCTTCCTTGTAGACGGGCACGGGATCGCGATGCACCATCGGTGAGACCGCCGGCGCGAGGTCGTGCTTGGCGAACATCCCCTCGATGCCGGCCCATTCGAGCTCCAGACCGACCAACCGGCGCGCGGGTCCGCCGGATCGCTGCTCCGCGATCAGCGCGCGCCTGCCGTTGAAGGGCGACGCCTTCCCGAGCTCCACCAGCCGTCCGAACCCGAGCTCGTACGGGGAGTAGTGCTGCTCAGCGGCGATCGCTCGGTGCGAGCTGGAGTACTCGGCCTCGATCAGGAGCAGTCCGGCCTCCACGCGCGCGACGTCCATCGCGCGGATGCCGCACGGATGGATCCCGAAGCGCTGCCCCACGTCGAAGAGCCGATCCCACACGGCGAGCGCCCCGTCGACCGGCATCCACAGCTCGTAGCCGCGATCGCCCGTGTAGCCGGTCCGCGTAACGTCCACCTCGACGCCCGCGATCTCCGACACACGCCGGCGGAAGTAGCGAACGTCGGTCCAGTCCTGTCCCGTCGCCTCCTCGAGCACATCGCGGGAGAGCCTGCCCTGCAACGCGAGCCCGGCCGTCCGGTCGCTGATGTCTTCGACTTCGGCATCCAATCCCGTCGCGTTCATCCGGAACCATCGCTCGCATGGATCGGCGGCGGTGAGCCGGTACTCGGAGTCCGCGAGGCGCGTGAGGGTGCCGTCGTCGATCATCTTGCCGTCCTCGTCGCACCAGGGCGTGTAGTAGACCTGGTCGACCTTGAGCTTCGAGATGTCGCGCGTCATGATCCGATCGAGCAACCGGCCCGCGTCGCGTCCGCGCACGAGGTACTTGTAGAGGGGCGTCACGTCGACGACGGCGGCCGCCTCGCGGATCGCGTTGTACTCGATGTCGTGGAAGTCGGCGTAGACCGCCGCGCTGTGATAGCCCGACCACTCCCCCCACGCAAGGTGCGCGTTGAGCTCCGCCTCACGCGGATAGAACGCAGTGCCGACGCTCACGCAGGTCCTTTCTCCCTCAGGATCGTAAGGGTAGCCGACGCCCGTCGAGCCCCGTTGCCGGGAGCGCTGACCTGAGGTCAGCCCAACGACGCGGAGCCATGGGGTACCGTGCAGCGCGACTGAAAGGATCAACGTGAACGCCATCGGATTGACGTATCCGCTCGAGACGGAGCGGCTGCTCCTTCGCCCGTTCGCGCCGGGCGACTTCGATGCGCTCTACGCGTATCAGTCGCGACCTGACGTCACCCGATACCTCTATTGGGGACCTCGCACCGAGGACGAGGTGCGGGAGGCCCTCGAGAAGAAGCTCGTGAGCACCGCCATCCGCTCGGAGGGCGACGTTCTCTGCCTCGCCGTGGTCCTCAAGGAAAGCCACGAACTCGTCGGCGATTTCATCCTTCACTTCACGAGCGAGGAGCATGAGCAGGCGGAGATCGGCTACATCATCCATCCCGACCAGGCGGGGCATGGGTACGCGACCGAGGCCGGGCAGGTTCTCCTCCGGATCGCGTTCCGTGATCTGGGGCTTCATCGGGTCACCGGCAGCACGGATGCGCGGAACACGGCGTCGGGTCGCGTGCTCGAGAAGCTCGGCATGCGACGCGAAGCCCACTTCGTCGAGAACGAGTACGTCAAGGATGGATGGCAGAGCGAAACCGTCTACGCGATGCTCGACAGGGAGTGGTTCGAATCAGCGGGGAGCTAGGTGGGGGCAAAGTCAGCGGAGGAGCGATCCGCGTCGATCGCTGAGTCCGAGCTCCGGGTTCCCGGCGTGATGGCGGGAACCGGCTTCGGAAGCGATCCCGGGCTCAGGGTCGGCGCGAAGATCTTCGCGATGGTCGTGCGTGGTGAGCTCGTCGTGAAGCTGCCAAACCGGTCGAGTCGACGAGCTCGTGGCTGCCGAGGGTGCCCACCGGTTCGACGCAGGGAAAGCCAGTCCGATGAAGGAGTGGGCGTCGGTTGGCGTCGCCGCCTCTCGGCGCTGGCCGGCCCTCGCGCAGGAGGCTCGATCGTTCGTCGTTCGCGCTAGCGTTCCGCGGCCCGCGAGATATCCACCCCCGTTGACTTCAGGTCATGGAGCCCTTGGTGCCGCCACGATGCCCCGGCTACCATGGGCGACCGGCCGCATCCGCGTCCACGCCTCAGGAGGTTCCGTGACCAAGCGGTACGACGTGGTCGTGATCGGTGGGGGGCACAACGGCCTCACGAGCGCCGCCTATCTGGCGAAGGCCGGCAAGAAGGTCCTCGTCCTCGAGCGCCGTCACGTGCTGGGCGGCGCCGCGGTCACCGAGGAGATCTTCCCCGGGTTCAAGTTCTCGGTCTACTCCTACGTCGTGTCGCTGCTCCGCCCGGAGATCATCCGCGAGCTCGAGCTGCCGAAGCACGGACTGGAGATCCTCCCGCTCGACGGCACGATCACCCCGCTCGACGACGACTACCTCTGGCGCGTGAACGATCACGGCACCACGATCCGCGAGCTCCGACGCTGGTCGCGGAACGACGCGGAGGCTTACGAGGAGTACGGCCAGCTGATGGCCGAGATGGCGCGGTTCATCAAGCCCATCCTGTCGATCGTGCCCCCAGACCCGGCGAAGCTGCACCCCATGGACTGGTTGCCGCTCGCCGGCTTGGCGAAGGGGTTCAAGGACCTGCCGACGCGCCTGCAGACAACCTTCATCCAGCTGATGACCATGAGCGCCGCCGACTTCTTGGACCAGTGGTTCGAGACGGAGCCGTTGAAGGCCACGATGAGCGCATCCGGGATCATCGGGACGTTCCAGGGGCCGCGCTCGCCCGGGACCGCGTACGTCCTGCTGCACCACTACATGGGCGAGATCGACGGCGCGTTCCGCGCGTGGGGCATCCCGAAGGGCGGCACGGGTGGCGTGTCCACCGCGATCGCGAACGCGGCGCTCTCGCTCGGCGTCGAGATCCGCACGGAGACGCCGGTCGCGCGCATCGAGGTGAGCGGCGGCCGCTCGACGGGCGTCACCCTCGAAAGCGGCGAGACGATCCAGGCCGACGCCGTCCTCTCGAGCGTCGACTCGAACCTCACCTTCCTCAAGCTGCTCGAGCCAGGCACGCTGGATCCGGAGTTCGAGGCGGAGGTCCGGCGCTACAAGTACCGCGGCTCGAGCGGCAAGGTGAACCTGGCCCTCGACGGACTGCCTGAGCTGGCGTGCAAGCCCGGCATCGGCCCGTGGCTGCGCGGCGCGATCAGCTTCAGCCCGAACCTCGACTACATGGAGCGCGCGTACGACGACGCGAAGTTCGGCCGGTTCAGCCAGCGTCCGTACATCGACTGCATCATGCCGACGCTCGTCGATCCCTCGATGGCGCCTCCCGGGAAACACATCATGAGCTGCTTCGTGCAGTACGCGCCCTACAAGTTGGAGCCCGGCAAGGAGTGGAACGACGCCGAGCGCGATGCATTCGGCGAGAACGTGATCGACACCCTCGAGGAGCGCTTCCCCGACATCCGGAGCAAGATCTTGCACAAGATGTTCATCACTCCCAAGGACATCGAGGACGTCACCGGTCTCACCGAAGGGAACATCTTCAAGGGCGAGCTCTCGCTGGAGCAGCTGTTCTTCAACCGGCCCGTGCCGGGCTGGGCGCGCTACCGCACGCCGGTCCAGGACCTGTGGATGTGCGGATCGGCGACGCATCCCGGCGGGGGCATCATGGGCGCGCCGGGTCGCATCGCCGCACTCGAGTACCTCAAGGAGCACAAGCGCGGCGGGAAGCAGGTGGCCTAGCGTGGCGCGCGACGAGACGATCGTCGTCATCGGGGCCGGCCACAACGGCCTGGTCACTGCGGCGTACCTGGCGAAGGCCGGCAAGAAGGTCGTGGTGCTCGAGCGTCGCGACGAGGTGGGCGGGATCCTCGCGAACACCTCGATCGCTCCCGGATTCACCGCGCCGGGCATCGCGCACACGGTCGGGCGTCTGCGGCAGTCCGTGATCAAGGACCTGAAGCTTTCGGCGTTCGGCCTGGAGCTCCTCGAGCCCGCCGTGCGCATGTTCGCTCCACAGCCCGACGGTTCGGCCGTCACGTTCTGGGGCGACGCCGGTCGAACCGCCGCGGAGCTCGAGTCGCGGAGCCCGCACGACGCCGCGGCCTATCCCGGGTTCGACAAGAAAGTGCGCGCGGTCGCGAGCTTCCTGGCCTACATCAACGCGATCACGCCGCCCGACGCGAAGTCACCGTCGATCGGCGACGCGATCGCGGGGCTGAAGCTCGGTAAGGCGTTCCGCGATCTGGGTGCGAAGACGGGCCGTGAGGCGATCCGCGCGCTGCCGATGGCGGTCGCCGACCTGGTGGCCGAGGTGTTCGAGGACGAGGCGGTCCGCGGGCCGCTCGCGACGCGAGGCGTGCTCTATACCTCGACCGGACCGTGGGCCGCGGGTTCGGCGGCCGCGTTCCTCATGGACTCGGCCGGCAACGACGGGGGAGCGCCGGGGCAGAGCACGATCGCGAAAGGGGGGAGCGGCGCGCTGGCCGCCGCGCTCGAGGCGAGCGCCACCGCGTTCGGGGCGGAGATCCGTACGGGCGCCGAGGTCGAGGAGATCCGTTCGCGCGACGGCCGCGTCATCGGCGTCACGCTCGCGAGCGGCGGATCGATCGACGCGGCGCTCGTGATCTCGGCCGCCGATCCCAAGCGCACGCTCGGCCTCTGCGATCCGGTGGAGCTCGGCCCGACCATGGTCTGGCGAGCCGGCAACATCCGTCAGCCCGGCGCGACGGCCAAGGTGAACATGGCGCTGTCGGACGTGCCGGCGTTCGACGGTGCGGACGACCTGGAGCGGCTCAAGGGTCGCATCGTGATCGGCACGAGCATCGACCACGTCGAGCGAGCGAAGGACGCGTGCAAGTTCGGCCACATCGCGGAGGAACCGTGGCTCGAGGTCACGATCCCCACGCTGCTCGATCCGTCGTTGGCGCCCGAGGGCAAGCACGTGATGAGCGTCCTGGTCGAAGCCGCGCCCCGCCATCTGCGCGTCGGCGACTGGTCCAGCGAACGCGACCGCCTCGGCGACATCACCGTGAAGACGCTCAAGCGATACGCGCCCGGTCTCGGCGAGCTGATCGAGGCGCGCCAAGTCATCACCCCCGAGGACTTCGAACATGACTACGGCCTGAGCGGCGGGCACGTCTATCATGCGGAGCCCGGCCTGGATCAGTTCTTCATGTGGCGTCCGTTGAACGGCCAGGCGCGCTATCGCTTCGTCTTGGACGGCCTGTACCTGGCCGGCTCCGGCGCGCACCCGGGAGGCGGCATCACGGGCGGCCCCGGCGCGAATGCCGCGCGACAGATCCTGAAGGACGCGAAGACGAGCTAGGCGCTCGTCATGACCGCGTCCGGCCCGGCGCGCGATCGGAGTCCCTCGGGGCGGACCCAGGTGAGCTCGCCGTCGTCGTCGCGCGTCAGTCCCCAGCTGTGCTCGTGCACCAGCCGGTGATGGAATGCGCACACGAGCACGAGGTTCTCGAGGTCGGTCTGGCCGCCCCGAGACCACCACTCCACATGGTGAGCCTGCGTGAAGCGCCTGGCATCGCACCCCGGGAACCGGCAGGTGCCGTCGCGATGGCGGAGCTGGCGCATCATCCACGGAGCCGGTTCGCGCATGAGGCGGCCGATCCCCTGCACGGTGCCGTCGGGATGCTCGACCACGAGCTGCATCCGCGCGTTGCAGAGGAGGCGATCCAAGGTCGTACCCCCGATGACGGGACCGTTCTCGATGAGCGCTTTGGTGTCGCGGTCGAGGAGGGCATCCAGCTCGGCGTGCACGACGACGGTCGCGCGATCCTGGTCTGCGTCGTCGGCGAGTTGGACCGAGCAGAGGGCCACGAGGGCATCGGCGCGCCGGGCGCCCACGAGTCGCTCTGATGCCTCGTCAGGCATGACGGGGATCTGATCGCCGAGGCGGTCGAGCGCTCGCGCCACAACGGCCCCTGCCGCCCCCGGGAGCTCGGCGTCGAGCCGGAACCGACGTCCCCCATCTGCGTACCGGTGCTCGAGCCAGCGATCACGCTCGGCGGTGACCGTTTCCTCTTGGATGTTGTCGCGCGCCCGAAGGTCGCCGATCCGCCGGATCGCCCCTGATGAGACACCCCGCGCCCAGCGCACGAGAGCGTCCTCATCGTCGAACTCGGCGAACCGGGTGAGCTCGACCACTTTGTCGATGCCGAGGTCACCCCGTTCGAAGGCGTCGGCCGTAGCGGGGAGCGTCTGCAACGCGCGTCCGGAGGTCTGCCACCGCTCGGCCTTCCAGCGCGAGATGCCGAGCTGCATCGTGGTCCAGTGCGCCATGTCGCGCGCACCCTCCTCGAGCCAGGCCTCCGCATCCTCGAGCTGAGTCAGGGTGTCGAGCAGCTCCCGCTGGAGGCGTGAGATATCCCGATGCAGCCGACGGACGCGCGCGGTGAGCACTTCGGTGCTGCGAAGATCCGTTGCCACGAGCCGTGTCCGTTCCGGGGGAGGACCGGGTTCGGCGTATCAAGGCTGAAGGATACCGAACATATGTTCGAGTGTCAAGGGGTCAGGCGATCGCTGCGGAGTCACCTCGCTGCGCGCGTTCCCCGCACGGCCCACGCTCGCGCCGTGAGCCGGATCGTGCCGTCGGCTTTCACGGGAAGGCGAACCCTGAGCAGCTCGCGGAGCTCGGATCGAGCCTGATCCTCCAGGGACATGCAATATGCGGGCGCGGGACCCTGTCCCGACAGGAACGGGCTCCAGTAGTCGTCGAAGTCCCGGAAGATCGTGGTGACGTCGATCGACCGGGTCCGCACGTCGGTGAACCCCGCCAGATCGAACAGGCTCCCAAGGCCCTTCATCGACGCGATGTTGGCGAAGCGTTCGCCCTCATCTAGCCGGCGGGCCGCCGCTTCCCGCTCGCCGGCCGCGTCCCAGAAGTACCGCATCATCTGCATGCCGCCGGCGTAGTCCCAGATGTACGCACCGACGGTCCCGCCCGGCTTCACCACCCGCGCGGACTCCTTCGCGGCGCCGCCCAGATCCGACACGAAATTCAGCACGAGGCCCGAGACGACCGCGTCGAACGATCCGTCATCGAACGGCAGCGTCCGAGCATCCCCGATCTCCGCTTCGAAGCGGGGATCCTCCAGACGTTGCTGCGCGTACTTCACGAATCCCTCGGATGGGTCGATCCCTCGAACCTCGAGGGGCTCGGCGCGCGAGAGGATGGTTTCGGAAAGCGCTCCGGTGCCGCAACCCACGTCGAGCCACAGGGATCCGGGGGGAACCTCCAGCCAATCGAGGAATCCGGCGGCGACCAAGCGACTCCACCGTCCCACGTAGGGCTCGTACCGCTCGCCGTCCTCCCACGTGTCGCCTTGCATGGGAGGCATCTTCCCACTCTCAGGAAGGGCGCGCCCGCTTATGCTTCGATCAACATGGCGGACGAGCGGGACTTCCGGATCGAGCGCAGCGAGCTCCGAGGCGACGACGAGTTCACGGAGTTCTCCACGGAGGACCTGCCGTACTACTCGGACTGGCGCGGTTCGTTCGAGAAGTTGCCGTGGGCGACCGACGACGAGAGCCTGCGGGCCGCCGCGGCGGACGTCGCGATCGTGGGCGCGCCGCTCGACGACGCGGTCTCGTCGCGGCCCGGCGCTCGCTTCGGACCGCGGGCCATCCGGATGGCACCCACGACCTGGGGGACCGAGTACGCCTGGTCGATCCAGCTCGACGTCGAGCCGTACAAGAAGCTGAAGGTCGTCGATGCGGGCGATGCTCCGATCGTGCCCGCGCGGCTGGAGCGAGGGTTGCGTGTCGTCCACGAGAAGGTGTTCCGCGTGGCGAGCTCGGGCGCGATCCCCATCGTGCTGGGCGGCGATCATTCGATCACGTACCCAAGCGCGGCCGCCGTGTCGCGCTTCCGGCATCCGCGGAAGGTAGGCATCGTGCACTTCGATGCGCACGCGGACACGAGCGACAACCAGTGGGGCAACCTCTACGGCCACGGGACGCCCATGCGTCATCTGATCGAGGAGGGCTGGGTCGCGGGTCCGAACTTCGTCCAGGTAGGCCTGCGCGGCTACTGGCCCGAGAAAGAGACCTGGGACTGGATGCGCGAGCAGGGCTTGCGATGGCACACGATGGTCGAGATCGAAGAGCGGGGGAGTGAAGCCGTCATCGCCCACGCGATCGCCGAGGCCCTCGACGGGCCGGACTGCATCTACCTGTCCGTCGACATCGACGTGGTCGACCCGGGGATGGCGCCCGGGACCGGCACGCCGGAGCCCGGCGGCATGCTCGCGCGGGAGCTGCTCCGCGCGGTTCGCCAGATCGTGGGACAGGTGGACCTGGTCGGGATGGACGTCGTGGAGGTCTCGCCGCCGTACGACCACGCCGAGATCACCGCGATGTTGGCGCACCGCGTCGTCCTCGAGGCGATCAGCGCCCTGGCCGCGAGACGCCCGTGACGATAGACATCGTCGCGGCTGACGCAGTTCGGCTCGGGGGATACGCGGACCTCTTCGCGCGCACGTTCGCCGACGACGCGCTGATCACGTGGCCGCTCCCGGTGGGCGACGCGGAGGACCTTGCCAGGAAGCGATTCCGATTCGGGCTCGACCTGGCCGGACGCGATGGGACGTGTGCCTTCCTCGAAACGTCACGGGAGCGCAACGTCGGCCTCTACGAGCACCTTGGGTTCTAGGTGACCCACGCCGGACCGGTTCCCGATGGCGGACCGTTCATCTGGACATGCGCTGGGATCCTGCATGACGGCCGACCGATCCTTAGCATCCGCTTAACCCTTCCGTGGACTTCACTTGCCGATACCTCTCCTACGGTGGCATCGCGTCATCGAGAGAGGAGGCACGACATGAGGGTGCACGGGTTCCACAAGGCATCGGTACGTGCAGGAGTCGTCCTCGCGAGCGGTCTGCTCGTGAGCTTCATGAGTCATCCGCTGGTCGCGGGCGCGTCGACGAGGACGCCGACGACGACCCCGACCTGTCAGGGCCAGGTCGCGACGATCGTTGGGACGCCCGGCGACGACGTGATCACGGGCACGCCGGGTAACGACGTGATCGTCGGACTCGGCGGCAACGACGTGATCAACGGCATGGGCGGCAACGACCTGATCTGCGCCGGCGCAGGCGACGACGTCGTGAACGGCAACGGCGGCGACGACACCGAGAACGGCCAGGGCGGCGACGACACGGTGAACGGCCCGGGCGGCGACGATGACCTGAACGGAGGGTCGGGGAGCGACGACCTGAACGGAGGCTCCGGAAGCGACAACGAGAACGGCGGTATCGGGAACGACTCGTGCGACCAGACGAGCAGCGGAGGCGACGACTCCCGGCCGACCACCTCGTTCGACGGATCAGGCTCGGGCGACGGGTGCGAGACCACGGACGACGCTTCGACCTCGTAGCGGTGGTGCACCAGGACGTTTGCTAGATAGGCGAAGCCCGCAAGGACCCGGTGGCGACACCGGGTCCTTGAGCGTTCCCACCTCAGCCTGATCGCACCTCAGCCTGATCGCACCTCAAGGGAGCCCTCGCACCAGTCGAAGCAGTAAAGGTGAGCTTGCCTCAGCCTGCCGTCGGGGAGACCACCGCCGCGTTCCGGCGTTTGGTCGAGAACGTCGAGCGGGTCATCTCGGGGAACCCCGTGGTGGTCGAGACGGCCGCGATCTGCCTGATGGCCGAGGGCAACCTCCTCTTGGAAGGTGTCCCCGGCGTCGGCAAGACCATGCTCGCGCGGGCGCTGGCGCGTTCGATCGGCGGGGAGTTCAGCCGGATCCAAGCGACCCCCGACCTGCTGCCGTCCGACGTGACCGGCATCAGCGTCTATGACCAGGGTCGGCACGAGTTCCGGTTCCAGCCGGGGCCGATCTTCGCGAACGTCGTCCTGGTCGACGAGATCAACCGCACCACCCCTCGCACGCAGTCGGCTCTGCTGGAGCCGATGGAAGAGCGACAGGTCACGGTGGAAGGCGTCACGCACATGCTGCCGATGCCGTTCGTCGTGATCGCGACCGAGAATCCGATCGATCAGCACGGGACGTACCCGTTGCCGGAAGGGCAACTCGACCGGTTCTCGCTGACCGTGTCGGTCGGCTACCCGGAGCGCTCGCGCGCGGCGGATATCGTTCGGCGCCAGCTCCTGCGTCATCCGATCGAAGATCTGGAGCCCGTCTTGGGACCCGAGGACGTCGTGCGATGCCAGCACGCGGTCCGCGAGGTCCATGTGGATCACACCGTGATCGACTACGTCGTTGCCGTGGTGCATGCCACGCGAGCCGCGCCGGAGATCGCACTCGGTGCGTCGCCTCGAGCGACGATCGCGCTCACGCGGTGCGCGCAGGCGCGCGCGATCAGCGAGGGGCGCGATTTCGTGCTGCCCGACGACGTGAAGGCATTGGCTCCGGCCGCGCTCGCGCACCGGTTGATCCCCCGTCAGGGCCGCAGCGGTGCGGGCGTCGGCCGGGAGGTTGTCCGCCGAGTCTTGGACGAGGTCGCGGTACCGCTCGGCATCGTCGGGAGATCCTGATCGTGCGCCTGCGGAAGCGGGCCGTCGGACTCGCATCGGGAGCGGGCGTCCTCTTCCTCTTGGGAACCAACGTCCAGGCGGGCTGGCTGTTCGTGCTCTGCGCACTGCTGCTCGGCACGGTCGTCTCCGGCGTGCTGCTTCCGGGTCGGATGCTTCGAGGCATCGAGGTGGACCGCCGTGCGCCCGCCGAGGTGGTCCAGGGCGAGGAGGCGTTCGTCGAGCTCATCGTGACGGATCGCGCGAGAGGCGTGAAGCTCGGACTGACGCTCGAAGATCCTCACGTGAACCCGACGCGCCTCTACGTCACCAAGGTGCTTCCCGGCGAACGTGTGGAGTTGGTCACGGTGCGCCGTGCGCTCAAGAGGGGAGTGCATGAGGCGTCGGCGGTCACGCTCCGTTCCGCGGCGCCGTTCGGCGTCGCCGAACGGCGCCGGATCATCCAGGTCGCCGGCAGCACCATCGTGCTGCCGGCGGTCATCCCCCTCGGGGCGCTGCCGTTCCTCGCGCTGGACTCCGATCCCGAGCGTGCCTCGCGTTCGGTCTCTCGTCGCGGAACCGGGCCCGAGTTCCTGGGTATCCGCGAGTATCGCCCCGGTGACAGCCCGCGCCACGTCCACTGGCCCTCGACGGCTCGGACGGGGATGGTGATGGTCCGCGAGCTCGAACAGCAGCGATCTCGACGGATCGCGATCGTGATCGACACGTTGACCGATGTCGGCGATGCCGGCACGCCGCTGGATGCGTGCTGCACGGCGGCGGCATCGATCGCGCGGGTAGCGTTCACGGAAGGTCATCGCGTTCGCTTCGTCGTGTCGGGTCCTCGGGTCACGGTCGAGGTGTCCGACGATGTCGACGACGGGTCGTTCCGTCGTCGACTGGCGGCGGTGGTGCCCGACGGTGCCGCCCTGGCCGAGGTCGTCGATCGCGGCGCGGAAGCGTTCCGCGACATCGACACCGTGGTGTTGATCTTCCCGACGTGGCGCTCGAACGGAGAGGCGGCGCTTGGCCGGGCGATCGGAACGCTGACGGCCGCGGGCACGCGCGTGGTGGCGATCCCGGTGGAGGTCGGTCCCCGAGACGCACGGAGGGTGGCCGCGCTCAGGGTCCAGGAGGTCGAGGGGGCCGTCAGGATGCTGGACCAGGCGGGGGCGGACACGTATCTGTGGCGCCACGAGACGAACCTGGTGGACGTGCTGGCAGTGGAACGAGCCTTGCCAGGAAGAACCCTGCCAGGAAGAACCGAGATGGCATGAGCGCCTCGGACGTCATCATCGCGCGGTGGCGTCGCCCCGCGGGCCCTCCGGAGGACTCCGTGGCCATGCGCGTCGTCGTGGCCGCAGCGGTCGAGATCGCGATCCTCGCCGTCGTGGCGCAGGGAGGCGTGAACGGTTCGGCCGCGGTCCTTCCTCTCATGATGGCGCCCGCCGGATACCTGTTCTCACACAAGCAGCGCTACCACTCGAACATCACCACGAAGGTGCTCCTGTCGGTCGGTCTGCTCGCCGCGTTCGTCGCGTTCCTGCAGAGCGTGAAGCTGGCCGGCTCGGTCGATCAGGCGCGCGTGCCGCTCGCCTCGCTGTTCCTGTGGGTGCAGGTGCTGCACGCGTTCGACGTGCCGCGTCGTCGCGACCTGTCCTTCTCGATGATCTCGAGCGTGATCCTGATGGCCGAGGCGGGCGCGCTCTCGCTCTCCTCGTCCTTCGCACTCTTCGTGCTGCCGTGGGCGATCCTGGCAGGCGGCTGGCTATTCCTCTCCAGCCGGCCGAGAGCCGGAACGATGTCGGAGCCCGTGGCGGTCCGGCGCAGGTCGCCGGCGCACGGAGGGCTCGCCGCGCCGCTCCGCAGCGCGGTATGGGCCGGATCCGCGGTGCTGTTGGCGAGCGCCGTCGTGTTCATGGGGATCCCCCGGCTGCCGGGCACGCTCGTGCGGTCGCTCCCGTTCTCACTCGGCGGTCCCGCCGCGAACGTGGCGGACTTCGCCGGCGGCGTGGAGAATCCGTCGTTGCCTTCCCAGGGAGGCGACGGCGTCGTGGACTTCGCACCGAACGCGTATCCGGGGTTCAGCGACGTCGTCGATCTCCGCGCCCGCGGACACCTGTCCGACCAGGTCGCGTTCCGCGTACGAGCCCCGCAAGCCGCGCTCTGGCGGGCGGAAGGGTTCGACACGTTCGACGGAACGCAGTGGACGATCTCCGACCGGACGACGGAGTCGTTGGTCACGCAGTGGGGCGACGGGCCGAACGCGGTCGTTCTGCCGAGCGATCTCTCGGGGATGATCGGGCCGGTGCCGACGGTTCATGTGACGCAGACGTTCTACATCGACACCCCGCAGCCGAACGTCCTGTTCGCCGCCGCGGTGCCCGAACAGATCTACTTCCCATCGGGCGGGCTCAAGGTGGATCACTTCGGATCGATCCGCTCGCCCGTGTTGCTGGACAGCGGCCTCATCTACTCGGTCGTTTCCGAGATCCCCGTGACGGACGGGCGCACGTTGCGCCTCGCGAACCCGCAGGAGCTGTCGTCCGTCGATCCCGCCTACCTGCAACTTCCCTCGGAGCTGCCGGATCGTGTCGGCGAGCTCGCGCGCAGCGTCACCGCCGGGCTCACCAACGAATACGACCGGGTGCAGGCGTTGCAATCCTGGATCCACCGCAACACCACCTACGACCTGAACGTCCCTCGGGACCCCGCGGGTGTGGACGCGGTCGATCACTTCCTGTTCGTGACGAGGACGGGATTCTGCGAGCAGATCGCGAGCTCACTCGCGATCATGCTTCGGACGATCGGGATCCCGACGCGCCTGGTGACCGGATACGGCCCGGGGGAGCGGAACCCGTTGACCGGCTACTTCGAGGTGCGGCAATCGGACGCGCACGCGTGGGTCGAGGTCTACTACCCGGGGATCGGTTGGGTGCCCTACGACCCGACGTTCGGGGTGCCGGAAGCGGCGCCGCACCCGAGCAGCAGGTTCATCGGCGGTGAGGTCCTGGCGGCGGTGGGACGGTTCCTGTCGACCGCCGTGCCGGAGCCGGTGAAGGAGCTGTTCCGCAACACGGGTCATGGGATCGGGATCGTGTTGGGTGGGCTGCACGGGGTCCGGTCACTTCCGGTCCTCGGCGTGCTCGGACTGCCGCTCTGGGCGCTCGTCGTTCGACGCAGGCGAGGGTCGCGTCTTCCCACCCAGCCGGTGGCGCTCCGCGCGTACCTGGATCTCACGCAGGCCCTGGCCTCGCTGGGGCACCCGTTGACGGAGCAGGCCACCCCTCGGGAGTACCTCCGTCGCGTCTCCGCCGACCCGGCGATCGAACGCGCTGTGGTGGCGGAGGCCGAGGTGGTCGTTGCGACGCTCGAGCGCGACCGGTTCTCGGGCCGTCCGGCCGCCGACGCCGACCTGGCTCGCTCACGCGCCGCGGTCAAGCGAGTGCGGGATCTCGTGGCTCGTGGATGAATGACAGCGGCAGGATAGGCTCGCCTCGACCGGCGGTTGCGCGGCATCGATCGACGTCGCCGACGAGCCGCACATCGGTAGAGCGTTCGGATCTGGAATCAACCGGAGACAGATCGGCGGAGAGAGCCTGCTCATTGAGCGAGCAGACCCAGGTAACGTGCCGCCTTGATCCCGCCGGAGGACCTGGAGCGGAAACCGAGGCCGCGTGGCGCACGCCCTCCTCGATGAATGAGCAGCCATGATAGGTCAGGCGACGATGAGCATGATGCTCGCCGCGACCGATCCGTTGAACGACGTCGTCCACCGCGAACGCTGGTGAGTAGTGCGTCGCCAAGAGCAACACATCGGCCCCAAGTCGTCGGCGGGCTGACCCAGCTGCTCCAACTCGAGCCTGGCGTCGGCCGACTCCGCGGCGGTACGCTCCCACCATGCCACGCACCTACGCGTCACCTCAAGAGGAATGGCACGACTTCCTGAGCGGGACACATCCGTCCCTTGCACGCCGCTCGCCGCTTCGCTTCATCCCTTCACGCCCGCGGTGCCGGCTTTGCCGGGCGCCGTTCGGAGCGCCCGGCTCCTTCATCCTCAAGCGGTATGGGTACGCGCCGTGGGCGAAGAACCCGAACATGTGCGCACGCTGCTTCGAGAGCCTAGGTGTCCACGCGGCGATGTGTCCAGGGGCCGAAGAGGGCGAGGAGGTCCGGGGCGCCGAGATCGACGTCACGATGCTGTTCGCCGACGTCCGCGGCTCGAGCAAACTGGCTCGGCAGATGCCAGTGTTGGACTTCACGCGCCTCATGAACCGCTTCTACGGTGTCTCGCGTCAGGTGTTGATCGAGCACGACGCGATCATCGAGAAGTTCGTTGGGGACGAGATCGTCGGGCTGTTCATCCCGTTCATGACGGGAACGGAGCACGTGAAACGGGCCGTCGAGGCTGCTGCCGCCCTGCTCCGCGCGACGGGCCACGGAACCACCGAAGGTCCGTGGGCGCCGCTCGGGGCCGGGATCCACACCGGCTCCGCGTTCGTCGGGATGGTGGGACAGAACGAGTCGAGCGACTTCACCGCGCTCGGTGATCCCGTCAACATCGCCGCGCACTTGGCCTCGCAGGCGGCGATCGGAGAGATCCTGCTGACTGATCCGGTCTGCGAAGGCGCGGGGCTCCTCGACTCCGGCCTCGAACGGCGACATGTGCTGCTGAAGGGCCATCCGATCGACGCGCTCGTCCTTCCCGCTTCGCCAGTCGCCGCGACGGCCGGATAGCGACCGGCCGTGGGACTCGCGTCGCGCGCGCTGCGCATCCGCGAGGGCGAGGGCCGGACGGTGACGATCGTGGTCGCCCTGATGTTCGTATCGATGGCGGCCATCACCGTCGGCGAGAGCGGCGTCGATGCCCTGTTCTTCGACCGGATCGGGACGCGCGCCTTGCCGCTGATGTATCTGCTTCAAGCGGGCGCGACCTTCGTTGCCATGCTCGGGCTCTCCGGGATCCTCGGTCGCTTGGGCCCTCGCCGTACTTACGTGATGGCGCCCGTTGCCCTGGGAGTGATCGTCCTGGTGGAGCGGGCCGTCCTGCTCACGAACGTCCGGTGGATCTATCCGGTCCTTTGGGTGACCGTCGCGTTCGCGATGCTCGGTCAGGGGATCGGCCTGTGGGGCACGGCCGGAGCCGTCGTGGATACCCGGCAGGCGAAGCGGCTGTTCCCGATCTTCGGTGCCGGTGGGATCCTGGGATCCGTCGTCGGAGGACTCGCGACCCGGCCCCTTGCCCGGGCGTTGGGAGCCGAGAACCTGCTGTTCGTCTGGGCCGCGGGGCTCGCTGTGGGCTTTATCCTTTGCCGGCTCGCGCTCGGCCCGGTGGCGGGCGTAGCCCGCCGCCGCGCCGCACGTCGCCATGCCTCTGCTCTTCACGACATCGCGCGGGGGCTTGACTTCGTGCGCCGGTCGCCCCTGCTCGTGTGGATGACCGCGGCCGCCGTCTTGTTCTCGGTCCTGTACTTCTCGCTTTTCCTCCCATTTGCGCGGGCGGCGTCGGAGCGATTCCCCAACCCCGTGGAGCTGGCCGGTTTCTTCGGCCTGTTGTGGGCAGCCACCACCGGCGCGGCGTTCCTGGTCTCGGTTCTGCTTACGAACCGCCTGTTCGCGTGGTTCGGCGTGGCGGCGATGATGGTGGTGCTTCCGCTGCTGTACGTCGGGTCGTTCGGGATCCTGCTGGTCGAGTCCGGATTCGTGATCGTCGCGGCTCTTCGCGTCGTTACGGGTGTGTGGTTGCAAGGCGTCGCCTCACCGGCGTGGGAGACCCTGATCAACCTCGTCCCGGATGGCCAGCGCGACCAAACCCGAGCGTTCATGAACGGAGGCCCGGCCCAGTTCGGAACCGCCATCGCGGGTATCGCGGCGCTCGTGGGACAACGGGCGCTCACTCCCCGCCAGTTCGCCGTGATCGGACTCGTCGGGTCGCTCGCGACCATCGTGGTCGCCCTGGGGATCAGGCGTTCGTACTCAGGCGCCCTCGTCGACGCGCTGCGAGCGGGCCGACCGCAGGTGTTCGGAGGCCCGTCGGCGCCTTACACCCCGATGCAGCTCTCCGTCGACGCCGACGCCGCGCGTGCGCTCTCCGCATCGATGCGATCGCCCGACGCGCGCGTCCGACGGATGGCGTTCCTGCTGACGGCGGAGCTCCCCCGGGCCGCCGCTCGTCCGCCCGACGTCGCCGACGGGCTCGACGACGTCGACCCGATCGTTCGTTCCGCCGCGGTTCGCGGGCTCGATCTCGGGAACCCGACACAACGCCAAGCCGTGCTCCGGATGATCGACGATGCCGAGCCATCCGTCGCCGCGGCCGCGGCCGCGCGAGCGATCGAGCTCGGCGATGGCGATCAAGCCATGACAAAGCTGCGCGAGCTGCTCGAGGCTGATGACGCCGACGTACGCCGAGCGGCCGTAGAGCAGCTTGCATTCGCACCGCGGGAAGCTGCGGCAATGTTCGCAGAAGCGCTCGTCGGCGATCCCGCCGTTAAGGTGCGAGCGGCCGCCCTCGAACGGCTCGCCGAGGCCGCGCCGGCCCGGGCATTGGCGCCGGCGCTCGCCGGGTTGGGCGATAGCGACCCGGCCGTCCGGATCGCCGCCGGACGTGCCCTCGGAGTCGCTGGGCCCCCGGCCATCGAGCACGTGTTGATGGCGTTGGAGGATCCACGAGCGGCCGAAGGAGCCGTCGAGGCCGCCCGGCGCCTCCACGCCGACGACCAGGTCGAGCGGGTGCGCGCTTTCATCCGGGGTGCCGCAGTCCGCGCCACCCGCGACCACGACCTCGCCGCCAGGATCCCTTCCGACACCGACGCAGCCGTGCTGCTACACGATGCCGTCTTGGCGCGAGGACGTCGCGTCGCCCGGTCTGCATTATGGGCCGCCGCGATGCTCGGAGACCGGCGCGAGGCCAGGCACATGGCGATCGAGACCCTCGAAGGCACGCCGGCGCAGCGCGCAAACGCGCTCGAAACGCTCGAGGCCGTCGGGGATCCGGCGCTGGTCCTTCCGCTTCTCGTGTTGTGGGAACCGAAGACGGTGTCGGCGGACGACGGCGAGTGGCTGGCCCGAGCCCTCGAGGACGACGACTCGTTAATCCGACAATGCGCGGAGCTCGTCCGCGCCCGACGCGAAGGAGACACCATGAAGGCTTCCATGGGGGCGATCTCGTTGATCGAACGCGTGATCTTCCTGAGGCAGGTCCCGCTGTTCGCCGACCTCACGCCCGCTGACCTCGAGCACGTTGCGGAGATCGCCGAAGAGCGCGGCTACGCCGATGGCGAGGCGATCGCCGCCGAGGGTGAGCTCGGCGACGAGCTGCACATCGTGGTCGAAGGCAGTGTCCGCGTGATCCAGGACCGCGATGGATCGGAATACGAGCTTGCACGCCGGACGGCAGGCGACGCCGTTGGCGAGATGTCGCTCATCACGCACATGCCCCGCATGGCCTCTCTGGTGGCGAACGGCCCGGTGCGAACGATCCGGGTCGGGCACCGGGAGTTCGAGAGCATGCTGCGCGAGCGACCCGACGTCGCGCTAGCCGTCATGCGAGTGCTCGCGCAACGGCTGTCCGAGAGCGTGGACCACTCTTCCATCGCAACCTAGCTCGGACTGTTGCTGGATCCAGGCTCAGAGCAGGTGTGTTGGCGCTCTGCCAGCCGCGTGACCTTTCGCGCACGCGAACTTCATCCGACACCTGCCGTGGTGCGAGGAGCAGTTGTAGCGCCGGAGCGGTACCGTTGCGCCATGTGCCGAAGCATCAAGACGCTCCGAGGTCTCGAGGAACCCGCGACGGAAGAGGAGATCCGCGCCGCCGCGCTGCAGTTCGTTCGCAAGGTGAGTGGCTATCGGGCTCCGTCGCGACGCAACGAAGAGGCGTTCAACGCCGCCGTCGATGACGTGGCCGAGGCCTCGAAGCGCCTGCTGGACGCGGTGACGCACCCCTCAGCCTGAGACCCGCTCGCCGCGCCGCCGCTACCATGGGCGGCATGTTCCCGCTCGACCCCAAGCCCGACGACATGCGCGCGATGGGGGAGGCGGCCGTCGAGTTCCTGGTCGAGTTCATCCACGGACTCGACGACGCGCCTGCGCAGAACGTCGATGAGGCGCTCGACCTCGCGCGATCGCTCCGCGCTTCCCCACCGGAAGTGGGCGGCTCCTTCGACGAGGTGCTCGCCGACTTCAAGGCAGCCGCCGCCGCGGCATACGAGACGTGCGGTCCCGGATACCTGCCCTACATCCCGGGCGGCGGCCTGTACGCGTCGTCGCTCGCCCAGTTCCTGGCCATGGGCGTCAATCGGTTCCCGAACTTCTGGGAGGTCGCGCCCGGGCTGAGCCAGTTCGAGGAGAACGTGACGCGGTGGCTCTGCGATCTCTTCGGGTTCCCGGCCGAGGCGCAGGGCATCCTCACGAGCGGCGGCTCCATCGCGAACCTCTCCGCGGTCGTCTCCGCGCGTCACGCGAAGCTCGGCGAGGATTTCTGGGACGGGACGTATTACGTGAGCGATCAGTCGCATGCGTCGGTGACGAAGGCCGCCACGATCGCGGGGTTCTCGCGGCGGAACGTGCGCCTCGTGCCCACGGACGCCGAGCTCCGGATGGATGTGGATGCGCTGCGGGACATGATCCGCAAAGATCGCGCCGCTGGGCTCCGGCCGTTCCTCGTGGTCCCGGCAGCCGGCACGACCAACACCGGCGCGATCGATCCGCTCGCCGATGTCGCCGACGCCGCCGAGGAAGAGGACCTATGGATGCACGTGGATGGCGCCTACGGCGGCTTCTTCCAACTGACGGCTCGAGGTCTCGAACGCTTCCGCGGCATCGAGCGGGCCGACTCGGTCACGCTCGATCCGCACAAAGGGATGTTCCTGCCGTATGGAACCGGATCGCTGATCGTCCGCAACGCCGTGGCGCTCCGAGACGCGCACTACGAGGGCGCCGCGTATCTGCAGGATCGCGCGCCCGACGGGGAGCTCCCGAACCTGAGCGAGTACTCGACCGAGCTCTCGCGTGACCATCGAGGGTTCCGCGTGTGGTTGCCACTGAAACTGCACGGCGTGCGGGCGTTCCGCGAGGCGCTCGACGAGAAGCTGGACCTGACGATGCATCTTCACGATGAGCTCGCGAAGGATCCGGCGATCGAGATCCCGTGGTCTCCGCAACTCACCGTGGTCCCGTTCCGGTTGGCGGACGGGGACGACGACGCCAACCGCGCGTTCCTGGAGCGGATCAACGCGGCCAGACGCGTCTATCTGTCGAGCACGTCGATCGACGGGCGATACGTCATCCGCGCGTGCATCCTGAGCCATCGGACGCATCGCGATCGCATCGACGAGGCGATCGACATCATCCGCTCGGCCGCCGGGACCGCCTGAGGGAGTGACGTGACGCCGCCGGTGCTCGAGGGAAGGATCGCCTTCCACGGCTACGAGACGTGGTACCGCGTGGTCGGTGAGGGAGAAGAGGATGGCAAGCTCCCGATCCTGTGTCTCCACGGCGGGCCCGGCGCGACGTGGCACCACATGGAGCCATACGAGGCACTCGCCGAAGGCCGGCGCGAGATCTTCTACGACCAGCTGGGGTGCGGGAACTCGGCCATCGACGCACGGCACGACCCAGCGATGTGGACGACCGAGCTCTACGTCGAAGAGGTCGGCGCGATCCGCGATGCGCTCGGCCTGGATCACGTACATGTGCTCGGGCATTCATGGGGAGGCATGCTCGGCATGGCCTACGCGATCACACAACCGGCGGGTCTCGCGAGCCTCATCGTCGAAAGCGCACCGCCGAGCATCCCGTTCTGGCTGACGGAGCTCGCCAAGCTCCGCGCGGAGTTGCCGCCGGAGGTGGAGGCGACGCTGCGCGCACACGAGGCCGACGGGACGTTCGGCGACCCCGGATACGAGGAGGCCATGATGGTCTTCTACCGCAAGCACGTCTGTCGCATGGATCCGTGGCCCGGCTCCTTCCTGCGGACGTTGGAGGGACTCGCGGCCAACCCCGAGGTCTACAACACCATGAACGGCCCGAGCGAGTTCCACGTGATCGGGACGATCAAGGACTGGGACGTCACCGGAGATCTCGGACGTATCCAGGCGCCGACGTTGCTCTTCTGCGGTGAGCACGACGAGGTGACGCCGCCGACCATCGAGCTGGCGCATCGAGGGATCGACGGCTCGGAGTTCGTCGTGATGGAGGGCGGCTCGCACATGTCGCAGGAGGAGCGGCCGCAGGAGACGCTCGCGATGGTGCGCGACTGGCTCTCACGGGTCGAGGACGGTGCCTGAGCTTCCGGAAGTGCAAGCGCTGGCCGAACGGCTCGATGCCGTGCTGGCCGGCTCGACGCTCACCGCGCTCGACCTGCTGCAGTTCTCGTCGCTCAAGACGTACGCACCGCGCCCGGACGAGCTCCGCGGCAGGACCATCGAGCGCATCGGGCGTCGGGGAAAGTTCGTCGTGATCGATCTCGATGGTGGCTACCGGTTGCTGTTCCACCTGTCACGGGGCGGTCGCGTCGACGTGGAGTCGCCGCCCAAGTCGACGAAGCCGCGTGGTTGCGTGCTGCGGATCCGGGCGGCCGATCGCCCGAGCGTGCTGGTGAAGGAGTTCGGCAAGGAGCGCAAGGCCGGGTGGTGGGTGCTCGCGCCGGATGACGACGGCCCACTCGCCAAGTTGGGACCGGAGGTGTTGTCGGATGAGTTCGCCACCTGGATCCGCGAGAGCGACGACGCTCGCCGCGTGCACACGATCCTGCGCGATCAGCGAACGGTGACCGGCGTCGGACGCGGCTACAGCGACGACATCCTGCATCGCGCGCAGCTCTCTCCGTACGCATCGCTCGGCAAGCTCTCCGCAACGGAACGCGACGAGCTCCTCTCGGCGACCCTCGACGTGCTCGACGAGGCGCTCGAGGTCGAGCGCGGGCGCACGGGCGGACTGCCGACGAAGCTCGGCGACCACTTCATCGTGCACAACCGATACGGGACGCCCTGCCCGCGGTGCGGCGAGGACCTGCGTCGTGTGAGCTATGAGTCACACGAGGTCACATACTGCCCCGCATGCCAGACGGGCGGCAAGATCCTCGCCGACCGCCGGATGTCACGACTGATCCGATGAGTGAGCCCGAGCGCGGCTTCCTCGCACGCGCCCGCGAGCATCTCATGGACCTCACGCCGTTGCGCGAGTCGCACGATTTCCGTTTGCTGTTCCTGGGGAAGTCGGTCTCGGACTTCGGCGACGAGATTGTGGCGACGGTCATCCCGTTCCAGGTCTACGCGCTGACGCATTCGACGCTCGCCGTCGGCATGTTGGGGCTCTGCGAGCTGGTGCCCGTCTTCGTCTTCCCGATCGTGGGGGGCGCGGTCGCCGACGCCGTCGAGCGACGGCGGTTGGTGATCGTGATGCACGTGATCCTCGCGGTGATGTCGGCGCTGATGGCGTGGAACGCGTCGCTTTCGACACCCCACCTGTGGCCGCTCTACGCGTTCGCGACCCTGTCGGCCGGGCTCTACACGTTCAACCGACCCGCGGTCTCGACGTGGCCGGCGCGCCTGCTGCCGGCCGAGCTGTTGCCGTCCTCGAACGCCCTCGAAGCCGGTTTCAGCACGGTCGCGGGCATGGCAGGCCCTGCGCTCGCCGGCGTCCTGATCCTCTTGATCCACCCGGCCGGCGCCTTCCTGGTGGATGTCGGCACGTTCCTCGTCGTGGTCGTGACGGTGTGGCGGATGAAGCCCTCGCCGCCGACGCACGACGACGCCGCGATCAGCTGGGCCGCTATCGCCGACGGCTTCCGCTTCGTGAAGGGGAAACCGACCATCAAGTCCGTGTTCGCGATCGACCTCGACGCCATGATCTTCGGATTCCCGTACGCGCTGTTCCCGGCGATCGCCTCCACGTTCGCGCACGGCAACAGTGCGGGCGTGCTCGGCCTGCTGTACGCGGCGCCCGCGGTCGGATCGTTCCTCGCGACGACCTTCTCCGGCCGCGCGAGGCACGTGCGGCGGCAGGGACGGGCGATCATGGTCGCGGTCGTCGTGTGGGGGGCCGGGATCATCGCGTTCGGGCTCTCGCACACGATCTGGCTGTCGCTCCTGATGCTCGCCGTCGCCGGAGCCGGGGACATGGTGAGCGGCATCTTCCGCATGACGATCCTCCAGACGGCGGTCGAGGACTCGATGCGGGGGCGTCTCGACGGGATCGGGATGGCCGTCTGGGCGACCGGTCCTTCCATCGGCAACGTCGAGTCCGGGGTCGTCGCGCACTTCTGGGGAGTCCCGACCAGCGTGGTGTCGGGCGGGCTCCTCACGATCGCCGGTGTGGGCGTGTTGCGGCTCCTCGCTCCGGCGTTCGCCCGATACGATGCGCGGAACCCGGCGGCCTGAAGGGAGAACGGAACCGTGCTCGCGTTCAACGACAACATCTACAACACGCTGAAGTTCGTCCACGTCCTCGCCGCCATCACGTGGCTGGGGTCGGCCGTCTACGCGCAGGTGCTCGCGACGCGCGTGCTCCGCGAGAAGGACCCGGCGCATCTCGGCGTCGTTGCGAAGGACATCGGAGTGGCGGGCAAGACCCTCCTGATGCCGGCGTCGATCACCGTGCTCGTCTTCGGCATCCTCCTGATCCTCTACTCGCCGGCGTGGAACTTCGGGCAGACGTGGGTGCTGGTCGGGCTCGGGGGGATCGTGCTCACCATCATCACCGGCGCGGGGTTCCTCGGGCCGGGATCCGAGCGGCTCGGGAAGCTCATGGCAGAGGGACACTCGCCCGCCGAGCCCGAGATCGAACAGCGGATCCGCAAGATCGTCGGCATCTCGCGTATCGACCTCGTCGTCCTGATCGTGGTCGTGGCCGACATGGTGTTCAAACCCGGCCTCTAGCGACGGACGCCGAACATCCGCGGCCGGTAGGGCCGATCGCTCGCGCGATCGGAAGACCACGGCGCCGGCGGGGCGATCGTGATCGCGGCGAGTTCGATGAGGACGGTGTCGTAGTTCACGCGCCAGCCCGCGAAGTCCCGCCACGCCTGGTCCCGGTCGGGTTTCAGCGGCATCCCTCCATCTGCGAAGGAGTCGACGACGGCGTCCCACTCCTGGCGCGTGACCGAGATCGGGTCGGTCGGTGCGGGGTCGGGGTCGTGGGGGATCCCGAAGCGGTCGGCGATACGGCGGAGACAGAGGTAGCCCGCGCGCAGACAGATGTCGGCCTGCACATCCCGCTCGATATCGACCGTCGAGAGGGTGAGTGCCGCAGCATCCAGCACGGCTCCGGCCGCGGTGACCCAGTGGTGATCGGGCTGTGGGGATCGGAAGAAGACCAGAGCGGGGAGCGAGGTGTGGGTCTCCTCCATATCGACGAACCACCGTTCCCATTCGACCCAGACGTCGTTGAGCGTGTGCATGCGCTCCAGGGCCCAGAACCGCAAGACCATCTCCCGACCCGACGGCGGCGACCCGGCTCGGACTTCGAGCGCGGTCACGCCCAGCTCGCGCCTGCCGAACGCCGAGTAGATGCTCGGCAGGTACGTGATGAGCAGCGCCAGGAGGAACAACCCGAGCGCCGCCTCCGTGAACGTGAGACCGGTGCCCGCGACCGTTGCCGGACGGTTGATGCCGAGTGTGAGGAGCGAGGACCCGGAGAGCTCGAACGCCTGTCGGAGCGTCAGGTCCTCGACGGCCCAGAAGATCAGGCCGAAGCCGATGAAGACCAGCGTGAGCCATGTGGCGAGCGTTGCGCACAGGGCGAGCGGCGAATACCAGGCCAACCGGCGATCGCGTTTGACGAAGGGCAGCGACGGACGGGCGATCACCCGGAAGGCGTGGCGGAACATCAGGAAGACGAAACGCGTCACCTGCGAAACCACGGCGCGCGGCAGCACGACCGTCTTGATCGCCGACCCCACGGTGGCGATGACCAGGCCGACCCCGCCCACGACGGCGAGGATGCGCAAGGCGACATGCATGCGGCCCATCCTGCCAGAACTCCTGCCAGAACTCTTGGCAGAACCCTCGCCCCGCTAGACTGCCGACCTCGACGCCGACATCATCCAAGGAGCCCGCATGTTGAAACGCATCCTCGTGATCAGCGCGGGCCTCGCGCTGCTCGGTCTCCCGGTCGTCACGGCCGGGCCCGCCTATGCCATCACCGTCCTGCCCAGCCCCGTGAACGTGACGCGCATGGGTGGCAATCAATCAGAAGCGGCGATCGCGATCGACCCGACCAACCCGCTCAACGTCGTCGAGCTCTCGAACCGGGAGCGCGGCGGCGGCATGATCTTGGCGAGGAGCGCCGACGGTGGGCTGACCTGGAGCACCTCGACCTTCGCACGCGACGACGAGCACGGGAACGCCTGTTGCGATCCGACGATGTCGTGGGACGCGAACGGCAACCTCTTCATGGCGTGGCTCGACCTGAACGACGCGGGAGCCATCCCGGTGGCGGTCAGCACCGACGCCGGAGCGACGTTCAAGATGGTGAAGGTCCTCCGCCCGAGCCCGCCGAAGTCTCGGGCGAGATCGGACGAGGGCAACGATCCGGAGAAGCCGGGTGGTGGCGAGAAGGAGCGCGAGCCGAGCCCGAAGGGTTCCTCCGTGGATCAGCCGACGATCGTGACCGGCCAGGGCGCCGTCTGGGTGACCTGGAACAACAAGGGGCTCATGCAGACGGCCGGCGCACCGGTTTCCGGTCTGGGTCAGATCGGGACGTTCGGCAAGCGCGAGGACATCGCGATGAGCGGCAACTGCAGCTTCGGGGACCTGAGCGTCGGCCCCGCCGGCCAGGTCTTCGAGGTCTGCACCAAGGACAAGCCGGGGACCGATCCGGTGACCGCGAGCATCCGCGCGGCGACGGACCCCGACGGGTTGGGTCCGCTCGGGTTCACCCCGGCGAAGGTGATCGGAACGACGAACGTGCAGCAGTTCGACCCGATCACGCCCCAGCGTTCGCGCACGGTCGACGCGGAGACCGGCCTCGCTTGGGACACGTTGGCGACCAGCGCGCACTTCGGCAGGCTCTATCTGTTGTGGACCGATGAGCAGCCGAACGCTAGCAGCGACACCGACATCTGGCTGCGCTTCTCCGACGACTCGGGAGTGACCTGGAGCCCCCCCAGCCGCGTGAACGACGTCACGACGAACGCCCAGTTCCTGCCACGGATCGCGATCGATCCCACGACCGGGAACCTGGCTGTCGGATGGCACGACGCTCGCAACGATGTGGGCGATCACGGTCCGGGCGACACCGACGGCAAGCCGAACACGGACGTGATGTACTACCTCACGTTCAGCACGGATGGGGGAGTGACGTTCGCGCCGGCGGTCCAGGTGAGCGTCGGCGCTTCGAACGCGAAGGACGCACAGAACGGGATCGACTTCGGGGACTACACGGGACTCGCGTTCTTCGGCGGCGTGGCGATGCCCGCATGGTCGGACAACTCGAACGCGACGGGCGACAACCCCGGAGGGGCGCTCCACACCTTCGATATCTACACCGCGAGGGTCACGCCGACCTAGCGCTCCCTCGCCGGCTCATCGAACGGCGTGAGGTCGAGGATCGGCTCGAGATCATCGGGGTGGAGGGCTTCGGCCAGGAGATCCTCGGGCGCCACGCCGTAGAAGGTGGCCAGGTCGGCGAATCGCTGGAGCGAGATCGCCCGTTCACCGCGCTCATAGCCGGCGACGGCCGTCGGGGTGAAGAGACCCCCGGATCGGATCCCGACGTCTCGGAGGGTGAGCCCCCGCGCCTTGCGTGCTCGCCGCAATGCGCGGCCCACCTGGTCTCCGATCGGTTTCCCCACGCAGCAGCCCCCGTCCATCTCGAACGCGCTCCGGGGGTTGCCTCGTTCAAAGGCGGATGGAATCTAGGCCGAACGGCGGTTCTTTCCTATGGGCTGTGGACCGTATGTTTCCTACGTGTCCATGCCCCGTCCTCTCTACGTTGGTTGACAACAACGCGGTCCGCGTTCGAGACTGCTTCTCCGTCCAACCGGGGGGATCATGGGACACGCCCGAACAGCGGTTTCGACCGTGAACCCCGCGCAGCTCGTCGAATCGACCGTCGGCTGGGTTCGCACGGCGGTGTCCTGGGAGCGGGCGACCGTGCAGATCCTGCTTCCCGATGCCGCGGGCCGGCTCCAGACGTTCGCGGTCGAAGGGGATCCGGTCGCCGGGGGAAGGCTTCGCTCCAGTCGCCGGCGGAAGGTGTTCGGGTCCCAACGACCCATGCTGGTGGCGCTGCAGAGTCCGGCAGGATGCGCGCTCGCGCTCTATCCGCTGGTCGCCGACGGTCACTCCGTCGGCGTCATCGAGATCGTTGCTCCGGTGGAAACGCTCGAGGGGCGCCGGGAGGTCATCGACGCCGTCGTCGCTCAATCGGCGATCGTGTTCCGCAGCGTCATCGAGAAGCGCGAGAGCGACGCGGCCCTGCGCGCGATGGGAGACATGCTCCGTCTGGCCGGTGAGTTGCTGCGCGCCGAGACGCCGTCGTCGGCGATGCGGAGCGCCGCGAAGCTGTGCTTCCGGCGCACCCGTGAGCCGATCGCCGGCCTGCTCCCCGACCCGTCCGGGATCGGCTGGTCGGTCGCGGCGGCGCACGGGCTCGGGGCCGACAAGCGCGCGCAGTTCCGGCGATCCGTGGAGGACCTCGGCACTCGAGGTGGGGCTGCGGAGAACCGGGATCGGCTCGCGGCATGCTTCGCGGCGACCTTGGGCCGCACCGATGCTGGATCGCTCGAGGCCGGAGACGCCGTCGTGATCGTGGCCGAGCTCCGCCCGGACGACGAGGAGTACCTGGGCACGGTCGCCGCGTTCCTGGGCGAGGCGCTCGACCGGATCGGCACGGTGGACTGGGCGCAGACGCGCAACGAGAACCTCGACCTGGCGATCGCGTGGACGGCTCACGAGCTGAAGGGCCCCCTGGTCGGCGCGCGCGCGGCGCTCGGTCGGGTGAACGTGGGCGACGAAGATCGCACGGGCCAGGACCTGCTGCGCCGCTCGCGGGACGAGCTGGGGTTGCTCGCGGACCTCGTAGACCCCCTCCTGCGTTGGTCGGCCGGATCCTCCTCGCTCCGCCTGCGGCGTTCGGACCTGGTTCGGATCGTCCGGGACGCCGTCGCGAGTTGCAGCCTGGAAGCCGAGGCGCCGGCCCTCGTCATCGAGGCGCCCGAGCATGTCTGGGTCCGCGCGGACGCGCGACAGCTGGGGCAGGCCATCGCGAACGTCGTCCGCAACGCCGTGTCGCACGCGCCGCGAGCAACCACGGTCCGCGTCACCGTCCAAGAGACGATCGACGGCGCCCGGGTGCGGGTGCGAGACCGTGGGCCCGGGGTGCCGGCCTCGGAGCGCCGTCTGATCTTCGATCCGTTCGCGCGCGGGATGTCGGCGAACGGCCGCGGCGGGAGTGGTCTCGGCCTATTCATCGCCCGGCGGATCATGGAGGCGCATCAGGGATCGATCGGCCTCCGCTCGGCGCGGCCGGGCACCGAGTTCTGCATCGAGTTGCCCCTGGCCGAGGAAGGGAGGTCCACATCCGCGTCCTGATCGTCGACGATCATCTCTTGTTCGCCGAGGCGATCGGACAGACCCTGTCCGCCATGGGGATGACGCTCGTCGGGATCGCGACGGGCGCGGGCGACGCGATGTCCGCCGTCCGCGAGCATCATCCGGAGCTCGTCCTCATGGACGTCGGTCTGCCCGATTCGCACGGCATCGCGCTCGGACGGGCGATCCTCGAGGAGGCGCCAAACACCAAGGTCGTGGCGCTCACGGCGCTCGAGGACGAGGACGCCGTGCAGGATGCCCTCCGCTCGGGCTTCCACGGGTACCTCACGAAGAACTGCGAACCCGACACGTTCCGTCGCGCGCTGGACAGCGTGGCCGACGGTCAGGTGGTGTTCCCGCATTACCTCTCGAAGCAGGAAGGATCCGGCGAAGGTCAGGCCTCGGACGCGGAGCTCCTCGCGCGTCAGCTCACACCGCGGGAGATCGAGGTCCTTCAGCTCCTCGCGGAAGGGGCCGCCAGCCGGGAGATCGCCGACCGGCTGGCCGTGTCTCCGAACACGGTCCGCACCCACGTCCAGGGGATCCTGACCAAGCTCCAGGTGCATTCCCGGCTCGAGGCGGCCGCGTTCGCCGTGCGCCACGCGTTGGTCACTGTGCGCTCGTAGGCACTCGCAGGGGTCGCGAAGCGTAGTTGCGAACCGTCCGGCCACCCGGAACGATGCATCCCCATCACCGCGGGGCCTCCATTGGTCCGTTCGACGTACGCGTCCTACGTCGCGCAGCGCGTGTTCTGCGTTCCTCGTCCGCGTAGCGTCGGGCGCACGCTGGCGTTACGGAGGGAGGCGTGTGGCCGACGGGGGTAGCGTGATCAGGGTCTTGCTCGCCGATGAGCAGTCGCTCTTCCGCGATGCCGTGAAGGTCGTCCTATCGAGCGAAGAGGATCTCGAGGTCGTCGGAGAAGCGGGTGATGGTCTCCAAGCGGTCGCGGAAGCGATACGTGTGCACCCGGACGTGGCGCTCCTGGATGCGAACCTTCCCAACTGCGACGGCATCCGCGCGACGCAGCAGATCAGCTTGAGCGTGCCCGAATGCCGGATCATCGTGTTCAGCGCGCAGGAAGACGAGCACGTGCTCGTGCAGGCGCTCGAGGCCGGCGCCAGCGGGTACCTGTCGAAAGGCTCCGCGTTGGTCGACCTGATCGACGCCACCCGGGCGGTCCATCGTGGTGACGCATTGGTCCCACCGCGCATGCTGGGCGCACTCCTGCAGCGATTGATCCACCGGCGTCGCGAACGAGACGAGGCGTTGAAGCGTCTGGCGAAGCTCACGCGCCGCGAGCGCGAGGTGTTGGCGCTCCTCGCGCAGGGCTCCGACAACGACGCGATCGCGCAGCACCTGGTGATCAGCCCCGAGACGGCGAGGACCCACATCCAGAACGTGCTCGGCAAGCTCGGCGTCCACTCGCGGTTGGAGGCCGCGGCGTTCGTGACGCAGAACGGGATCCTCGACGACCTGGCGGGGGTGCCGGGGTGAGCGTCCTGATCCGCAACGGGTTCCCGACGCGCAAGCCTCAGGTGTGGCTCCGGCAGACGGACAAGGAGAACGCGGTCTTCGACCCGGAGACCGGAGTCGTGCATCTGATGAACGCCACCGCGACCGCGATCTGGGTGCTCTGCGACGGTGAGACGACGCCGGAGGAGATGGTCGATGCGATCTGCGAGCTCTCGGGGTTGCCGCGGGAGGTCGTCATCGAGGATGTGCGGCGGATCCTCCTGCAGTTCGAAGAGGCCGACATCTTGATCTGGAAGGGATAGCCGTGCCCGCGATCAAGCCGAGGGTCCGTGAGGGCTTGACCGTGGTGGAGCTCGACGGCGAGGCCGTGATCTACGACGAGGAAACCAGCGATCTCCACCACCTGAACCCGACGGCGACGATCGTGTTCGGCCTGTGCGACGGCTCGGCGACGATCGCCGACATCTCCACGGATATCTCCGAGGCGTTCGGTGTGCCCACGGAGGAGGTGCAGGGGCAGGTCCGCACGCTGATCAGGCAGTTCCGGAAGGCGAAGCTGTTGGCCCCCAACGCTTCCCACGGACCGCGAGCCCTCGCCGATGCCTGAGGAACGCAGACCCAGGAGCACCTGCAGCTCCAAGCTCGAGGCTCTTCGCTGGGTGTCGCGCGATTGGTTCGAGATCGAGGGGACG
>JBOGVK010000261.1:0-30220 GCA_050692375.1 Actinomycetota bacterium
GCCGAGTTCGAGGAGGTCTACTACCGGAAGGAGCCGCTCAACGAAGACCACGGTGACGACGTCCGACTCATACTTCCGAGCCGCCGGTGAACCCGGGGCGATTCAGTTGGAGCCATGACGACAGGAACCAGGTATCCGCAAGAAGTGCGTGAGCGGGCCACCAGGATGGTGCTCGAGCACCAGGAGGACCACCACAGCCAGTGGGCCGCGATCTGCTCCATCGCCACCAAGTTCGGGATGACCCCCGAGACGCTGAGGCGGTGGGTCAGGACCGTCGAGACCGACGAGGGCATCCGGCCCGGGCTCACGAGCGACGAGCGTGAGCAACTCAAGACCTTGAAACGCGAGAACCGAGAGCTGCGGCGTGCGAACGAGATCTTGAAGAGCGCCTCGGCTTTCTTCGCGGCGGAGCTCGACCGCCAACCCAGCAGATGATCGCCTACATCGACGAACACCGGGACCGCTACGGGGTCGAGCCGATCTGCACCCAGCTGCCGATCGCCCCGTCGACCCTACCGAGACGCGAAGGCGCGTCCTCCTTCGGCCCGAGCGCTGCGAGACGCCGAGCTGAAGCCTCAGATCGCCCGGGTGCACGAGGCGAACTTCGGGGTCTACGGTGGCAGGAAGGTATGGCGGCAGCTCAAGCGCGAGGGGATCAGCGTCGCCCGGTGCACGGTGCAGCGCCTGATGGGTGAGATGGGCCTGGCCGGCGTCCGCCGTGGCAAGGCCCGCAAGACCACGACGCCAGACGAGGCCATGCCCAGACCGGGCGACCTCGTGGAACGCGACTTCTCCGCCACCCGGCCCAACCAGCTCTGGGTCGGCGACCTCACCTACGTGCGGACCTGGTCGGGCTTCGTCTACACCGCGTTCGTCTTCGACGTCTACAGCCGGTTCATCGTCGGCTGGCAGACCTCTCGCTCGCTGCGATCCGACCTGGCGATCGACGCCCTGGAGATGGCGATCTGGCGACGGCACGAAGACCTGGACGGCCTCGTTCACCACAGCGATCGGGGGAGCCAGGGCGGAATCAAGTGGTCGTCGCAACACCTCGAGCAGGAGGTGCTGCATTGGGACGACAACAGGGCTGGGCCGCCGCGGCGACGGGGAGACCACCGATGCGATCGCCTGGCCGCCCGCCGGTGGCTCGGCGGGAGCATCGACAAGCGTTCTGGGAGGCGATCGCTCGGGGCGCGTCGAGCGAGGATGGCGGGATCCAGGCTGGTGTGTCGCCGGCGGTCGGGTCGCGTTGGTTCCGCGAAGCTGGCGGCATGCCGACATCGAGGTTCGAGTCGCACTCAGATCGCTTCCTCTCGTTCAAGGAGCGCGAGGAGATCGCGATCGGCCGAGCCCAGGGTGAGGGGGTGCGGGAGATCGCCCGGCGCCTGGGCCGCGCACCGTCCACGATCTCGCGGGAGCTGCGCCGCAACGCGGCGACCAGAAGTGGACAGCTCATCTACCGGGCAACCATCGCGCAGTGGCATCGAGACCGTCGAGCCGCCCGGCCGAAGGAAGCGAAGCTCGCCGTGAACGAGCGGCTGTGCGACTACGTCCAAGAACGTCTTGCCGGGGGGATCTGCACGCCCGATGGGACAACGGTGTCCGGACCCGCGACGCGGTGGAACGGTCGCCGCCACGGCCGCCGACAGGACCGGCGTTGGGCCACCTCGTGGAGTCCCGAGCAGATCGCCCGTCGGCTCCCGCTGGACTTCCCCGATGATGGGTCGATGCGGATCTCACACGAGGCGATCTACCAGGCGCTCTACGTCCAGGGCCGTGGCGCGCTGAAGCGAGAACTGGTCGCATGCCTGCGCACCGGTCGAGCGCTGCGCGTGCCTCGTGCTCGTACCCGGCAGCGCCGCGACGGCTTCATCACACCCGAGGTCCAGATCAGCGCCCGTCCACCTGAGGTCGAGGACCGTGCCGTGCCCGGGCACTGGGAAGGGGACCTGATCATCGGGCTGAACCGCTCCGCGATCGGAACGCTGGTCGAGCGAACCACCCGCTTCACGATGCTGCTGCACCTTCCCCGCATGGAGGGTTACGGCATCGAGGCACGAGTCAAGAACGGGCCAGCTCTGGCCGGATACGGGGCCGAGGCAGTTCGCGACGCCATCGCATCCACGATTACGACGTTGCCCGCCGAACTCCGGCGTTCACTCACGTGGGATCGAGGCAGGGAGATGGCTCGCCACGCCGAGCTGCGCATCGACGCCGGTCTCGAGGTCTACTTCTGTGACCCCTACAGCCCCTGGCAGCGCGGCACCAACGAGAACACCAACGGACTGTTGCGCCAATACTTCCCGAAAGGAACCGACCTGTCTCGACACGGTCCAGTCGAGCTCGAGGCCGTCGCTGCGGCGCTCAACTCCCGGCCGCGCAAGACCCTCGATTGGAAGACTCCAGCAGAAGCTCTGAACGAACGCCTACTATCGGCCCAACGAACAAGTGTTGCGACCACCTCTTGAACCTAGTCAGTACCTGTCGATCCGCTACACCGAGCGCCTCGCCGAAGCAGGCGCCGTCACTTCAGTCGGGTCGAAGGGCGATTCCTACGACAACGCTCTGGCCGAGACGCTAATCGGGCTCTACAAGACCGAGCTGATCCGTCGCCGGGGACCGTGGAGGGGGATCACGACGTCGAGTTCGCGACCCTCGAGTGGGTCGACTGGTTCAATCACCGTCGCTTGCTGGAGCCGATCGGCTACCTCCCGCCCGCAGAGTTCGAAGCCGCTCACCACCGGAAGGAGCTGCTCACCACCGCCGCCGACAACGACGCTGAATCATACTGGAGAGCCGCCGATGAACCCGGCACGGTTCACATCGATCGAGAGATCGCCGGATATTCTGTAATCCGCCCGCTTCAGGACGGCTTCCACCTCCCGCTCGTTCGGATGAGCTTCAGCTCGCCCGACATCGTCCATATCGATGCCGCCCTCCTGCAGTCTGTGACTCCGCGCTTCTTGGTCAAGGTCGATCGCCACGAGCCGCCACGGTAAGGGAGCGAGGATCCTGCGCATCGTGTCGATCGCTTCCACGTGGCGGATGCCATCGACGACGACAGAGCCATCCGAGTAACCCCCTGATTGCAGCACTGCCCCGCAGAACGACTCCCAGCCTCCAGCGATGAGCTCGTCCCCGAGATCCTGAAGAACGCGGCGGTCCTCACTATCCAGCCCGCGCCCCTCCGCGACGTTCCTTACGTACTGGCCGAAGCCTGCATGAGAGCAAGCCAGCCGTTCCACAAGCGCGTTGGCGAGAGTCGTCTTCCCGCTCCCAATGCGTCCCGACACTCCGAGTGCAACCGGGTTCATAGCAAGCTCGGCTGTCGTCGGTCCATCAATACCACCCACCCTCGCCGATCACGCTTCGGCTGGTTCAGGTGCGGTAAGGCTCTTGCTTCGCCAATCCGCATGAGCGTTGCAAACGAAGCATGTTGCCGATCCTCCCAGAAGCCATCCTGGGGACACAGTGCCTGACCGAAGCGTTGCTTGATTTCCATCCAAGCCGTCGGCGTTAGGCGATTCATCGCTCCGTTCCCTGAGGAGGCGGATGCTGTTACACAACTGCCGTGCCTTGATGAGAGCCGCCTTACGAAGGTCGTCCCGCAGGTCCGGGAGGTCTCGTGGCGACGGTCGCCTCTGTGAATCGCCTCGCTACAGCCTCGACCAACAGATAGCGACCTGGATACTCGATGACGTTGTCGCAGATGCTTTCGTTTGGCCAGGCTGCGATCATCCTGTCCTCGGGCACGATGCGAGCCAAGTCACCAACACCTTGCTCAATCAGCCTCCGAACGTAGGTTTCCCAGACCAACCCGAAGAAGTCGCGCCAACGCTGAGACCACTCTGGACCTTGGACTGCCAACAGCATCCGCCACCGTGTAGAACAGTCCGTCAGTGACTTTCTCGGTGAGCATCCCAAGTGAGACGGGATCAGGAGATCGCTGTGTCGGAGCAGTGGACGTTGGCGCATCCGTGTGAAGTTCCAGGAGAAGCTCGAATCAATGTGGCTCTCGCCAGGATCGACGAACCAATCTCGCTCCGCCGAGATGCTCTCCACGAACTTCGCGATGACGTCCGGAGGGATCTTCGTTCCCTCTATGTTCGCCTTGAACCAGAGAGGTGGCTCCTCCTTGCGAACCAACCGGGCAGGCCGTTCGTTACCGACCCTTCGTCGAGACCCTGTTCCTCACCGTCTCGCATCGAGATGACGCTAGTGGCAGGCCTCGGCAGGGCCGGGGCCCATCGTCCTTCTGCGACCCGGAAGCCAGCGCTCTGCCTCTCACGTCTCGTTGCGGGCGATGGTGGGCGGCGTCCACGTGTGATCGATCATGTCCTGTTTGGGCCAGTAGCCGCGGATGTAGAGCGAGAACGGCCCGTCGGGAGCAGGGAGCCAGTTCGCTTCGTGCTCGGCCCCAGGAGAGGTAGCCCCCGCGTAGAGCGTGAGCGATCCGTCGTCGCCGTAGCGCAGACTCTCGTTCTTGGTGCCGAGCGAGTACCGGCCCAACGAGTTGGGGTTGTAGAAGTGGTGCTCGTTGTAAAGCGTCAAGGACCAGAAGCCATCGACGGGTGGCAGCTCGCCTGCGGCGAAAGTGACGGCGTAAGTGTTGGTGCCGTCGAGGCGTTTGCCGTCGGTGTCGTCGTCGGTAAAGACGTACTTGGTTTCGCGCGGCGTGTTCTCGAACATGTTCGACCGGGCGATCGCCAACCGGGTGAGGTAGTCGGTTCCGAACTGGGCGTTGTCGGTCGGCGAGTACCAGCCGTTGCCTGCGGACGGTCCGTTGTAGCGCCACTGCAGGAGCTGACTGATCACGTCGGTCTCGGTGGTGTTCGCGGCGTCGACGATCGCCGCCTTCACGTCGGGGTCCGCGTCGGCGGCGGCGAGGATCGAGCGGAACTGTGCGTAGAGGGCCTCCTCGCCGGGCAACGGCGGGACGATGTCGAGCACGTTCGGGAGCTGGTCGAAGAACTTCGATGGTTCGACCCAGCGGATCTCGGCGTCGCCCAGTGCTTCGGGCACTGGAAAGGTCGGCACCGACTTCCAGTCGATGGTCTTAATGGTGCCGTCGTATTCGCTGAGTCGGTACACCATGATCTGGTTCACGAGCGGCGCGACCGCGGCGCGGTCCGCGTCCGTGTCGTTGAGGAACACACGCGGACAGAACGCGACGAGGTCGGTCGGGCTCCGGAACACCTCCGTGATCCCATCGGGCACCGCCTGGTCCCAGTCCGGGCCCACCAGCAGGTAGAACCCGGCCTGGCTGCCGTACTGCTGACCGACGCGGGCGAACGAATCAGTGCGGGCATCCCACGCCGCCGCGACCCAGAACCGGTCCCCCATGTCGGGCACCTGGAGCACCGACGGCTCCTCGTCGAGACGCCCGAAGCCCATCCCGTACAACACGTCCTGGTTGGTGCAAGCGACGAACCGCTGATCGGGCGGGATGTAGTCCGACATCATGCACACCGAACCCGCCGGCGCATTCGGCAACGCCCCACCCCGCAAACCCGGCTCGGCCACCGACGTCATCGCCTCGCGCCGGTTGATCATGCTGACCATTGGCCAACCCCACAGGTACGCGAACCGGGCCACCGCCGCCGCGTACTGCGGGCTCATCGCCATCCCCGGTGTCGGGCCTGTCAGAAGATCACGCACCTGGTCCAACTGGTTCTCCTCGATCTCGTTCGATCGCCGTGCCGGTCAACGCATCGCACACCGAGATGCACTCGATTATAGTCCTACCAGCCGGGGCCGTCGGAGAGAGGGGTTGTGCCTTGGGCGGGACTCGGAACCGACCTGCAAGTCCGCTGCGACCACCGGCCACTCTCACCCAGGGATGGGCTATGAACAGCCACGCGCTGACGCCGGTTCGAACGAACCAACCCGGCAGCCCGAGTGGCTTGTGGGGCGGTCGTCGGAGCGATGCCCTTCTGTGGCGCCCTTCGGCTTGACGCTCGTGCCACCGTCCCAAAGCCAGTCGAGCGTCGTGGATGCGAGCAGGTCGGGTGAGGCGAGGCCGAGGTGAGAAATGGGGAGCGGTAGGGTTCGCTCGTGTCGCATTATTTCACCAGCTTGGATCGAGAAGCCTCGTGTGGTCCGTACGAGGCGAGGCCCGACTTCGCGCACGTCGTCCTCGTGCCCGATACCGATATGGCCGAGCGGTCGGTACGGCGGGCTCGTCTCGGGCATCCTGCGTAGGGTCGTGACCGGTTGAGGCCGAAGGCGGTCTCGACCAGATCGATCCGCCGCGATCCGGCGGGGTGTGGGTCGTGAAACGATCGGCCACGATGCGGTCGCCGGTCTCGTGCTCGGTGTCGAGAGCGTGCCTGATGGTTTGGCCAGCGGGCTGCTGGCGGGGGTCAATCCCGTCGCTGGGCTGTACGCGTATCTGTTCGGGACCATCGGCGGGGCGACATTGACGAACACCCCGTTCATGGCCGTGCAGGCCACCGGAGCGATGGCGCTGTTGGTGGCCGATGTCGATCTGGCCACGAGGCCGGATCCGGCCCGGGCGCTGTTCACGCTGTCGGTCCTCACCGGGATCGTGATGTTGGCGGCTGGGTTCTTGAAGGCGGGATCGTTGCTGCGGTTCGTTCCCACGGCGGTGATGGTCGGCCTCATCAGCGCTGTGGGCGTGAACATCGTCCTCGGCCAGCTATCGAACCTGACGGGATATGACGCTCACGGAGCGAATCGGATGACCCGCACGTTCGATCTCGTCGTGCACCCCGGGCGGATCGAGGGGTGGTCAGTGCTCGTTGGTGTCGTCACCATCGTGCCGATTGTGGTGCTGGAACGCACCCCGCTGCGGTCGCTGGGCCTGGTCGTGGCCGTGGCTGTGGGTTCGGTGGTCGCCGCACTGCTTGGCAACGCGGCGCACCCCGTCCCCTTGGTCGAGGACCTCGCGTCGGTCCCCGGATCGCTGCCATCGATCAGCTGGCCGGCGTTCGGCGACATCGGGTTCCTGGCCGCGCCTGCGATCTCCTTGGCCTTCGTCGGTCTCGTGCAGGGCGCCAGCGTGTCCGCTGCGCTTCCCCGCCCGGATGACTCCGCGAATCCGTCGCGTGATTTCCTGGGTCAAGGTCTCGGCAACGAGTTGGCGGGGTTGTTCCAGGGGATGCCGGTCGGTGGCTCGATGTCGGCGTCGGCGTTGGTGGTGGCGGGCGGGGCGAGGACCCGGGTGGGCGTTGTTGTTCGCCCGGTGGCGTGATGGCGGTCGTGATCCTGGCGTTCGCGGGAGTCGTCGGTCTCGTCGCCATGCCGGCGCTCGCCGGTCTGCTGATCACCGTCGGTGCCGGGGCGATCAAACCGGCCCAGATCATGGCGGTCACCCGGACCGAACCACTCCAGACCGCGATCATGGCGGTGACGTTCGTCCTCACCGTTTTGATCCCGTTGCAGTACGCCGTGCTGGCCGGGGTCGGTCTGGCCGTCATCTTGCACGTTGTCGGCCAGTCGAACCGGCTCGTGCTCCGCCAGTTGGAGACGAGCCCTGATGGTCGGGTGCCCGAGTCCACAGTCCCTGAGCACCTCGGCCAGGACGAGGTGATCGTCCTGCAACCATACGGAAGCCTCTTCTTCGCCAGCGCAGCCGTGTTCGAAGCGCAACTCCCGACGGTGGACACGGCGACGGAGCGCTCCGTGGTTATCGTGCGGCTCCGCGGCATCGACCATCTCGGGCTCGGACTCATCGACGTCCTCGACCGTTACGCCCGCCGGCTCGCCAATCGCGGTTCGAAGTTGATGATTGTCTGTAACAACAGCGCCATCGTCGACCAGATCGGCCGGGCCGGACTGACCGCGGATCTGGGTGAGGAGAAGGTCTACCGGGGGACCGAGTGGATCGGCGAAGCAGTTCCGCGTGCTCACCACGACGCGACCGAGTGGATCGACCGCACCCGATGAGCACGACGCCACCCGGCAGCGCCTCGTCGCCCGGAACCGATCCCACAGCGGGTTCAGCGCGCCGCGGCACCTCGTTCACATCGGCAACAGAAGGGCGGTAGCGACGTGCGACACGCGACCGATGCTGATGTCGCCAGGATGCGCGACCAGTTGTTCTTCGAGGGCGCCGATCTCGGCCGCCGACTCACTCGCTTCTGGTTACTCCTACTGTTGGCCGCGGTCATCGCGTCGGCGGGCGTGGTCGGCGACTCCACCGCGACAGTCATCGGCGCCATGATCGTGGCGCCGCTGATGACCCCGATCCTCGGCGTCGTGGTCGCAGTGGTCCTCGCCGATCGCACCAATCTCCTGCGCAGTGTCGGCCTCGTCATCGCTGGGGCCGCCGCCGTGGTCGCCGTCGCCTGGTTGGTCGGTCTAACCGTAGACGAGCCGATCCTGGCGGCGTCCAACGCTCAGGTCGCCTCTCGAGTCACGCCGCGACTCATAGACCTGCTCGCCGCGCTCGCCACCGGAGCCGTCGGATCGATCGCGCTGGCCCGCGACGATATCTCCGACACGCTCCCTGGCGTCGCCATCGCCATCTCACTCGTTCCCCCGCTCGCCGTTGTCGGCCTCACCCTCGAGGCCGGCGCCACCGACGAAGCGGTTGGGGCTTTGCTGCTGTTCGTCACCAACGTGAGCGCCATCCTCGCCATGGGTCTACTCGTCATGACGATCTACAGAGTCAGCCGCCGATCGACCTCCGCCCCTGGCAACGACTCGAAGCCGGTCAACCGCCGGCACTCCGCCGCAGTCATCGTCGCCGGGCTAGTCGTCATCAGTGTTCCGCTCGCGTACACCTCCAGCCGCATCGCCGCCACCACCTCAGACCAATCTCGGGTATCGGACCTGGCCGACGCCTGGGCGGCCCGCAACCGCTGGGAGATCGTGTCGGTCACCACCAGACCCAATGGTGTGCTCGTACGGGCCACAGGTCCGCTTCCCGACCCCGAAACGGCAAGCCTCAAGAGCGAACTCGACAACGCCGGACTATCCGACAGCAACGTCACGATCGAACTCATCCCGAGCCAGTCAGTGGACCTCGGTCCCGGCGGCTGACTCCCTGCCAGGTCGGTCGACACAGGTTCAGCACCTGTTCAAGAACCCATCGACGGCTGGTCGCGAACCCGACAGAGCGGGGCTCCCGTCGCAGCATTCGCGGGGTCGCGAACGTGTTGACCAACGAACCGGGGATGGTCATGGACCTAGGGATGGCACGCCGGGCGGCGGCGACCGGAGCGGTCTACGCACTCATCGTCGTCGGATGCTCCAGCGGCAACGACGAGGCCTCGACCTGCGAAGGCATGCAAGCCCTTGCGAGCGACGTGCGCGGACTTCAAACGTGAACGTCGTCGAGAACGGACTGTCCGACCTCAAAGCACAGACCGACACCATCGGCACAGCGTGGGAGCAGGCCAAGGCCAGCGGCGGCAATCAATTCGGCACCGAGCTCGACGCATTCGACACGGCGGTCGACGCGCTCGGCGCGACCCTCACCACCGGCACCAGTGACGGCAAGTCCGTAAGCTCCGAGCTCAGCCACTGCGACCTCGGCACCAACGCATAGCCCAAGTGCTCGCGGTGTCGGCACACCACGGCGATCACGCAGGGGAGCGCCGGCCTGCCGACTTTGTGCGAGCAGCGTTCAGGTGACAGCCACAGGGTTCGGCGGTGCTAGGCCGCGTCGACAGCCGCGGATGGAGGCGTAGAGGTTGTCGGTGCCGATGATCGGTTCGAGTCCCTGCGCAACCATCTCGTCGCAAACGGGCCGGTCGACTCGGGCGAGGCGACTACTTACACCCGTCGCCGGGCGAGCTGTGACCATGCCAATCCGTGCCGTCGGCGCACTGGCCGTGACGCTGGACCGAAGCAAGCCCATCGCAGACCTGGGTAGAGTTTTCTCCACGAGAGGACCTCCCGCGACATCAATCGGTGAAACGATGGACCGATGAGCGCCCGCCGGATTCCGATGTTCACGTCGCTCGCGGGATATCGGCGATCTTGGCTCACCTCCGACGTGGTCGCCGGTCTCACGGTGTGGGCCGTGCTGGTGCCCGAAGCCTTGGCCTACGCCACCATCGCCGGCGTGTCGCCGGTCGTCGGCCTCTACGCCGCAGTCCCGGCGCTGGTGTTGTACGCCGCCTTCGGTAGCTCCCGCCACCTCGTCGTCGGGCCGATGGCCGCGACCGCGGCGCTATCAGCCGCGGCCGTGGGCGACATCGCAGCACGCTCCGGCGCCGACTTCACCCAACTCAGCGCCGGGCTCGCGTTGATCGCCGGGCTCATCGCGCTCGGTGCCGGCCTGGCCCGTCTTGGGTTCCTGGCCTCGTTCATCTCCGGGCCGGTCCTCAAGGGCTTCATAATCGGCCTCGCCCTCACCATCATCGTGGGCCAGCTCCCCAAGCTCTTCGGCGTACCCAAGACCGACGGCGACTTCTTCGAGCAGGCGTGGGGACTAATCACCCACCTCGGCGACGCCCACGGTTCGACCCTGCTCGTCGGCACGCTGTCGCTCGCCGTGGTGGTCGGTCTGAGCCGGTTCGCGCCGAAGATCCCGGGATCGCTCGTCGCCGTGTTGGCCGGCATCGCCGCGGTGCCGCTGTTCGACCTGGAGGCCAAGGGCGTCGACATCGTCGGCCCGATCCAAGCCGGGCTTCCTCACCTCGGGGTACCCGACCTGGGATGGTCCGATTACGGCGCGCTGGTGTCGAGCGGCGCGGGGATTGTGCTCATCGCCTTCGCCGAAGGTCTGGGCGCGGCCAAGACCTACGCGGCGCGCGACCACTACCCCATCGACGTCAACCGCGAGCTCATCGGTCTCGGCGCCGCCAACGTCGGCGCCAGCCTCGCGTCCGGCATGGTGGTCAACGGGTCCCTATCCAAGACGGCGGTGAATGGCGAGGCCGGTGCCCGCTCGCAGGTGTCCGGGCTGCTCGTCGCCGCGCTCACCCTGCTCACCCTGCTCTTCTTGACCGGCCTGTTCGAGAACCTCCCCGAGGCAACCCTCGCCGCGGTCGTCGTCGCCGCGGTGGTCGAGCTGATCGACCGATGGGCGCTCGTACGCCTCTGGCGGTCCTACACCGCCGCGCTCGGCGGCATCTACGGTTGGGCCGCCCGCGTCGATCTCATCGCTGCGCTCGCCGCGCTGTTCGGGGTGCTGCTCTTCGACACCCTCCCCGGACTGTTCATCGGCATCGTCGTATCGATCCTGCTGCTCGTCTACCGCGCCTCACGACCCCACGTCGCGGTCCTCGGCCGCCAATCCGGCGAGCACCACTGGGTCGACCTCGACCGTAACCCCGACGCCACCACCGAAGCCGGCATCGTCGTTGTCCGGCCCGAAGCCGGACTGTTCTACGCCAACGCCGACAACGTCGCCGCCGCCATCTCCGGCCACGTCGACGCCGACACCCGCGCCGTGGTGCTCGACCTCGCGGCCGTGCCCGCGGTCGACGTGTCGGCCGTCGACATGCTCGTCGAGCTCGACGACGACCTGGCGCGCCGCGGCGTCACGCTCTGCGTCGCACGCGACATCGGCCAGGTCCGCGACGTCCTCGACGCCACCGGCGCGGCCCAACTCGCCGAGCGGTTCCACCCCAGCGCCGAGGACGCCGTGCGCTCCCTGACCGAACCCCCCTCCGGGGCATCCGACACCCCCACCCCAAAGGACCCGTGACCGTGCTCACTCGGGCCATTGGCGACCTGCTGCCCTCCGCAGTCGGCGTCGCCATCAGTCCCGTCCCGATCATCGCCGTCATCTTGATGCTCGGCACCCCCAAGGCCCGCACGGACGGACCCGCTTTCGCGCTCGGCTGGCTCGTCGGACTGATCGCGGTCAGCGTGATCGTCCTCCTGCTTGCCAGCGGGGCCGACGACCCCGACAGCGCGTCAGCCACCGGCGTCAACTGGGTCACGCTCATCCTCGGCGTCGTGTTCCTCGTCATGGCGGCCGGGCAATGGCGCAAGCGCCCCAAGGAAGGTCAAGAACCCGAAATGCCGAAATGGATGGCCGCCATCGACTCGCTCACCGCGGGCAAGTCCCTCGTGCTCGGCGCGGCGCTGTCGGGCGCCAACCCCAAGAACCTCGCCCTCACCGCAGCGGCCGCCGCGTCGATCGCCAAGGCCGGGCTGTCCAGCGGCGATTCGGCGATCGCCGTCACGGTGTTCGTGATCATCGGATCGCTCACCGTCGTCGGCCCGGTCCTCTTCTACGTGCTCGCACCGACCAAGGCGACGGGCCCGCTTGCATCGATCAAGGGATTCATGTCCGACCACAACGCCGTCATCATGATGGTCGTGCTCCTCATCCTCGGCGCCAAACTCATCGGCAACGGCCTCGCCGGCGTCACCACCTGACCGAGTCGGGCGACGCGGCCGGCAGGCGCTGCCTAGGCTCCCATCACCGGTCGATGTCCGCTCCGGACAGCCCGGTGCCCCGGAGGAACGATGAGCGAACACCCCATCCCCGACCAACTGGCATGCGACGCCTACCTCTACGCCTTCTCGATGGACGAGGCGTACAAGTTCCTCTACGAGACGACGATCGAGCCCGGCGATCCGCTCAACCGCTGCTTTAGGGGGAGGTCGGGATCGTAGGGGTGCTTGCACTCGAGGCACCACCCGCCTTCAACTACCCGGACCAGGCCGTACAGCAGATCCAGCACCGCTGCGTCCAGTATCTCGGCTCCGGTCAGTGAACGCCGCTGGATCGCCCAGCGCGCCTCCACGGTGTCAACCGTCGCGAGTAGGAACGGCCAGGGGTGCGCATCGAGGAGTTCCCAGCGCCCGGGGTACAGCGTCGGGTGGAGCTGCGGCGCGAAGCGCGCGAGATGATTGGCGGCCGACGCGAGCTTATGCCGCCCGGCATGGACATCCGCCGCGGTGGTCATCAGTATCGGTTCAGGTTCGAGAGCTTGTGGGAATCCGGCTCGATCAGCGCAACGTTCCCCGCGATCCCGGGCTGCATGGCGAGCACGTAGAGTGCGGCGGAGCCCCCGGCGCCGCAGCCGACGACGGCGAGATCGGCGATCGATACCGCCGGAACGTCGGGACCCTTTTCGGCGCGGTCGTCGACCCCGTAGTTGAATGCGGAATAGGCGAGACACCATTTCATCCGGACGGCCGCCGAACGGCTCGACACCGTCTTCTACCTGCAGCTTTGCAGCTCCGGGGGTGGGACTCGAACCCACAACCTATGGATTAACAGTCTGATTCAGCCCGTTTCGGGAGCAGGCCGAATCAGACCACAGTGCCTTTGACCAGCCGGTTTGCTGACCGACATTGATCATCCTCTCGCACCTTCTTGCGGTCCGTCGCGGGACACATGCGGGACACATCGCTTCATGAAGCCTCATCGATGGAGCAAGTCGCTGTTGCCATATGTTCGGCAGTTCGCTTGTCCGCTGGTGGCCATGGGCTTGACGCGCGAGCAAGTCTTCGCGGCCGAATCGTCCGCGCACCTCATGGACTCTCGGTGACCGGCAATCGAGCGACTCCGTCTTCCTCGTCAAGAACGGCTATGACGCCGTTCGATCCACCAGCAGGCGAATCACGCCCGCTTCTGCCTCGTGAACCACTTGCCTATGCTGGACCGCAGCCGAGAGCTCAATCCTCGCCAACTAAGACCCTTGCTCCCCTCGGCGGTCACGCGTTCCCTGCCGACCGCGAACTGCGCTTCCTTGACTTCGTGATCCTTCGCCCTTGCCGCTTCGATCTGCGCGCGGCTCCAGCGCGGCGCCCATGTCACCTTGTTGCGCCTTATCCAGTAGTGCGATTGGCACGGGTAGCTCCAGTTCCCGATGGACGGATCAAGCGAGATGGTTTCCCCGTCGAAGACAAGCCTCCAATCCGTCGGTGAGAACGGCGTGATGACCTCTCGGCCGCATCCACAGCAACACCTGTGCGTCGCCGTGGCGAACTTGATGCTGATGTAGATGAAGCCATCCTCGAGCCGGTCCGGGATGTAGTCCACGAACACGGGCGAGATCGTGCCCCGGCGCTTGCTCATGAGTCGTCGTCGTTGATGAGCGAATTGGTATCGATGCTGTAGGTGCTATTGTGCTCGCTCTCGAAGTCCAGATAGAACCCGAAGAGCTTCTTCCATCTGACGACGGCAAGAGCTGCATTCAGGGCGTTGAGGTCAGCTACCTGGATGTTCGTCGCGTACTCCTCCGCGAGACCCGTATCTGCGAGTGAGACGCGCCCCCGGAAGTGGTCGCGCTGCTGAGGTGTGCTCGTCGTAACCCGCAGAGCTCCACGAAGCGCGTCCCCGATGAGCTCCACGCCCATGCCAACATCGATGAAGGCGATGTTGAACGTCTCCAGATTCTCAACGATGACTCTCTTGGACTCACCCGCGTCGATGCACAGGAAGACGAACTCCATCCCCTGGAGTTCAGTCACGTTCGAGGCATCGATGAAGTAGTCGTGCGCGACGATGCCGCGCCGCATGTCCGAATACAGATCGCGCAGGTGGGCAACCTTCTTTGGCTTGGCCTCCAGTTGCTCAACGGAAGAGGCTCCAGGTGCTCTGAAGGCGTTGTGCGAGAGGAAGTCGTCCCCGTCGAAGAGGTGAAGCTCCTTTACGGGTGTCTTGGCGACAAGGTCCAGCACATAGGAGCCAGTTCCGCCTGCGCCGATGATCGCCACCTTGCCCAGCGCCAGCTTCTCGTTCGCCAAGCCGATCCCGGCTCTGCTCGTCGCCGTATCGACGTAGTGGAACACAGAGTCATCTTCGTCGGGCGTGAACGCCGGGAACGTCTGCGCGCTCATGTCGGGATCGATGGCGCGAGCGGGCCCGACGAGGATGGCCACGTATGCATTCATCTTCTCGTAGTAGTCGTCGTAGGCTCGCCCGCCGACCGGCTTGCTGGAGAACGAGTGATCGACCACGAGATCGTCGGCGAGTCGTTGGCTTCCGCTCTGATGCCTGATCTGTGCGAGTTCGCGGCCGTCCTTATCGCATGGATGCTCGCCCGCGAACATCGCGACATGCGTCTCGGGGGCACCGGTACGGTCACCCGCCGTCGTCAATTGTGACACGAGGATTCCGCGTTTGATCTCTCCGGCGCTGTTAACGTACGGGACGTCCTTGATCAGCAGGTAGCCGGAGCGAACCTCGATGTCGAAGCCTTCGTCGCGAAGCCTCTTGAGGTCTTGGCTACGACTTATCAGTCGCTGTGACATTGAAGACCATGCCATCCTTGATCTTGACGGTATCGCCCGGCTGCAGACTTCCCTCCTTGCGATCTTCGCCCTTGCTGAACGTGACGGTGATGACGATGAACTCGCCCACTGGCGGGTTGTTGTCGAACGCGAGGTTGACGACCTGCTCGTACGTGATCTCCTTGCCAATGACCTCCTTCTCGCGGCCGTTCACGATGATGGTGATTGTCTTGTCGTGCGGCTTCTCCTGGGCCTGTGTTGCCATAGTGTCTTCTCCTCGCTCAGCGCTAACTGCACTTCGGCGAGTGCGGGGCACTCGCCCGTCTCTGCGATGCTGCCATGCGGGTCCGACATCGCTGCCGGACCCAGCGTCCGGACCAGGCTCCGGGGGCGATCGACCTTGCCGTTGCACGCACGCCCGGGCTACCGTCGCCGGATGCCACGCCGCCGGACACGTAGCTGTCACACCCCCTTCATAATATCGAACGTATGTTCGTAATCGCCGGGATGGTGCCGTTGGCTTCGCCCTCCAGGGCAGATTCGTCCGTACATGCTGGCCTACGGCTGCCCGCGCGGACATGTGCCGACCGCCGCCTTGGGGTCGGACCGTGGTGACCGAGGCCGAGGTCCGGCAGGCGCTGAGAGCCGAGGTGCTGGCCTGCGCTCCGCCGTCGGCCGAGGCGGTCTATGAGTTCTGGGTTCCGCAATCCAATGAGCGTGCCGACGTCGCTGTCATCGGGACGACCATGGACGGCTTCGAGATCAAGACCGAGCGGGACTCCCTCAAGCGCCTGCCACGCCAGGCGGATGCCTACAGCCGCGTCTTCGACCACTGCCACGCCGTCCTCGCGCACCGGCACGTCGACCGGGCGTTGGAGATCCTGCCCCCATGGTGGGGAGTGCAGGTCATAGACGATGACCTCACCTTCATGACGCTGCGGCCAGCTGAGCCGAATGACAGCGTCGACCCCGAGACGCTCGTGCGCCTTCTCTGGCGTGACGAGGCGTACGCCGCCGTGTGCGAACTGGGGACGCCGCCCGATCCGCACGCCGGCCGGTTTCGACTGTGGGAGATGATCCTGGCTCTGCTCGACGTCGAAGGCCTCAAGCAGATCGTCCGTGACGCCCTACTTATCCGCGATGTCTCACGCGCTCGGATGCCGTCGCAACGATTCGCCGTCAGCTGAGCCCGGCAAGCTGGTCCACGACGAACCGGAGATGGTGAGAAGTCCCGGCACCCCGCCAGACATCCTCCCAGCCCGGCTCGCGAGACCCGTCGGCACAGTCGGCGACCTGGCGGTCGCCCCAGGTGTATTCCCGACCCGCGAACTCCGGCTGGTTGACGAGCACGCGACAGAGCTGCCGGTACTGCTCCCGCCCTTCCTCATGCCGAGGAGCCTTGGCCCTGGGGATGACCGTCACCGTTTCGTGCGTGTAGCGGATGGCGCCACGCATGCCCAGCGGAAGCTGCCCCTCGGTGACGTCCAGCGGCGGCTCGGGGTGCTGCACGGCGTAGTCGCCGTAGGTGGGCAGGCGGGAGACGCCCGACTGACGCAGCACCAACCACAGCAGCCATTCCTTCCGGGCTAGTCGTCCGACCGTCCCGGCCTCCACGATCCCGCCGCCCAGCGATCTCGGCATCGTCGTTCCCAACAGCACGACGTTCCGCCACGGGCCGACCGCCACGAGGTCGTCGATCATGGGCGTGAGATCCTCGGCGTCGATCTCCGCGTCCTCTGGAATCTCGCGAAGATCCATCAGCAGGTCGCCGCCGGTCACGTCCACCTCGACGGCATCGAGAGCCTCCTTAACGAGCGTAGGCAGGCTCCGACCATCGGCAGGAACGGAGCCGAGCACCGGCACCCGGAACGCCACACCCCGCATGTCACGCGCCGCCGACTCGGCCACCTGCCGGACGGTCGCCGCCACGTCTGCGAGTTGCAGCACGGGCACGAAGGCGACCCCGCGACGCCGGGCCGCGGCGTGGATCGCCGTCAGCACGGGCACCGGTCCCTCGCGGGTCTCTGCCAGGTGGTTGGGAGCGAGCCGCAGCCGGTCCAAGAAAACCGGATGTGAGCCGACCGCTGTCGCCAGCCTCTTTGCCCAGCCGTCGACCCGGGATCGGCTGAACGGCGACGATCCGGGGGACTTCGGTCCCAGCACCTCGAGAAGGGGGGTGAGACCAGCCCACGTGCGAGCGGACGCCTCCTGCAGAGCCCTCAGCTCGCCAGCCTTGGCTTGGAGCGCCGCTACATAGTGACCCGTTCCCCTCGGCACCGGCTGGAACTCCGCCGGATTGGTCAGCGAGAGCTGGAGCGCAGTAGACACCATTCCCCCTTCGGACTAGGGTAGTCTTCACCCCAAGGGTGAAAGTGTCAAGGAGAGCGTCATCGAGATCTCGTGGTCGAACCGGAAGTTGGAGAAGTCGTGCTCCGACGATCGCCAGGGTGCCAAGCAGTGGGGACCCGAGCAGTGGAAGGTCCTCAAGATGCGTCTGGTGTCGCTGCGAGCGGCGCCGGCGCTCTCCGACATGCACGGGGTCCCCGGGAACTGCCATCCGCTGCACGCCGACCGGGCCGGCGAGTTCGCCGTGGACCTGCGAGGTCCCTACCGACTCATCTTCGAGCCGGATCACGAGACGGTGCCTCAGCTCGACGACGGCGGCATCGACACGACCAAGGTGACCAACATCAGGATCAAGGAGGTGGATGACTACCATGGCAATTAGCTCACAGCCGAGCTGGCAGCCGGACTGGGCGGTGGCGCCGGGCGAGATCCTCCTTGAGGCTCTACAGGATCGGGAGATGACTCAGTCAGGACTGGCCCAGCGACTCGGACGGCCTCTCAAGACCATCAACGAGATCATCAAGGGCAAGGCAGCCATCACGCCCGAGACCGCGATCCAACTAGAGCGCGCTCTGGGCATCTCGGCTCGCTTCTGGACCAACCTGGAGACCCTGTATCGCGACACGCTCGCACGCCAGCAGGCGGAGGTGGAGCTGGAGACCCAGGCCGGTTGGGCAGACAGATTCCCGGTCGCCGACCTTGTACGTCACCAGCTCATCGAGCGAGGTGGGACGAAGGCGGCCACGCTCGCCAATCTGCTGTCCTGGCTTGGTGTCAGCAGTCCCGCAGCCTACGACCGCGTCACTGCCGCGGCGGCCTACCGCGCGTCTCCGGCGTTCACCGCATCGCCGGAAGCGGTGACTGCTTGGCTGCGGTGGGGCGAACTGCAGGCATTGGAGGTGGAGACTGCTTCGTTCGACGCTCGACGCTTTCGGCAAGTACTTGCCGAGATCCGACCGATGACTCGCAAAGAGCCGTTCGCTGCGATCTTCAAGCGCGTTCAGGCTATGTGCGCCGAGGCAGGCGTCGTCGTCGTGCTCACCCCGGAGCTGTCCGGAACCCACCTTAGTGGCGCCGCGCGCTGGATTGGCTCCAAGGCCGTCATCCAGCTCAGCGTGCGTCACAAGTCAGACGACCAGTTCTGGTTCACCTTCTTTCACGAGGCGGGGCACATCCTGTCGGGACGGCGCCGTCGGGACTTTGTCGACGGGGCCGATGTCAACGACGCCGACACCGACCCCAACGAGCGCGCTGCCGATCAGTTCGCCCGTGACATCTTGCTGCCACCGGACAAGTACGCGCGTTTCGTCGAAACAGGTGACTTCAGTAGAACCGCCGTCCGGGCTTTCGCCAAGATGCAGGGTGTCGCTCCCGGCATTGTCGCCGGGCGACTGGAGCGCGACCAACGAGTCCGGCCGGGCCAGCTGCGGTCGCTCAAGAAGAAGGTGGGCCTCCCGAGCGACCGTCCGTAAGCATGACGGAGCGCATCATCGGATAGCCGTCGCCGACCGGCGTATCGAGCGAGGAAGGAGGCGTTGCGTGGGGAGGGCGAGGCGGCATCACACCGTCCCGGCGTTCTACCTTCGACGTTTCGCTGACGCCAATGGGCAGATCGAGCGTGTGGCGAAGCCGTCGGGTGAGCGCACGATCATGTCTGTGAGGAACGCCACGGTCGAGGTGGACTTCTACACCGTGGAAACCGACGAGGGACCGTCTGACCTGATTGAGCGGCGACTTTCGGAGATCGAAAGCATGGCGGCCGTTGCGCTTCAGCATCTGGATCAAGGAGAGCCCCCGACCTCCGATGACCTCACGGGACTCTGCAACTTCATTGCGATCCAGATAACTCGAGGTCCGGACTTCCGCGAGAAGATCGACGACTTTCATACTCAAGTCATGCGCAAGGTGATGATGCTTGAGGCAGGACTGGGCCCCGGACGAGTGGCAGAGATCGTGGAAAGGGCTCTTGGAAGGCCACCCACGGAAGAGGAAGTCACCGAAGCAGGCGTGCCCTACTTCTTCAAGCAATGGGGAGGGCGTACCGCGAAGGCTGGCGGACGTGAGCTTGACGGCCGCACGTGGGACGAGATGCCCGAGCGCGAGCTCGCGGCCGTCTAGCGATCGCGTCGCAGCGGGTTCGGCATCCCCGGGAATCGGAGCTGCTCCCCACGGCCGGGCCCGTCGAACACGTGGTCCATGATCTTCGCGCCGGTTCCGTTGTCGGTGGCGAACACCAGGATGTTCTTGAGTCCGCCGGTGTGCCCAGCCCGCCGAACGTCCTTCGCCAGCGCGTGCTTGTAGCCGAGATCCTGCTTCAACTTGTCCGTATACAGCTGGAGCCCGCGGTTCCGTGTCTGGTCGGGCGTGCGCAGCTGTCCGAACTTCTCTTCCTTCCACAACTGGTGCCAAGACTTGTCTCCCCAGAATCGGTCCAGTGTGCGTTCATCCACGTCCCCCAGCGCCTTCATCGCCCGGTTGATCCCGTCGATCGGGAACAGCATCAGGATCTCGGCCTTCCACTTGTACTGTCGGAACGCTGCGATGTCGCGGACCGTCGCCCAGTCAATCTCCATGCCGTAGGGGTCGAGCACGACGAGAACCGGGTTCCTTCGCGGGAGGTGCATCCGCATCATCCTGATGAGATCGGTGTTGACCTCTCCCTGCTCCACGATCCTGCGACCCGTGAACGCAGTGGTCCGCTGATCGAGTGCCGCTGCTCTGGCGGCGTCCTGCTCGAGGAACAGGCAGTTCGTGAACGGCGGCGTGGCTCGAAGGGCGATGACAGGTGTACCCCAGATGAGCCGACCGCCTTCTTCCGCGATGCGGTCCACGCCGGACCCGGCGAGACCATCCACGTAGAACCATTCACCCCACGACTGGCACGCGACGCCGAACGCGGAGTCGTACTTCCTCACGACCATGAGCTTGTCGTGCACCCAGGACCCCGCCGAGTTGACCGCGAGTTCGTCTGCCGGCGGGACCTCGGGCAGATCCAGAGCACGCTGAGTCTCGGTCTTCGTGAGCTCATCCATGCCTTGGCTCCTTCCGAGGCCGGCCCGGGGGAGGAAGGGCCAGACAGTAGAGACTCTCCGCACGTTACTCGGCGCCCCCGACATACGAGGGGACGGAGGTGTCCCGGCCGACTCCAGCGGTCGGCCATCGCTGCCGATGTCGAAGACGTCAACTGGGCCAGGAGGAGACCATGGCGACTCCAGCACGCAAGGTGGTCAAGGCGGCACCTTCACGGCGACCCTCGAGGGGGGTCCGCACGACCGCCACACAGGCCTATTACATGAAGATCGCCGACGCGGTCAGGCAGAAGGCGAGCTGCGACAAGCGGCTCGTCGGAGCCGTCGTCGTCCTCGGCAACCGGATCGTATCGACCGGGTACAACGGCACGCCGGAGGGCATGACGAACTGCAACCAGGGCGGCTGCTACCGGTGTGGGCACCCGGACTTGTATGAGCCGGGCAAGGGCTACGACGTCTGCATCTGCGTCCACGCCGAGCAGAACGCCCTTCTGAGCGCCGCGCGGTTCGGCATCCCCGTGGAAGGCGCCGACGTCTACACGACTCTCGCACCGTGCTTCGGGTGCATGAAGGAATTGCTCCAGGCGAAGGTGCGAAGCGTCTATTACCTGGGCGAGTTCAAGGTGGATACCGAGCACCGCGACCAGCTCGACGCGCTCATCGCCCGGTTCCGCAGCCAGAAAGGTCGGGTGAAGGAGCTCGTCGTCGGTGGAATCGATCCGAACCTAGGCCGCACCGGTCCCGAGAGGATCGAGGATACGGGGCACACGATGCCCGCAGCGTGACTCGCGCCATGGCGGGTGTGCGGGACGCTCATAGAAAGTGTCACCGGAATTGACAACTCGACACGAGCGAGGAGTCGCCCTTACGCGGGGTCGTGAGAACCGTTCCCAAACCGTCGCGGGACCAGCGCGGGACACATTTCGTCGAGGCGATCGCACGACGCGCTGACACATGCAACTACCTGCAGCTTTGTAGCTCCGGGGGTGGGACTCGAACCCACAACCTACGGATTAACAGTCTGATCGAGCCTGTCCCGGGACCTTGAGGAATGGGGCGGAAAGTCCCTTTGACCAGCAGTTTTGCTGACCGACTCTGACCAGGAATTCGCACCTTCTTGCGGTCCGTCGCGGGACACATGCGGGACACATCCGCTCACCAGCCGACTCAGCTTTCCGTGGTCCAGTTGCGATGGATACGAACAGGCGGCTCCTCTCGCTGTGGTCTACGCCTCGCCACCCATGCTCCTCGGGGTCTTGATCGCCACGGCGAACAGGTCACGGTAGCGCTTCGCTACGAATCCAAGCCTGCGAGCGCGATCATAGGGGTTGGACCTTGGCGCACGGAACCTTCGACACCTGGCCGGAGTCCAGTTGTGTGGTCTCGTGGGCCGATTGCGGGAACGCGCGACGGACTGTCCGATGTTGGAGTTACCTCGATGAAGAAGATCGCGCTCGTCTTGATGACCAGCTCCATGCTCACGGCCGGATTCGGACCGGCGATGGCGGACGACTTGCGAGGCGACCTCCAGGTGATGCGGCCCGACGGGACTATCCTTCGAATCTCGTCCCCATCGGTGGCGGGCTGGTGGGACGACTATTACCGAGCTCGCTGTGTGTCATGTAAGGGACCGCGGCAGGCAGCGCAGCTCTTGGATGAGGTCGAGACGGCTCTTGGAAGTCTCTTTAGCGCAGGTCCTCGCTATCTCATCCTGCCGGAGGCACTCGAGCTCAGCTGGCCCCACGCCTGGCTGTTCTATCCATCGACGGATCGCACCCCGGCATACGTGGTCAGGCGCGGCGGCATCGGATCAAGCGAAGACGGCCTGCGATGGGATGTCTGGATGCCGGCTACGGAGCGTATGGAGCGAGTGATCCTGGAGGGTTCGGATGAGCGCTCCTCGGGGTCCAATCGGGCCACCAGCCACGCAGCAGGAACTCGGTTCTTCCCCTTGTTGGCGGTGGCGGCAGCCCTTGCAGCGGCGTCGTCCTGGCTGCTCCTCCGATTGGTGCGGAGACGCGGCAGGACAGCCTCGCCAAGCACCTGAGTGCTCCGTGGGCCCCTGCGGGGCGAACTCGCCACAGGTACCCGACGATCCCGACCTGCGACCAGACCACCATGGCCGTGACGATCCGCCCGGTTGGCACTCCCTCGAGAAGGACGCCGACAGACCCCGTGTTCGCGAATCCGACGCCCAGCGTGGCGAACGCGAGCGTCAGCACCCAAAGGGGAACAGTGTCGGAGAGCCCAGCCCCAGCGACCCCAAGCACGACCAGGGCAAGAGCGAAGGTCAAGGCGCGCCTTGGGGCGAATCGCGCCGCGACCGCCGCGGCCAGCGCAAGGACGACGGCACTCCCCGCGTACAGGGCGCCGATCCCCGCCTGAGAGAGCAAGCTCGCGAATTGCAACGGGAGCGCACCGTCGATCAGCCCGAGGGTCAGCGTCGCGAACAGGATCCCGACCGAGGCGAGCCAGAAACCCGGCAGCCTCAATGCTGTCCAGTCCGACGCAAACGGCCGAGGCGATCGCACCGGCCCCACCACAAGCACCGCCGGGATCGCGAGGATCACTAGCGCGAGGTACGCGAGCGAGGGCGCCGTGATCCCGCCGATCGCTCCGAGCGCCGGACCGACGAGCGCGCCGACCGAATACGCGGCGAAGATGCGGCTCATGCACAAGTACTCCTGACCCGGCCAGCGCTCGAGCGTCTCGAACGTCACGCGCATCCACACGCCACCCGAGCCGAGCCCCATCACGAATCGCGCTGGAAAGTAGGCAGCGAGGCTGCCCCCGAACGCGAACCCGAGCGACCCCGCCGCGAGCAAGATCAAGGCGACCACGAGAGCGGGGTGGGTCCGGCCGCGGCGGATCGCCATCCCTGCTAAGGCGAACCCGACGAGGATCCCGGCGGGGAAGCTCGCGACGAGTGCGCCGAAGGCACCGGCTCCCGCTCCTGTCTCCCGCGCGATGGCGGGCGCCATCGGGCCGATGATGCTGTATCCCGCCGCGTCGAGGACCCCGAGCGACAGCAGCACGACGTATGCGAGCGTCGATCCGTCCCGCCTCGCAGGAAGACTCGCGTCGGCGACGCTCACGCGCTGACTGGGACGGCGATCATGCCCCGCAGGAGTTCGATGGGCTCGGGTTTAACTGTCCCGGCCATCAGCCTGGATAGTCCCGCCAGAGTGGATCGCCGACGTAGCTAGACTCACCTCGTCCGATACTCTCCTTCGTCGCCTCATAAACCTTGTGAGAGATATGCCGAGGAGGTGATTCGCGGAGGTTGTTTCGTCGATCGGCCAGCTCTCTAAGAGCCTGCTGCAGGTCCTCGTCGCTTCTGTCTGAACGAAGATCCACATCTTGGAAGAGCAGTGCATCGTTCTTCAGGCTGATGAGTCGATCCCCTTTCAATCCATGGAGGTCGGCGTTCTCGTCCGGTCGAAGAAATCCCCGAGCTGCGGAGAGCCCGGCTGCGATCAGCGCGAGCGTCGCTGTGATCCACGACTCTGCTCCGGTTAGAGCGGTAACTCCGGCACCGCCCGCAAGGAAGGCGCTCAGCACCACGGCCGGGACGCCAAGCCAGTGGTTGATCCTCGCCCATCTTGTGCCAAGGGCCTGGTGCGAACGCCCGGAGTAAGTGGCGTCAATCACGATCCCGTTCGCCTGTTCCCACAGCGCTCGTCGGAACTCGCTCATCTCATTCATGGACGCGGCATCCGCCACCCGAAGAGTTCTCGCCACTTGTCGACGGCAGCCCGGTCCCTGCCGTCATTCTCAAGAAGGAGCGCCTCTTCAGCCGTTGCCAGCCATCCACGCACGATGTCGGCGAGTTCAGATCGACGCCAGGCCGGCAACCCACTGTTCACGTCCGGACCGAGTCCTGCGGGATCCGGCCAGTCATCAGTGATCCGGTCAGCAACCGACGCGAGGAAGAACCGAATCTCATCTCTGTAACGATCGAACGGAGGAAGGACGAGGTCGAGCCCCATCACCTCCAGTAGGAAAGACGGCTCGATCGGCTCGCTCGCTTCTCGGTTGATGCCCTTGACCATCTTGATGAAGGGAACGAATCGCGCGTCGCATTCTTTGTTCTTTGAAGTCACCAGATCAGCGTGCTTGCTGGGATCGGTACCCATCCATCCGACCCCCGCAGGCATCCGATAGCCTCCGCCGTCCCTAGGAAACACAGGTGCGACTTCGTAAGAGGCAACATCCTCACCGGCGTAATTCACGGTGACGACATGGTCATCGCTGGTCACATCCGGCCACCGAGACTTGAGCAGATCACGGAGGGCCTCGACAGCAGCCGTACCGGTCCCATCGGCAAGGTAGCCCTGCGGACCGTCTGGGTCGATCACGGCGAAGATGTCTACATCCTTGAGCTTCTTCGTCTTGGTGTGGCGATCGTAGCTTCCCGTCAAGAAGTGCTCGAGGAGCTGCCACGAGCCCTCGATGTGCTCTCGGATCAACTTGTGGCGACTCTGCGCCAGCTGGCTCTCCGAGTCTGTGATCTCAAGGTTGGACTTGAGGCCCTCGAAGGAATCGTCAACTTGGCTCATGCATGTCCCCTCAGGTCGTGTAGTAGCGAAGCCGCGCGGACGCGTGCGGCGCCGCGGCGAGGGTCCCAAAGCTGTAAGAGCGCATGCCGGCGGTCGACGAGCGAGTTGCCGGACCCCAGCCTGGCTGGTTCGAGTGCGGACCGTTGTAGCTGCAGAACAGCCGATACGTCGTTCCTCGGGGCACTCGCTTGAGCTTCGCGAGGTAGCGGGCGAGAGCGGCTCGGTCGGCAGTGAACTTCCGATCTCCCTCCCCGGTCCCGCTGTAGGCAACCGGGAACTCCAGGATCGGGTCAACTCCCCCGTTCGGCTGGTGGCACTCCAGTGCCACACATGCCAACGATCCTTCGGTGATCCAGGCAGCGATTGCGCTCTGGTCGGTGTCCCAGTCCGCAAAATGCCGCGTTGCGTCAATCTCGAGGGTCCCCAGGATGTCAGCAATTGACCCCATGATGACGTCAGCGAGGTGCGTGGCTGTGTGGGTCCTTGTGTAGGTAGACGTTGCCGTATAGCTCACGGCTGGCCTCGCAGGCTGCGAAGAGCATCGAGGTCAAGGAGGCCTTTGCGCGCGGCTGACTTATCGTCTTCAGTGGCCGCTTCCGGAGGCGAGTCAGTCGAGAGATGGTCCGACTTCGCCGCTGCCGCGGAAACGGCGGAGGCAAGCGGCTTCGGGCTCGGCACGTAGAGCATCCAACCCTCTGTTGCCGTCGCTCCACCAGGAACGGGGTTCAGATTCTCATCCACGTCCAGGGCCCGGTCTCCCGTAGGCACCACGATGGTGAGATGCAGGCCCACGTCCACCAAGACAAGTCCGCCGCTCTCCAAATGGCCTGCCGCAATGAGGGCGGGACCGATTCCATCCAAGGCACTCAACTCGGCTGCCACCGTCCCATCCGGAATCGCTGAGCTCCGCTCCAGCGTGTCAGCGAGCAGGTTCACCACCGCCAGCCACGCCTCACTTGCCGTTCGAACTGGCGCGGCCGCGATTGTCCTGCTGCGCTTCATGGTTCCTCGCCCTGTCGGATCGGAAGGCGCTGATCTGCGGGGTCCCTCACCCGACCAGCGCCCGCGATCAGATCCTCCAGCCTGAGCTGGCCAGGGTCCAAAACGGTGTCCATACGACTGAGCATCGCCTCGGTGATCGTCTTGCGGATGCGCCTACCATCTGTGCCGGCAAGTTTCCGGGCCACCTCATCAAGCCCCGGATTCATAGCTAGATCAGCGAGGGGCGCATACGCAATCGACATCGCGTGAAGGGTCGTCTGCAGTATGTCCTTGGCCGCCATCTCGTTGGGGAGCGGGACCTCAATCGCTACGTCGGCGCGTGAGAGAAAGGCGGCATCCAGTGCGCGGGTGAAGTTGCTCGTTGCGACGATTACCACATGCGGCAGACCCGAGGTGTTCGCATCCAGTGCGGCCAGAACCGCATCGGTCGCACGGTGGACATCCGCTGGATTGGCGGCCAAGGAGGCCTCGCTTCTCGCTACCGCCATGGACTCCACCTCGTCGAGCAAGACGACCGTTGGCATCCCGTCCTCAGCGAGGGCGGGAATGTGTTCACCGAGCAGCTCGCTCACCTTCCGCTGACTTTGACCATGCTCTGCGCTCATGAGGCCGTGGGGGTTCACTTCGATGAAGCGTGTCTGGTGCCCTTTCACGAGCGGCGCGAGCTGATGAGCGACCCCGCGGGCGAGCGTGGTCTTCCCCGTCCCGGGAGGGCCGTAGAGGAGTGCCAAACCGTGGAGCGCCGTCGTCTCGAACGGCAGCTCGGTTCGGAGTCGGAGGCTGAGTGCCACAGACCGGATCAATCGATCCTTGACCGTCTCATCAACGACGATCGAGTCCCAGAGCCCCCCAAATTGCTCATCCGGCATGATCCGGTTGACCGTGATCATGTCCGCCACATCCATGCGCGTCTCCTTTGCAGTTTTGCAACTATACTTCGCACCATCGGCCAACACAAGCAAGGCGGAGGCATTCGCTTCGGCCTCGCTTGCGGCCTAGGGTGGGGCCATGACCGCCAGCAAAGAAGTCTCGCAGAGGGGTGCGACACCCTCAGACAAGAAGCGAGGAGCCGTCCGATCGACCCGCGGGCGGCGTCCGTCAGAACACTCTGCGGAGAGAGAGTCGGAGATGCGGGTTGAAGATCCCGGCGAGGTGCCCGCGGTCGGCCACGTGCTCCGACGGGCGCGTGAGTATTGGGATCTCTCGCTCCGAGAAGTCGAACGGCGGATAGGCCGTTCCAACGCCTATCTCTCGCAGGTTGAGCGCGGGCTCATTCGTCGCCCTGACCCCGTCCTCTTGCTTGAACTGGCTGACCTGTATCGGTTGGACTTCACGACCCTGGCTGGCTGGGCCGGCTGGTCAGAGTCGCCGGGCACATCATCAGGTCGGGATCACGGGGCCCGATCACTCGGCCACGTACTGCGCCTCGCGCTCCAGCTCGACGAGTCTCAGCGGAACCAGGTGTTGGCCTACATCGAGGGGCTCCTGCGAGAAAGCCGCAGCTAAGTCTGTATCTCGGCTCCGGAATCGCTCCGTTCGCGACGCTGGTCCCGGGACGAGTGAGAATGCCCCTCACCTCGCTGCGCTGCCAACCCAAACGACATCCAGGTTGTCAGCCACGAGATCGAGATCCGCATCGAAGATGTGCCCGTACACCGTGAGGGTGAAGGCGGCGCTGCGGTGTCCGAGGATCCTCTGGACAGCCGTCGGCGATGCTTGGCTTCGAATCAGAGCAGCGGCCGCGGAATGACGGAGGACGTGGATCCCGACATCCGGGAGTCCGAGATCCCTGAGCGCCGGCTTCCAAACGGTCCGCATGAAGTTCCCGTACCGAAGCGGCTTGCCCTTCGGAGACGTGAAGAGAAGCGCATCGGTCGCAGCGTCGACACGCTCATCGAGGTGCCGCTCGAACGCCGCGGCCAGGCTCGGTGGGAGGGGCAGCTTGCGCATGGCGTGTGTCTTCGTAGACCCAAACACGAGTCGGCCGGAGACCTCGGCGAGAGATTCCTCGACCGTCAAACGTCGTGCCAAGAGATTGACTGAGCGCCGTCTCAACGCCGCCGCCTCACCGTACCGGGGCCCGAGCTTCCCGAGGAGACGGACGAACAGGTCGTAGGGCTCGCCCACCGATGAGGCGATCCGCTCCACGACATCGGGCTCGAAGTACTCGGCCTCCATCCGCGGGATCTTGGGCAGCTTGATCCCGAGGGCCACGTTCCGCCCGATCCGACCTTCGCGCACCGCGGCGGTGAGCATCTGGGAGAGAACCACGTGCGCCTGCCGGATCCGGCTGGCCGAGAGCCCGTCTGAGTGCATCTCGTTGATCCAGGTCTGCACGTCCATCGGCGCGAGAGCCGCGATCTGGTACTCGCCGATGATCGGCGTCAACCTAGAGTTGATGAGGCTCGCATACGACAAGGCGGTCTTGGGCTTGAGAGCGGGATGGACAGCCCGGAGCCAGACGTTCGCCCACTCGCCGAGCGATATCCGACCGAGCGCCGGGTCGACCCACTCCCCTCGTCCCTTGGAGACCTCCGAGCCAGACATGAACCGTTCGGCATCGATCTTGGTGGCGAAGACCTTGCTTCGCTCCCGGCCGTCTGGTCCCCGAACCCGGGCCACCCAGACCGATCGCCCGCTCCCGCAGGCAGGGCACCGACGAGTCCCCTGAGGGACGACCTTCCGACATGCCCGCCTCGAGCATCTGCGCTGGACGTGTGCCATGGCTTCCTCTCGACCTCAGCCTCCGGTCAGGACGCTTTCGGTCTTCCGGCTCGCGGTGGCGCATTGTCCCTCCGACCTATGTCCTTTCTGGATCGACCCGTTCGAAGCGCCCGCTCGGAGGGCCCGGACGTTCCGAGCCACTCCTCCACGTCCGACCACCGGAATCGCAGGTGCCTTCCGACGCGAAGGGCAGGTGGCCCCTCGCCGGCGTAGCGCCAGCGGTAGATGGTCCTGAGGGGAACCCTGAGGTAGTCGGCAACCTCCACCGGAGTGGCCAACGCTCGCCGCTCCAGGCTGCCTTCGGTTTGTCGCTGCGGCGGCGTGTCGGCGCTGGCGCATGGGTCCGCCATCGTCACCCCAGACCCCGGGGCGTCCAGAAGGGCGGGCGTTCTCTCCCCTCGCGGAACGCGAGCCACTCCCGCACCTCACCAACCGATTGGTCCACGCCGTCCAGGCGACCTTCCAATCGGTCGAGCCTCGCTTCCAGGACGCGGCCGAGCGGCTCACCGTTGGACGTGCTCATCGATCGACGGATCGAGCGGAGACCGACGATGAACGTGAGCACCGAGCCGATCACCGACGCAAACGCGGCGATCGCGGCGGCGGCTATCACGTCGTTCATCCCCGCCTCCCGCCATGGAGGTCGGTGACGCGGGCGCGTCGGTCTGCGTCGAGCGGCAGCCAGATCGCGCCGAACGGGTCGGCCAGGTGCTGACCGATGGTTGCCGTTGCGACCGGCATGGCGGTTCCGCCTAGTACGTGACGGGCGCTCGCTTCGCGAGCTTGGCTCGGGAAGCAGAACAGGACGACGTCGGGAGCTGTTGCGGCTCGGGCAAGGACTCGGTAGCGCTCCATCTTGTCCTCGAGCCGACCTCGGTTCTCGGTTCCGAGGTCGAGCTCGAGGACGAAGTCGAGGGACCCGCGGGCATCCTCGATCCGAGCGAACCCGTCGGGGCGAACGTGCTCTTGCCAGCGTCGCGCGCACCACGCCTCTCCGCGCCATTCGACGATCCGGACGGTCCCATCTGTCGTTCGTGCGATGTAGTGCATGCGCGTGAAGAAGCCGTTGACCGCGCGCGTGTGCCCCAGTCGAGGGTTGTCCACGAGGGTGCGCTTGCGGTCCTCTCGGTAGCCGACCGCTTTGAGCTCCATCCCGAGATGCTCGGCCACGATCTGCGCGCCGATCGCATCGAGCGTGTAGTGCCACGGGAGCGACCCGAGCTGTGCCCGAGGTCGGTTCCTCCACAGGACGCCCATGGCGTGGAGTCGAGAGAGCCGTGATCGTGCTCGCTGAAGACTTGCGAAGTGGAGTTCGAACAACTGTTCCGTGGTGAGGACCCGATGCTCGTATAGATCGATACAGATGAGCTGATCTCTGTCCGTGATAGAAGCTGCAACCCGCTGGATCCTTGAGCGGATGTCGCGCGTGCTTGCACGCGCGACGTAGCG
>JBOGVK010000262.1:0-15594 GCA_050692375.1 Actinomycetota bacterium
GGTCCCCTCAGGCAACGTCGGCAAAGTGGGTCTCCAATCGCTTGAACACCGAGTAACCGGCCAGCATGAGCGCGACGGCAGAACAGGTGGCGGGGATCAGGAGGTGCCAGTTGGGACTCTGGCCGTAAAGGACCGCACGCCGATAGCCGTCGATGACAGGTCCGAGGGGATTGAGGATCGCGTAGATCGTCAGGAACTTCGAGGGGATGAAGCTCATGCTGTAGGCGATCGGCGTTGCGAACAACCCCAACTGCAGGATGAACGGGACCACCTGTCGGAGATCGCGCAAGTAGACGAGGAGCGCGGAGATAAGAAGGGTCGCGCCGATCGTGAAGGCGAGCTGTACCAGGAACAGCGGCAGTATCCAGAACGACGTGAGCCTCGGCGCGTAGCCCGTAATCGGGAACAGGAGCACGAGCACCAGGCTCGCGACGGCCATATCCACACCTGCTACCACGATGTTGTAGAGCGGGAAGACCTCGCGCGGACAGTAGACTTTGTTCAGCAGCGAGTTGTTCGACACGAGGCTCGACCCACCGCTTCCCACGGAGCTCGCGAAGAACCCCCACGGGAGCAGCCCGAGATACGCGAAGAGTGGATAGGGCACCCCGTTCGTGTCGATCTTCGCGACACGATGAAATACCAGCGTGAACACCACCATCAAGGTCACCGGCGAGATCAACGCCCATGCGGCGCCGAGGTAGGCCTGCTTGTAGCGAACGCGCAGATCCCGTTCCGCGAGCGTCCCGAGGAGCTCGCGTGCACGCCAGAGCTCGCGCATGGATTCCACTGGGTGCAGCTTCCTCACGAAGCGAAGCTCCTCCGGCGGTTCGAGAGGGATGGCCTGTTCTTGGATCATCCGTTTGCCCTTCTTCTGCTTTTCTTCTTCATGAACTTTCGCGCCCGCTTCGCGCAGGCTCGACCAAGACGATGTGCGTTGACGCCGGCGGTGGCGACGACGGCCCTGAGCCGCGCCGTCGTCGGAACGACGTGGAGCCCTCGCGGATATCCGAACCGCTCCAGTGTTGGACCCGCCAATGCCTCAAAGAGGGCGAGATCCCTTGGTTCCATCTCGTCTCGCCATTCACGGGCCTTCTCGGGAGGCTGGCTCAGTCTCAGATGCGCGGTGGAATGGATCTGTGCCTTCACTGCGTGCACGCGCTCGAAGTACCGCAGCATGCTCGGATCGAAGGGAAGCCCGGCGAAGTCACAAAGGTCGCGAAGTGTCGCCTCTGGACCTTGCACCAGGTCCTCGTACTTGACCTCTCGATAGCGAGCGGGACCGAGCCGCGATCCATCCTCCCGACCCTGTTCGACGGCGCGCCTCCAGTAGATCGCGCCCTCGCCGATGCTCTCGACGCCGAAGTCCACGCTCAGGTACGACAGGGTCACGTCTCGTCCGTCTCGGATGATGTGGATGAATCGCGACTCCGGGAACAACTCTGCGAGGAAGGCGATATGCATGACGTTGACAGGAGTCTTCTCCGCATATCGGTGTTTCCCGTGCCTATCGGCGTACGCCGAGAACAGTGCGCGGACCGCGTCGGGGGTCGTCGTCAGCGCAGTGGAGGCGAGAGCTTCGGGAAGCTCGTCGCCGGGAAGTCCCCACTTGCGGGTCCAGACCCTCCGGGCGTCCTGAACGAAGACGTCGACGTCGAATCCCTCCACTCGCTCATATTTCTGCCGATTCCGACCCAAACGCACGAGGGCGTGCGATTCCGGTGGGACAGCCATGTCGGGGTGCGAGTCGAACATCGCCCGGAGCAACGTGGTTCCCGAACGCCCTCGCCCCACGATGAACGGGAACGGCGATATTGACTTGTCATCCGCTGGCTCCAGTTCGATCCTGGGTTGGCCGGCGGGTGTGTCTTCGGTGGCCCGCAATGATTCCTCCATAGTTGCGCTACGTGGACCCCGCGACGGTCGTGGCGAGTTCGCGGATCGAGTCCGCGATGCCACACCACTGGTATTTCCCTAAGAAGACGGTCTCTGCCTCGTCAACCAGTGAGCGCCGCTTCCCTTCGTCGGTAATCAGTGCAACGCAAGCGTCGGCGAAGGCCTCGGGTGTATCCGCGAGCAGCAGGTGTCGTTCGTGGACGACCTCCAGACCGTGGGCGCCCAACGAGCTCGACACGACGGGGATGCGATGGGCGAAGGCCTCGAGGATCTTGATCCTCGTCCCTCCACCGAAGCGTATGGGGGTCGCGATCACGTCGGCGCGCTCCAGCTCGTCCTCGATCCTTGGTACCCATCCGACGACGGTCACACCCTGGTGTGAGCTGAGCCGCCGGACTGCCGGTGCCGCCGCCCCCACGAGCCTCACCTGCGTGTCGGGCACTCGGTCCCGAAGGAGCGGAAGGATACGCTCGACCAGGTAGCGGGCTGCATCGATGTTCGGGCCATAGGTGAGCAATCCCTGAAAGAGGATCGTCGGTAGCTTGCCAACGCAGGCTCGGCCGGCCGGCGGTTGTGGACCGTCGTAACCGTTCGATACCACAAAACTGTTCGGCACCGCGAGGTGCTGTTTGTCGGCTTCGCTACAGACACAAACGGCCTTGACCGCCCCCGCTACCCGCTTCTGGATCATCGTCCAAGCAAGCATGTCGCGACGCACGACGAGCGATCGGGTCAGACCGGTAAGGCCCCGACTACGCCGCCCGTCATCCTTGTAGTTTGCGAGCTTGGTCGCGTCCCAGAGATCTCCGAGATCGTCAAGGTCGACGATGGTCGGACTGGCAAGCAGCGGCTCCGCTGCGACGAAAGTCCTGATCCGACTCACCCATGTGAGGTCATAACGCTGATCGCGAACGAAGCCCGCGAATTCCTGTCGAACGTCTGAGAAGTCCCTGCCCGACACTTTGAGCGGACGATCCGGTCGAATCAACCACTTGAGTCGTTCAGCTGTCGATCGCTCGGATTCCGGGAAACGCGCGGTGGCAACCCTACTGACGTACTCCGTGCCTCGTGACAGCCTTTCCCGTGAAACTCCACGCTCGTTCTTATGGTCACGCCCTACGACAAAGAGATCGACCTCCCCTAGCGAGGACAAAGCCTTGATGGTGTTCGAAAGCCGCATCCGTGCACCGGAGTCGGAGGGCCACGGATAGATGTGTCCCACCACCAAAATCCGCATGAGTAGGTCCCCGCCTAGTTCGAGCCGTCAAAGACGCTAGTGGCGAGCACGCGGATCGAATCCGCGATGTCACACCACTGGTATTTCTTTCGGAAGAGATCTTCCGCTTCCTCAACCAAAGACAAGCGCTTCCTCTCATCGGTGAGCAAGTCGACGCAGTCGACGCAGGCGTCAGCGAATGTGACTGGCGTGACTGCGAGCATGAGGTGCCGGCGAGCGGTCACATCCAGGGCCGTACGCCCCGAGTGATGTTGAGACGACCGGGATGCGATGCGCGAAGGCCTCGAGGATCTTGATCCTGATGCACCTCCGAAGGGCATCGGGACTGCGACCATATCGGCGCGTTCGAGTTCGGCCTCGATGCTCGGCACCCAGCCGGAAGCGACGACGCCACGATGAGATCCGAGCTTCTCCACGCTGGGCGGCGCGGACCCGATGAGTCTCACGCGAACGTCCGGCATCCTTCGACGCACGGTGGGCATGATTCGGTCGACCAGATAGTGCGCAGCGTCGATGTTCGGCGGATAGTGCAGCCCCCCAAGAGGACGATCGTCGGGGGATCACCGACCTGCACCTTCCCAACCGGGCGTGCAGGCCGGTCGTATCCGTTCGGCACGACGCCCTCGCGGATATCCGAACTGCTCCAGTGTCGGACCCGCCAACGCCGCGAAAAGGGCGAGATCCTGCGGTTGCATCTCGTCTCGCCACTCCCGGGTCTTCTCGGGCGGCTCACTCAGTCTCATGTGCGCTGTTGAATTGATCTGTGCCTTCACGGCGTGCGCGCGTTCGAAATACCGCAGCATGAGCGGATCGAACGGAAGTCCGACGAAGCCACAGAGCTCGCGAAGCGTGTCGTCCGGATCTTGGACCAGCTCCTCGTACCTGATCTCCCGATACCGGGCCGGACCAAGGCGCGATCCATCCTCCCGACCTTGTTGGACGGCGCGCTTCCGGCGGATCGCACCCTCGCCGATGCTCTCGACGCCGAAATCCACGCTGAGGTACGACAACGTCACATCTCGGCCGTCACGGACGATACGGATGAACCGTGACTCCGGGAATAACCCAGCGAGGAAGGCGATATGCATGACGTTCACGGGTCTTCTCCGCATATCGGTGCTTCCCTTGCCGACCGGCGTACGCCGCGAACATCGCGCGGACGGCGTCCGGGGTCGTCGCCGGCGCGGTGGATGACAGAGCTGCGGAAAGCTCGTCGCAAGGCATTCCCCACTTGCGGATCCAGACCCTCCGCGCATCCTCCAAGAAGAGGTCAAGGTCGATCCCTCGAGCCGCTCATACTTCCGACGATTCCGACCCAATCGCACAAGCGCGTGTGACTCGGGTGGGACGGCCATGTCGGGATGCGAATCGAACATCGCGCGCAGCAGCGTGGTCTCCGACCGTCCCTGCCCGACGATGAATGGAAACGGCGCGTTGGGAATGCGTGCCTCCGAGAGACTCTGGATCAACTTCCATCTCTCCCCACCACAACGCTCCTGTTGGCGCCAAGTCTCTTGAGCGTTCGTCGCGAAGTCTTCTCGATCCGGTGCCGGGCTCGGTCTGCGTTGAAGCCAAACAGGGTGGTTCCGGCCCTCAACCGAGCCATGAGCGGTAGGTGTTGGCTCTGACGGCGATAGCCGAACCGCTCCAGGGATCGGCCGGCGAGCGCCTCGAAGACCGCGACTTCGTGTGCCGGCATCTCGGTGCGCCAGTCGCGAATCCCGCTCACCGGCGCCCGAGTGAGGTTCTCATGGTGAGCGGGATGGCGCGGCGACATCACTGCCTCCGCTCGCTCGAAGTACTGGAGCATCATCGGGTCGAACGCGAGATCGACGAACACACAGAGGTCCTGGAGCGTCGCTTGCGGTTCTTCGGTCAACTGCTCAAAGGAGATCTCCCGGTAGCGGGCGATACCTAGCCGCGCGGCATCGCGCCTGGCATCCTCGACGAACCGTTTCCACAAGATCGCCGATCGACCGATCGACGAGCCGGGGTGCAGCGCCCGCCACGACATGGCAACGTCACGGCCATCTCGAACGATATGGATGAAACGCGCTTCCGGAAATTGTGACGCAAGGAATGCGAGGTGCAACGCGTTGACCGGTGTCTTCTCGCCGTACCGTGCCTTGCCCTGCCGCGCCGCATAGGCGCCGAACATTGCCCGCAGGCAGCCCTGAACCGTGGTCGGCTCGGCCTTCGCCAAAATGGTCCGGAGCTCGTCCTCCGGGCAACCCCATCTCTGCGACCACGTCATCCGAGCATCTCGCGCGAACAGGTCGATGTCGACTCCTGCGTGGGTCTCGTAGCGGCGGCGGTTCTTCAACACCGGCACGATCAAGTGCGATTCATGCGGCACCGCCATCTCGGGGTGCGAATCGAACATCGCTCGGAGCAGCGTGGTTCCGGAACGGTTACGCCCCACGATGAACGGAAAGGGCGCATCAACTTGCGAGCTCATCGTTCCCCTCGTTGTCGAGCTCGGATCCTCGGGCCACGTCTTGAGCAACCTCCCGGATCGAGCCGGCGATGTTGCACCACTGATAGGACCTCAAGAACAGGGCCTCGGCCTCGTCCGCAAGCGTCCGACGAGCATCGGTATCGGTGAGCAATGAGACGCATGCATCCGCGAAATCGTTCGGGGTATCCGCGATCCGCAAATGACGTCCGTCCAACACATCGAGGCCATAGGCGGCGACCGAGGCCGCAACGACTGGGATTCGGTGAGCAAACGCCTCGAGGATCTTGATCCGCGTACCACCCCCGAAGCGGATCGGCGCCGCGACGAGATCGGCGCGCCGAAGCTCGTCCTCGATGTTCGTCACATGACCGGTGACGACCACGCCCTCGTGCGACGCCAGACGCAGAACGGCAGGTGCAGCAGATCCGACCAAACGAACCTGCACGTTCGGTATCTGCGATCGTAGGAGTGGCAAGACGCGCTCGACGAGGTAACGCGCCGCATCGATGTTGGGTGGATAGTGCAACCCGCCCGGCAACACGATCGTTGGCGGCAGACGCACCACCGTTCGCCCGACGGGGTGCGCCGGCCGGTCGTAGCCGTTCGGAACCACTCGCGCATCGGCGGTGGCCAGCCGCGCGCGATCCGGCTCACTGCAGACCACCGCCGCGCTCGCACGAGCGGCGATCTGCGCCTCCAGCCGCCGCCACAACTCGGCGTTGCGCCTCACCAACAGCCGATTTACATGACGCGTCAGACGAGCGACACCTGAGCCGCCGGCGCCGGCGCCGGCGCCGGCAGCGAGTCTCGTCGTGTGCCAATCGCTCCGGAGGTCGTCGACATCGATGATCATCGGTGCATCCGGCAGCCGGCCGACGGCCACGACCGTCGGGAGGTGACTGATCCACACAAGATCGTACTGCTGGCCCCGGTGGAAATCAGCGAACGCCCGACGGACTGTCGAATAGTCACGCTCGAACAGCTCAAGCGGAAGACGCGACCCGGCATACCATCGGATCCGCGACGCAGTTCCGAGTGAGGAAAGCGGGTAGGGATGAACACTGATCCGCCGAACCGATTCGGCCCCTGGTCCCTCTCCGGATAGATCCGCACTCCTGGTCGCCACGAAAAGATCCACATCCCCGAGGGGAAGCAAGGCTTTGATCGTGTTGGCCACTCGGATCCGTCCGCCTGAGTCCGTAGGCCATGGGAACGTCCGCGCCACAACCAATATCCGCGCCAAGAGTTACCCCCGTTCGATCTTCATGTCATCAAGGTCTGTCTGATCTCACCGATCGCCCTGCGGAGATCCGATCGGCGGCGCCCCACGGATGCGACCAACGCATGGCTGTGGCGCTCCCGTTCGTTCGCGAGATCCTCAACTCGATCCACGATGTCGTGAGCCTGTACGCCGGCGAGTGCCACGCTGTATGGCTCGCGATCGATCGAGCGTTGGAAGTCCAAACCCTTCGGTTCGTAGACCAGCATCAGGGATGGAACACCGAACGCCGAGGCGAACACGACCGAGTGCAGCTTGATCCCCACGAAGACCTCACACTCGGAAATGGCCTCGAGCAAACGAGGAAGCTGATCCCAGTGTTCGACAACATCCACGCCACGACCGATGGATCGCGCGAGCTCATGGACGTGCGGGACATCCCCGGTCCAGACGGGCACCAGGCGGAGCCGCCAACCATGGTCGATCATGATCCGGGCGAACCGGCCGAGCTCGGCAAGAGCCTCGTTCCAGTCGATGTCGCTCAGTCGGGAGGAGACACCGACGTTGATCCCCAAGAGTCGCTCCTGCACCACGTGTTTCTCCCCACCGGTTGCGACAAGCAGGCCGGGATCCCCAACCACCGTCGACCGGATCCCCGCCGCCGCCAGGATCTCCTGGGACCGAGGGCCCCTCACCGTGACGATCCGGAATCGCTCGAGCAGCTCGCGCCAGGCCCGCAACCCGTCCCAGACATCGAACCCGTCGATCCGTCGCTCGAAATCCGGATCGAGCGCCCCGACGCCGAGCGCGAATGCTCGGAGATCCGGATAGGCGGCGAGCCACCGTTCGACCGGTCGGCGATGCCCCGGACGGCCGATGAGGGTCCCGCCTCCCAGCAGCCCGGCACGGATGATCGGGCTCCGGGAGAGCCGCACGGCCCGGTCGAAGCTGAATCCGCCGGGAACGCTCACGAGTCGGTGCTCGGGGAAGGCGTGGCGACAGACATCGAAGATCGCCTCGTCGCCCATGTTGGAGTGTCCGACCCAACCCTGGTAGGCGATCCGATTCCTCGGAGGAAAGGCGAGTCGCAACTGCTTCGTCAGTCGGACGCGACGAGCGATGCCTTCGAGCATGTGCTCGTTGGACTGTGGGGTGCCGAGACCGACGCGGAGATCGGAAGGCACGACCCCGCCCACCGAAGGCCTCATCGTTCGGCGGTCTCCGAAGCGTCGGCTCGAACCCGGTTATTGAACGCCGACACCTCGCGAAGGAGCGACGCGTCATATCCCGCCTGCGCGGCGGCGGCGATCAGCCCGTTCAGGTCCTTCGGGAAACACCCGCCGCCGAAGCCGCGCTCGGGCGTCACGGTGAGGTGGTCCGGCCCGATCCGTCGATCCATCCCGACGGCGGGCTGCACGTTCGCCCACGCCACGCCGAACTTCTCGCAGATGAGCGCGAGCTCGTTCGCCATCGACACCTTCGCCGCGAGCATCGCGTTCGAGAACAGCTTCGCGAGCTCGGCCTCGATGGGCGAGAGCACCAGGATGGGAGCTCCCGGGGCGATCCGCCGCATCGTGTCGACGATCGCCTCCGCCACGCGGGCGGTGCGCGCGCCGATCAGGATACGGTCCGGCTTCGTCAAGCTCTCGACCGGCCGCGCCGCGACCAGGAACTCCGGCATGCTCGCGAACTCGAACCGCGGGAAGTCGAACGCGAGGCCATCCGACGTCCCCGGCGGCACGGTGGACTTGACCGCGATGATGGTCCCGTCCGCAAGGTCGGCCTCGACGTCCCGGACGGCCTTCCACACCGCCGTCGTATCGAACTCCCCGCCGGGTGCGGACGGCGTGGGGACGCACAGGAACACGATGGAACATCCCGAGAGTCGCTCCGGCGCGCCGACGCCGAGGTACGGGTCGTAGCCGGCGACGCCGATCCCCCTCGCCTCCAGCGCCTCCTTCAGCGCTCCCCCGACCACGCCCAGGCCGACCACACCGATCTCGTTCATCAGGTGCTCCTTCTCGTCGAGAGACGCGCCGACGCCCACCGCACCGCGATCGACCATCGCCGCCGGTACGTCGCGGTGCCGTTCCCGTTCTCCCTCGCTTCCAGGAACGCTCGGTCGGGAACGGCGAGATCCCACACGTAGGTCGCCTTGTTGCCGAGTCCCGGGATCGCGCGGAGCGTCGTGAGCGACGTCCCGCCCAGGCTCCGCCGCTGTCCCTTGTAGGCCTGCAGGGCGCGGACCTCGCTCTTCGGCGGCTCGCTCGCCATGAGCCGCCGCGCTTCGACCGGCACGGGCGCGCCGAGCGTGAGCAAGGCTGTGGAGAACGCGTCCTGCAGGACCGAGGTCACGTGCCAGCGCCGTGCCCAGTCCGAGAGCGTGCCCCAATCGATGAGGCCTCGCTCCGCGACCTGCGCGACATCTCGGAGCGGGACGAGCCGGGCCTCCGACCGGCCGAGCGACGCGTGCATCGCGACGTTCAGCAACATCGCGGTGTCGTCCAGTCGCCCGACGATCCTGCCCCCCAGCTCGAACGTCGTGCTCCGGTCCAGCAGCTCCTCCGGATCGATCCACAGCCCGAACGGCCCCAGCACCAGCGTGCGATGCAGGTCCACCTCGATCGCGTCGTCCGGATGCCGGTGCACGCTCCCCTTGCCGAACCGCACCTCGAACCCGGGACGGGGCTCCGGCCGCTGCCGCACGTGTCCGAGGCGTTCCAGGAGCGCGCACGCCCGCCCGTAGTCCACGCTCCGCACGAGCACATCGACGTCGCCGAACGATCGAAGACAGGGCTCCGGATAGACCGTTCGCGCCACCGACGCGCCTTTCAGCACGGCGAACCCGACGACGTCGCGATCGAACGCCTCCGCCAGTGCGACGAGCTTCCGCTCGAGCAGCAGGCTCCACGTCATCGCGTCACGGTGTGCCGTGTACAACCGATCCGTCTGCTCGTCGGTGAGATCGAGCCAACCGTGCGCGACGCTCTCGAGCGCCAAGCCCGTGATGCGCTCGAATCGCACCAGCGCGAAGAGCTTCTCCCACCGTTGGTCGGAAAAGCTCACGGTCTCCGGGGCGGGCGCACCGGGCATCCCGAACGAGGCGATGCGTCGGGCGAGCGTCTGGGGAAGGTCCTCCCTCCTCGATTGCACTCCTTCCGTTGGACTCAAGGTGACGTCACCTCCCGCAATCCATCGGGAAGCTCGTTGATCCACGTTGCGACGTGGTCGAAGACCCGTTCTGCGACCTCCGAGTCGTTGAATGCGTGGACCGTTCCGGAGAGCGTGATCCTTCTCACGTTCGGCAAGCCCGCGATGTCTCTCAGGGGGCCTGATGCTGCTCGCTCGAACTCGGAGCTCAGGTCGTCAGCGTCGCCGTAGACGAGGAGGACGGGAATCGCCCGTTGAGCCACGTCGCGCAGTGGATCCTGGAACCGGGGACTAACCTCGTAGCGCGCCTGGCGGCTTGCGGATGGATGCTCCGAGCCGGCCCTCCCGTAGCGGAGCTTCTCGCGTAGCACCCGGTAATACGCCTTCCGCCGTTTCGCGTTCAGAACCACAGAAACCCCTCTTCGGCTCACCGCACGGCGGGCGAAATCCCCCACGCTCAACTCGCCGGCCAGACGCGTTGCGATCCGCTCCCCCATCTCGAAGTCTCGGATCGGCGGCGATACGAGGACGACACCTTCCAAACCCGACACGTTGGGTGCCGCCGTCAAGACCGTGCGTGCTCCGAAACACGACCCGACGAGCACAAACCGCTCGAGTCCGTTGGCGCGCAGGTGGTCCAGCGCACCCTCCAGGTCGGCCACGAACGGCGCCGCAAGGTCGAACCGATCCAGATCACCGGAGCTCTCCCCCACGCCGTGGTAGTCGAACCGAAGCGAATGAAACCCACTCGCGGCCATGCGCCGGTGGAAATGCACTGAGAGCCTGTTGACGTTGGTCGAGAGGGTGCCACCCCCGGGAAGGCTGACGACCGTCACACCTCGAGGGTTCGATGTTGGTTGGGTGAGGATGCCGAACAGCACGTGGTCTCGAGCCTCGAAGAACATCGGTTGCTCTTCGCGCGACGCAACACTCGTGCTCATGAACGACCCTCGCGGACGAACTGGCCCGTCAACCATTCGACCGTGTCCCCTACGACCTCTTCGGCCAGTCGCTCCGGCTCCTCGCGGGGCCGGCTCGCGCCGCCGAACCACCAGGCGATCTCCCCGATGACGCATCGAACGTCGGCGGCGAAGCCGAGTCGCGACCACTCGCCGATCACGGCCGCCACGTCGCCTCTCACGGTTGAGCTCTTCCCGATCTGCACGACATGGACGGCCCGCGGTGTGCTTCCGAGCTCATCGAAGAGCGAGCGATCCTCGAAGCTCTCCAACAGTGCGCGATAGATGGGGTATCCGTGGATGTCCACCGACCCTCGCTCGTGCAGGTACGTCATCAACGTGTCCGACGAGAGCTGTTCGCCCTTGACACCGCTCAGGCTGCTGATCACACGCGACCGGATGGCCTCTCGCACGTAGCGGTCCGGCTTCAGCACGGGCTCCCACAGAACGAGTGGTGCCCCGTCCGACGAGGCATCGGAAGCGGCAGCGGCCGCGACGAAGCCGCCAAGACGACACCCGACGAAGCCGAAGCGACGGACCCCGGTGCTCGATTGCAGGTGATGCAGCGCGATACGGCAGTCTTGTACCAACGACTCGAGCGTGATCTCGCTCTGGTCCCCATCGCTGTGCCCCTGTCCTCGATAGTGGAAGCGGAGGACCGAGAAGCCGTCTCGTGCCAGGCTTCGAGCAAGGCGAACTTCCTTCGCGTAGTTCTTGGCGAAGTCGGCGTGCAAGGGCGAGCACACGAGGACTCCCGCTCTGGGCGTGTGGGACGGCGTGTGGAGCGTCCCAAAGAGGCGCGCGTCGTCGGGTCCGAAGAAGCAGGCGTCGATCTGCGTGTCCCCGTCGACACGATGTGCCGATGCACGGTCCTGGGTTGCGATCTCCCGCATGTCACTCCTTCTCGCGCACCAGGCGGGCGATATCGCTGATCGTTCCGAAGTTCTGAGGGATGAGCTCCTCGTCGAAGATCTCGACGCCGAATTCGCTCTCCAGGTAGCCGACCAGCTGGAACATCCCCAGTGAGTCGATGACCTGACGATCCAGCAGAGGGAAGTCGTTCGCCAGGCCGGTCCCGGCGTCGTCGTAGAACAACTCCTCGACGATGAACACGCGGATCTTCTCTTCGATCATCGGGCGCAACCCCTTCCTGGCCTCATCGAACGGCCTCCAGCGCCTGCCGATCGACTTTGCCCGTCGACGTCTTCGGGAGCGCCGACACAAACTCGATCTGCTCGGGGATCATGTAGTGCGGGATGCGATCTCCGCAGAAGCGAACGAGATCTCGCTGCCCGATCTCTTCGCGCGCCACCACGTACGCCGTGATGCGGTTCGTCACCAGAGGGTCGGGAACCGCGACGGCCGCGCACTCCACGACGGCCGGGTGGGCGTAGAGCGCGGCTTCGATGTCGCCGAGCTCGATCCGGTATCCACGACTCTTGATCTGGTGATCCCGGCGACCGAGCAGGCGATAGTCGCCGTCGGGCCCTTGACGCACCAGGTCGCCTGTTCGATAGACCGGCTCGCTCCGGTCATCCCCAAGGGGGTCGTGCACCAAGCTCCGTTCGGTCCGTTCCGCATCTCCCCAGTACCCCAGCATCACGGACGGCCCGCGCACGCAGAGCTCCCCCACCTCCCCCGGTTGGGCACGCGTGCCACCGTCCGTCAGGGCGAACACCTCGACGTTCTCGATGGCCCGCCCAATCGGGATCGCCTCCGTCTGCTCCTCGGGGATCGGGACGACGGGGTAGTACGTGCACACATTGGTCTCGGTGGGGCCGTACAGGTTGAAGAAGTCCACGTGCGGCAAGAGCTCCATCAACCGGCGCAAGAACTTCGTCGGGAAGATCTCGCCTGCGAACAAGATGGTGCGGAGCTCCGGCAGCTCCCCGTGCTGCAAACCGCCCCGGAGCGTCAACATGCTCAGTAGCGACGGGACCGCATACGTGATGGTCAATCGCTTCTGCGCGACGAACTCCTTGATCTGCATGGGGAAGACGGCGAGATCAGCGGGGATCAGGACGACCGCCGCCCCCGCCCCCGCCGCGGCAAAGAGGTCGAAGATCGACAGATCGAAATGGAACGGCGCGTGGCTCGAAAGCCGGTCCTCCGCCGAAACCCCAAACCGCTCGATCGTCCACAGGACGAACGTGAGCGCGTTGAGGTGCGACAGCATGACGCCCTTCGGGGCTCCAGTGGACCCTGAGGTGTAGAGGATGTAGGCGAGGTCTCCGTCGTTCCCGAGCACGATCCGGCCGGATGTCTCCTGGCGATCGACATCGAGCGCCGTCTTGATCGACAGGCTCTTGGGGATGTCTTGGGGATCCACGGTGGTCGCGTCTGGCACGATCACCGTCTCCACCGTCGCACCAAGCGCAACCCACTCGCTGAGAGAGGCTGCCCGCTCGGCATTGCTCACGAGGACGCGAAGGCCGCAGTCGCCCGCGATGTAAGCGAGTCGAGCCGAAGGCGCCCGTGGATCCAGCGGCACGTAGGCGGCCCCGCACTTGAGCGCGCCGTAGATCCCGACGATGCATTCGATCGACTTGTCCAGGAACAGACCGACTCGATCGCCCCGCTCCACGCCAACCTCGAACAGGAGGGCGGCCATTTGATTCGAACGAGCCTCGAGCTCCGAGTACGTCACGCTCCGCTCCCCGTCCTCGACGGCCGTTCGATCCGGATGGATCTCGGCCGCACGCTGGAGCAGATGGTGCAGCAACTGATCCATCCCCTACCCCTTCAACCCGAGGTGACTGGCGACGAGGTTGCGTTGGATCTCCGACGTCCCCGAGTAGATCCTGCTGGCGATCGCGTCACGTACCTCGCGCTCCAGCTCGAGCTCGGCCAAGTAGCCGTAGCCCCCATGGATCTGCAGGGCGTCCATGCTGGACTGGACGAAGCACTCGCTGAGGTACACCTTCGTCATCGCCGACTCCATCGGTACTGACTTCCCATCCCGCTTCTGCCACCCGAGGCGGTACAACAGGAGGCGCGACGTTTCCAAGCGGATCTTCATGTCGACGATCTTGTGCGACACGGCCTGGAACTTCCCGATGGGCTCTCCGAACTGCCGGCGCTCACGCGCGTAGGCGATGCAACGCTCGACCTGTCGCTCCATGGCCCCCACGGTGCTGGCGAGGATGCAGCTTCGCTCCCAGTCCATCGACGAGTTGAATATGGCCGCGCCTGCGCCCTCCGGACCCAGGCGCGCGGTCGACGGGACCGTGCAGTCCTCGAACGTCACCTCGCTCATCGGCGACGTGCGCAGACCCATCTTCTTGAACGGCTGACCGATCGAGACGCCGGAGGCGTGCCGATCCACGAGGAACGCGGTGATCCCGGCGAAACTCTTCGACGCGTCGGTCGAGGCGAAGACCACGAACACATCCGCGATCGGCGCGTTGGTGATGAACGTCTTCGTCCCGTTGAGGAGGTATCCGTCGCCGGATTTCGTCGCGGTCGTGCGCAGCGCGAATGCATCTGAGCCGGAGTCCGGCTCCGTCATGCACTGGACACCGATGACCGAGCCATCGCACAAGCCCGGCAGGTAGCGCTGCCGCTGCTCCTCGGTCCCGGACCGAAGGATGGGCGTCTGGCACGACCACATCTGCGCGTTGAGGGAAAAGATCAGCCCGTTGTCCCGGCAGCCGTAGCCCAGCGCCTCCATCGCGAGCATGACCGTTACGGCGTCGACGCCGCCCCCGCCGTACTCGGCCGGCATCGGCAGCCCTTGGATCCCGAACGCGGCGCATTTCTTCCACGCGTCCAGCGAGAACTCCGAATCGATGTCTCGCTGGACGAGGTCGTCGTTCAGTTCGTTCTCCGCGAACCGGACGATCTCGTCCTTCAGACGTTGCTGTTCGTCGGACCAGCCAAATTCCATCAAGGAACCCCCGCGGGCATGCCGGTCATCCGGCCGACTCCCGCAACTCCTCGACCACCCCGAAGGCCATGAGCGTCAGCAGGCAACCTTCGACGTCGTCCGCGATCTCGGCCGGCTGCGCGGCATGCGCGATGGCCAGGTCGCCGATCAGGTCCGAGAGCGTTCGGGGAGCCTCCAGGTCGGCCCAGACAGCCATCGCGCCGCCCGACAGCTCGTGCACGTCCTCGTCACCCGGCGTCGTCACTAGCACATCGGCGCCCACCCGTCGACTGAGCGCCTGATCCGAACGCCGGAATCGGACGAGGTCGGCCGGATCGTTCACAGCCGGATCACGTTGGGATGACGAGCGCCGTTGAACGCGTTGCGGGTGTCGAATACGAGCTTCGCGTGCTCGGCCACCCACTCCAGGTCGTACGCGCTGTGCGGGGTGAGGACGGCCACGAGGTCCGCCCGGGCAACCGCGACGTTCGAGAGCTCCGTGCGATGGAGCGGAGCGCCGTTCAACGAGACCTGGTCCACGAACGGGTCGTGGAACGCGAGCAGCGCGCCCCGGCGATGCAGCAGGTTGATCACCTTCACGGCGGGAGACTCCCGCACGTCGCCCACGTCCGGCTTGTACGCGACGCCGAGCACCAGGATCTTCGCGTCCTTCACGGCGCGGCCGCGATCGTTCAACGCTTCGGCGATCCGATCGGTCACCCACGCCGGCATCTGGGCGTTGATGTCCTCGGCCTCCTCCAGCACGCGGAGCTGGTGACCCACGTCGCGGCGCACCTGCCACGCCAGGTA
>JBOGVK010000263.1:0-6837 GCA_050692375.1 Actinomycetota bacterium
GTGCCCGGCCGCTCGCCCTCCATCCCCTGCAGACTTTCCCCGACGTCGCGGGGGCACTCGACCGGATCCCCGGCAGCGCGATGGCCGTGACGGCGGACGATGCCGAGGGGTACACGGTCGGTGAACGGATCGCCGACGATCTCGGTGCACGTCCGTTCCGGCTCGAGGACGCGATGCGTCCGCTGTACCACGCGGGGGCCGTCTTCGCGTCCAACTACCTCATCGTCGCCGCGGGGATCGCCGAGGAGCTCTTCCGCGAAGCCGGGGTTCCCGATCCGATCGCGGCGATGGTGCCGCTCCAGCGCGCGAGCCTAGACAACGTCGAACGGCTCGGCCCCGGGCGGGCACTCACCGGACCGGCGGTCCGCGGTGATGCAGCCACGATCGTCCGGAACCTCTCAGCCATCCGCGATGCCGTCCCGCACGCCGTCGACGCCTACGTCGAGCTCTGCCGCGCCGCGCTGGAGCTCGGGGCGCGGAGCGGCCGCCTGCCGCAGGATCGTCGGGCGGCCGTGGAGGAAGTGCTGGCGCGGTGGAGCTGATCCGATCTGCGGCCGACCTGACCGAGGCTGCGGACGAACGCCGCCTTGCCGGAGCCGACGTCGGGTTCGTGGCCACGATGGGCGCCCTGCACGACGGCCACGCCTCAATCATCCGCCGCGCTCGGACCGAACGGGACGTGGTCGTGGTGTCGATCTTCGTCAACCCTCTTCAGTTCGGACCCGACGAGGATCTCTCTCGATACCCCCGGGATGAGGCGGTCGATGTCGCGCTCTGCGAGTCGCTCGGCGCGGATCTCGTCTGGGTGCCACCGGCGGACGAGGTGTACCCTCCCGGCGTCCCGCTCCCCGCGTGCGATCCCGGCCCGATCGGCGACCTCTTCGAGGGGAGGGCGCGGCCCGGCCACTTCGCCGGGGTGCTGACGGCCGTACGCCGGCTCCTGGATGTCGTCGGTCCGTGCGCCGCCTACTTCGGTGAGAAGGACGCGCAGCAGTTGTTCCTGGTCCGGCGGATGGTGGAACAACTCCAGCTCTCGGTCACCGTCGTCCCCTGCGCCACCGAGCGCGAGCCCGACGGGCTCGCGCTCTCCTCGAGGAACGCCTATCTCTCGCCGGATGAGCGCGAGCAAGCGGGATGCCTGTTCCTCGGGCTCTCCGAAGCGGCCGTACTCGTTCGTTCGGGAGAAGGGGCCTCGGCGATGCTGATCGCGGCGATGGCTCGCGAGGTGGGCGCGACCCCGCTGGCATCGCTCGACTACGCCGCGGTGGTCGACGAAGCGACGTTCCTGCCGGTCGTCGAGATCGATGGGCCGGCACGTGCGTTGATCGCCGCGCGCTTCCCTTCGGCGCGCTTGATCGACAATCTCCGGCTGCCGACCGCCGGGTAGGATTCCGCCGATGCTCCTGGCCGCCGACGTCGGCAACACCGAGATCGTCCTGGGTGTGTTCCGCGGGTCCGAGCTCGCACATACCTGGCGCGTCTCGACCCAAGCCGAGCGCACCGCGGACGAGCTGGCGCTCATGCTCTCGGGGTTCCTGGCGCAGGAGGATATGTCGTTCGAGTCGCAGGTCACGGGCTTGGTGGTGGCCTCGGTCGTGCCGGACGTGACCGCGGCCATCCGCGAGATGGCGTCGCGTTACTTCCCCGCTCCACCGGTCATCGTCGGCCCCGGCACCAAGACCGGCGTTCCCATCCTCACGGACAATCCTCGCGAGGTCGGCGCAGACCGGGTCGTGAACGCGCTCGCGGCGTTCTCGCGGTTCGGCGGCCCCGCGATCGTCGTCGACTTCGGCACCGCCACGAACTTCGACGTTGTTTCGGAGAAGGGCGAGTTCGTCGGTGGGGTGATCGCACCGGGTATGCAGGCCTCCGCGGCGAGCCTGTTCTCGCGGACCGCACGTCTCACGCGCGTCGAGCTGACGGCGCCGGCCTCGGTGATCGGGAAGAACACGGTGGAGTGCATCCAGTCCGGATTGATCTTCGGAACGGCCGGCGAGGTCGACGCGATCGTCGAACGGATCCGCGTCGAGCTCGGCAGGGCGACCGTCATCGCGACCGGGGGCCTGGCGTCGGTTGTGATCCCGCACTGCCACACGATCGATCATCACGAACCATGGCTCACGCTCGAGGGACTCCGCCTGGTCTTCGAGCGGAACGTCGTGACCGCCGATGAGTGAGTTCGAGTCCCACGAGGGTCTTCCGCGCGAGGCCGAGGTTCTCCGTGCTCGCCGCGAGTCGATGGAACGACTCCGCGAAGGCGGCATCGAGCCGTTCGCGCTGATGTTCGATGTCGACACGCATGCCGCTGATCTGCTGGCCGAGTTCGAGGATCGGCTCGATCCGGAAGAAGTGTCGGATCGGCGTGCGTCCGTGGCCGGGCGCGTCGTATTGGCGCGGCGCCACGGCAAGCTCACGTTCTTGGTGATCCGGGATCGTTCGGGCGATCTCCAGCTCTTCTGCGAGGAGGCGACGCTCGGCGTGGACGGCTATGCGCTCCTGGATGACGTCGACCTGGGCGACATCGTCGGCGCGATCGGCCACGTCGTGCGCACCAGGGGCGGCGAGCTTTCCCTGAAGGTCGACAGCCTCACCATGCTCACGAAGGCACTGCGACCGCTGCCGGAGAAACACCACGGTCTCCAAGATCCCGACCTTCAGCACCGCCGCCGCTACCTGCATCTGATCACCGATCCGCAGGCGCGCGCGTACCTCCAGGCGCGTGCCACCGTCTTGCGGACGATCCGTCGTGAATTGGACGAGCGCGGCTTCGTGGAGGTCGAGACCCCCGTGTTGCAGTCCGTGGCCGGGGGGGCGCTCGCGAAGCCGTTCACCACGCACCACAACGCGCTCGACATCGATCTGAAACTGCGGATCTCGCTGGAGCTCTACCTGAAGCGGCTGCTCGTCGGGGGCATCGAGCGTGTGTACGAGATCGGCAGGAACTTCCGCAACGAGGGCATCGACCGCGAGCACAACCCGGAGTTCACGATGCTCGAGCTCTATCAGGCGTACGGCGACTACGAGACGATGATGCGCATCGCGGAGATCCTCATCCGAGCGAGCGCGGAGTCGGTACACGGCGGGCTCCTATTGAGGTTCCGCGATCGCGAGCTGGACCTCGGGGCCCCGTTCCACCGGATCACGGTGCTCGGCGCGGTCTCGCTCGCGATCGGCGAGCCGATCACGCTCGATCGTCCGGATCTCGCCGACCTCGCGGATCGCCACGGCGTGTCGGTCGACCCCGCCTGGCGACCGGGCAAGATCGTCCTCGAGCTCTTCGAGAAGCTGGTCGAGCACACGTTGTTCGAGCCGACGTTCGTGTGCGACTTCCCCCGGGAGGTCTCGCCGCTCGCTCGTCCCCATCGGGACGATCCTGCGCTCACCGAACACTTCGATGTCATCGTCGGGGGCGTCGAGCTCGGAACCGCCTTCTCCGAGCTCACGGATCCCATCGAGCAACGAGCGAAGTTCGAGGACCAGATGGCCCAGGGCGAAGCGGGAGACGAGGAGGCACACCCGCTCGACGAGGACTTCCTCATGGCGCTCGAACACGGCATGCCTCCGACCGGCGGGATCGGGATCGGCATCGACCGGCTGCTGATGGTGCTCACGGACGCACCTTCACTGCGAGACCTGATCCTGTTCCCGCATCAACGGCCGGAGACCTCGACGACGAGCCCCGAGGCCTAGGCGAGAGGCTCGGCCTATACTTGGCCGCGCGAAACGCCCCGGGCCGCGATGGCCGGTAGGCGCAGGAAGAGGGGGACGCGATGGACCAGGAGGGAACGCTCGATCACATCCGGTCGGTACCGCTGTTCAGTGGGTTCGGCGAGAAGGGATTGCAACGGGTGGCAGCAATCGCGAAGGAGGTCGAGTTCCCGGCGGGCAAGGTGATCGCGAAACAGGGCGAGTCCGGCGTCGGGTTCCACATGATCGTCGAGGGCGAGGCGTCGGTCTCGGTCGATGGTACCAACCACGCGACGCTCGGGCCCGGCGCCTACTTCGGCGAGATGTCGCTCCTGGACGGCGGCCCTCGTTCGGCGACGGTGGCAGCGGCGACCGACCTCAAGACGGTGTCGCTCACCTCGTGGGACTTCAACGCGTTGCTCGACCAGTTCCCGGAGCTTGCGCGAAAGTTGTTGATCCAGCTCAGCGGTCGCTTGCGTTCGGTCGAGAAGTCGATCTCGCAATAGCACGCAGCGTTCTTAGCATCCGCGATCAGGACGACTGCTCGACGACCCCCTGGAGCACGATCACGATGTCGTCGAGCGTCGTGCCCTTCGCCATGAAGCCGGAAGCTCCCGCGCGCCATGCCTCCGACTCGACGTCCGGATCCGCGTTGGCGGTCAGGATGACCACCGGGAGCCCTGGATGGCGTTCGTGGATCCGTTCCATCGCGTCGAAGCCCGAGAGATCCGGCATGGACAGATCCATCAGCACCACGTCAGGAGAGATCTCGGAAGCTTCTCGGAACGCGTCGAGCCCGCCCCCCGCTTCGCCGGCAACCTCGATCTCGTCCACCATCTCGAGCGCACTCGTCAATGCCTGACGGAACCCCGGATGGTCGTCAACGACCAACACTCGCACGAAGACCTCCTCACACATCGGAGCGGCGGCGGGGGGCGCCGTGAGTGGGGAAGGTTCGTCGATCGTGGCACGGGCGCGCTTCGCGCACAACGGACCAACGGGAGGACTTCACGTAGTACCAACGGAGGGCTGCCGTATCCGCCGGGCGATGCTCTAATCCTCACGCGGGGAACGTCCGAAGAGGTAAGAGACGAGATGGACGACGAAGGGAAAGACGCGATGCCGTTCAAAGCTTATCGGAGGGCACGGGTATACTTGCCCTCAGCGGGCGCCGTGACCGTTCGTCGGGTACGGCGCTCGATGTGCCTCAGGGGTAGGACGTGGTCCGTGGATCCCAGAGGTTCGGGAACATGCGGGTCGTTGCCCGGAGGACGCTGACATGTTCGAACGTTTCACGGACCGAGCCAGACGAGTGGTGGTCCTCGCGCAAGAAGAGGCGAGGATGCTCAACCACAACTACATCGGTACCGAGCACATCCTGCTCGGGCTGATCCACGAAGGCGAAGGAGTGGCCGCGAAGGCGCTCGAGTCGCTGAACATCTCGCTCGAGGCGGTCCGTCAGCAGGTCGAGGAGATCATCGGTCAAGGCCAGGCCGCCCCCACCGGGCACATCCCGTTCACCCCGCGCGCGAAGAAGGTCTTGGAGCTCAGCCTCCGCGAGGCGTTGCAGCTCGGCCACAACTACATCGGCACCGAGCACATCCTGCTCGGTCTCATCCGCGAGGGCGAGGGCGTGGCCGCCCAGGTCTTGCAGAAGCTGGGCGCCGATCTCAACCGTGTTCGCCAGACCGTGATCCAACTGCTCTCCGGCTACACGGGAGGCAAGGGGGAGCAGACGCCCGCAGGATCCGGCGAGGGCGGGCCGCAGGGCTCGATGGTGCTGGATCAATTCGGTCGCAACCTCACCCAGCTCGCTCGCGACGGGAAGCTCGACCCGGTCATCGGCCGCGAGCAGGAGATCGAGCGGGTCATGCAGGTCCTCTCCCGCCGGACCAAGAACAACCCGGTGTTGATCGGAGAGCCCGGCGTCGGCAAGACCGCCGTCGTCGAGGGCCTGTCGCAGGACATCGTCCGCGGCGAGGTGCCCGAGACCCTGAAGGGGAAGCAGATCTACACGCTCGACCTCGGGGCCCTCGTGGCTGGCTCACGCTACCGCGGTGACTTCGAGGAGCGCCTCAAGAAGGTGCTCAAGGAGATCCGCACCCGCGGAGACATCATCCTGTTCATCGACGAGATCCACACCCTGGTCGGTGCGGGTGCGGCTGAGGGCGCGATCGACGCCGCGTCGATCCTGAAGCCAAAGCTGGCCCGCGGTGAATTGCAGATCATCGGCGCCACCACGCTCGACGAGTACCGCAAGTACATCGAGAAGGACGCCGCGCTGGAGCGCCGCTTCCAGCCGGTGCAGGTGGGCGAGCCGACGGTGGAGCACACCATCGAAATCCTCAAGGGCCTGCGCGACCGTTACGAGGCGCACCACCGCGTCCAGATCAAGGACGAAGCGCTACTGTCGGCCGTGGACCTGTCGGACCGCTACATCAGCGGCCGGTGCCTGCCCGACAAGGCCATCGACGTGATCGACGAGGCCGGCGCCCGCGTTCGCCTGAAGGCCGTGACTCGGCCGCCGGACCTGAAAGACCTGGACGGGCAGATCGAGCAGCTCAACCAGGAGAAGGAGTCGGCCGTCGCGGAGCAGGACTTCGAGAAGGCCGCCCACCTGCGCGACCAGGCCGACAAGCTGAAGAAGAAGAAGGAGCAGATCACCCGCGAATGGCGCGAGAAGGCCAAGGAGACCGATGGCGTCGTCGATGACGAGGTGATCCGCGAGGTCATCAGCAAGATGACCGGCGTGCCGCTGAAGTCGATGAACACCGACGAGACGCAGCGGCTGTTGAAGATGGAGGACGAGTTGCACACCGCGGTCGTCAGCCAGCACGAAGCGATCGTGGCCATCGCCCGGGCGGTGCGCAAGAGCCGGGCCGGCCTGAAGGATCCGAAGCGGCCGATCGGCAGCTTCATCTTCGCCGGGCCGACCGGCGTGGGCAAGACGTTGCTCGCCAAGCGGCTGGCGCAGTTCATGTTCGGCGACGAGAACAACATCGTTCAGCTCGACATGTCCGAATACATGGAGAAGCACAACGTCAGCCGATTAGTCGGCGCCCCTCCGGGCTATATCGGGTACGAAGAGGGCGGCCAGTTGACCGAGAAGATCCGCCGCAAGCCGTACTCCGTCGTGCTGCTCGACGAAAT
>JBOGVK010000264.1:0-5476 GCA_050692375.1 Actinomycetota bacterium
TCATCATCCCGCACACCGTGCGGCTGGTCGTTGGCAGGAGCTACCGCGTCGTGGTGCCGCTCTCGCTCGCGCTGGGGGCGGCCTTCCTCGTCCTCGCCGACACATTGGCGCGGATGGTGGTGGCTCCCTCGGAGTTGCCGATCGGCGTGATCACGGCCTTCATCGGTGCGCCGTTCTTCATCATGGTGCTCCGGTCGACGCGGACGTCGGCGCCGTGATCACGCTCGAGCACGTCTCCATCAGTTTCGGAGCTACGCCGGTCGTTCACGACGTGTCGTTCCGTGTTCCACCAGGAGGATGGTTGACTTTGATCGGCCCGAACGGAGCGGGGAAGACCTCGGTGCTGCGTGCGGTCGGCGGGCTCGTGAGCCACGACGGGTCCATCTCGGTCGGCGGTGCCCGCGCTCGGGACCTCGCTCCGCGAGAGATCGCGCGACGGGTCGCGCTCGTTCCCCAGGAACCGGAGGTGCCGCCTGGGATGACGGTCTCGGAGTATGTGCTCCTCGGCAGGACGCCCCACCTTTCGTACCTGGCGAGGGAGGGTGCTCGGGATCGTCGCGTGGCCGGTGACGTCATCGACCGGCTCCAGCTGGGAGCGCTGGCCTCCCGGGAGCTTGGAACGTTGAGCGGCGGGGAGCGGCGGCGGGCCGTGATCGGCCGGGCACTGGCTCAGCAGGCGCCGATCCTTCTGCTCGACGAGCCGACGACGGCCCTGGACGTGGGCCGTCAACAGGAAGTGCTCGATCTCGTCGACGAGCTGCGCAGGCAGGACGGCCTCACGGTCCTTGCCGCGATGCACGACCTGACGCAGGCGGGCCAATACGCCGACGAGCTCGTACTCCTCGTGGACGGACAGGTGGTCGTGTGCGGCCGTGCCGACGAGGTACTGACCCGGTCCGCGATCGAGCGGCACTACGACGCGCGGGTACGCGTGCTCCCCGTTCTGAAAGCCGGACGCGCAGTCGTGCCCGTGCGAGAAGCGTCGGCTTACCCGGCGGACAGCGAAGAGGAGGAGGTCCGATGAATGCGGCGATGGATGGGGTCCCTCCCGTCGAGCCCCCTCGGCGGGCAACCCGGAAAGCGACCTCGCTCGTTTTGGTGAACACGGGCGACGGGAAGGGGAAGTCCACGGCGGCGTTCGGCACCGCGATGCGTGCGCGCGCCGCCGGGTGGCCCGTCTGCATCGTGCAGTTCTTGAAATCCGGCCGGTGGCGGACCGGAGAGCAGAAGGCGTGCGTCATGCTCGGTATCGATTGGTGGACGACCGGCGACGGCTTCACGTGGGATTCGTCCGACATGGAGGAAACGGAGGCCGTGGCACGGGAAGGCTGGCGGAAGGCATCGAGCCTGCTCACATCGGGCGATCATCGTCTGATCGTCCTCGACGAGATCACATACCCGATGAACTGGGGATGGATCTCGATCGCGGAGGTCGTGAACGAGATCCTCACGCGTCCAGCCCATGTCTCGGTCGTAGCGACCGGGCGCGACGCTCCAGCTGAGCTCCTCGCGATCGCGGATACGGTGACCGAGATGCGGAACGAGAAACACGCGTTCGACCAGGGCGTTCGTGCGATGCGCGGGATCGATTTCTGATGGCGCTCCTCGTCGTGCTCGGAGGAGCGCGGAGCGGGAAGTCGGCGTTGGCCCTACGACTCGCCCGCGCAACCGATGCGGCGGTCACGCTGATCGCGACGGCCGAGGCCCGCGACGACGAGATGGCCGAACGGATCGCCGTTCATCGCGCGGAACGTCCGCCCGGATGGATCACGGTCGAGGAGCCGCTCGATGTCGCTGGCGCGTTCGCGGGCGTGCCTCAGCACGCGTGTGTCATCCTCGACTGCCTCACGTTGTGGGTCTCGAACCTGCTCATGTCCGGATGGCCGGCGGAGCGGATCGAGGAAGAGGCTGAGCGGGTCGCAGCGCTGGCTGCCGATCGCGTGGCTCCCACCCTGGTGGTGTCGAACGAAGTGGGCATGGGTGTGGTGCCGGCGTACGAGCTCGGGCGAGCGTTCCGCGATATCCAGGGCCGAGTGAACGCATCGTTCTGCGACGTCGCCGACCGGGCCGTGGTCATGGTCGCCGGCCGTGCGCTTGAACTGACTCCTACGAGCGATCTCATCGAGATGTTCGGACGTGCGTGACAGCCGAGAGCTCGTGATGATGACCACGGCCCAGGTCGGGCCGGCCGACGCCGCATCTGCCGCAGCCGCCCAGGCTGCGATGGACCAGAAGACGAAGCCTCGCGGCAGCCTCGGTCGGTTGGAGTCGATCGCATCACGCGTTGCCGGGATCCGCCATGTGTCGGATCCCAAGCCGGCTCCCTCGGTCGTGATCGTCGCTGCCGCGGATCACGGGATCGCCGCCGAGCGCGTCAGCGCTTATCCGCAGGAGGTGACGGCGCAGATGGTCCGCAACTTCGCGACCGAGGGCGCCGCGGTCTGCGTGCTCGCTCGGCGAGCCGGAGCCCGCCTGGTCGTCGTTGATGCAGGGATCGTTTCCGAACTTGGCGATTTCCCCGGCATCCTGTCTCGTCGCATCGGACCCGGCACGGCCAACGCCACCCACGGTCCGGCGATGTCGATGGATCAAGCGTTCGGTGCGTTGGCCGTCGGTATCGATCTCGTCCAAGAGCTAGCGGCCGACGGGGTCGGACTCGTCGGTCTCGGAGAGATGGGCATCGCGAACACGACCTCGGCCTCGGCGCTCGTTGCGGCTCTTCTGTCGGTGGAGCCTGAGATGGTGTGCGGACGAGGCACCGGGGTAGACGACGAGGGACTCGCCCGGAAGGTCGACGCCGTCCGGCGAGCGCTCGCCGCGAACGCGGACGCCGTCGGACTTGGCGAACCGATCGGCATCCTGGCCGCCCTAGGTGGGTTCGAGATCGGCGTGTTGTCGGGCGTGATGCTCGGTGCGGCCGGCGCGCGGATCCCGGTCCTACTCGATGGGTTCATCACCGCGGCGGCAGCATTGGTTGCCTCGCGCATCTCGCCTCTGTGCATCGAGTCGATGCTCGCTTCACATCGGTCGACCGAACCCGGTCATGCGGTGGTTCTCGAGGCCCTTGGGCTGGAACCGATCCTCGACCTTGGGATGCGTCTGGGTGAAGGGAGTGGCGCAGCGCTCGCGATCCCCATCGTGGACGCGTCCCTCGGCCTGCTTGAGGAGATGGCGACGTTCCACGAAGCGAACGTCACCGACTCCGGAGCGTGACGTCGTGGACACGCGGGCGCATGGAGGAGGGATCGGCCGCTCGATCGTTGCGGCTGCGGCCTTCCTGACACGATTGCCGGTCGACCTTCGCGGCGTCGTTGAGCCGGGTGACATCGCTCGCGGCGTCGTGGTGTTCCCGGTCGTGGGCGCTCTGATCGGCGCGTGCGCCGCGGGGGTCGCGTGGACGTTGCGGACCGCGTTCCCGGCGGGTGTCGCCGCGGTCGGCGCTGTAGCCGTCGAGGTCATCCTCACCGGCGGCTTGCACGTTGACGGCCTCGCCGACACGTGCGACGGCTACGGGGCCTCCACGCGCGAGCGAGCGCTCGAGGTCATGCGCGATCACTCGATTGGGACGTATGGGGCTGTGGCGATCGTCGTCGATCTGTTGCTGAAGACCGTCGCCGTCGCCGGGCTGGTTGATCGATCGGGTGGGCTGTGGACGCTGGTCGCCGCCGGGGCCGTGTCGCGAGCGATCGTCGGTGTTCTCGGTACCGAGACGCCATACGCACGGTCGAGCGTCGGGATCGGCGGGGTCCTGTGCGATCACGGCCGACCCATATGGGCAGCGAGCGCTGCCATCCTCGGCGTGGTGATCGCGTCCGCGACCGCCGGAACACGCGGGCTCATCGCGAGCGCTGTCGCAGCCGGCGTGTCCGGCGTGTGGACATGGAGGTGCCTCCGACGCCTCGGAGGCATGACCGGAGACACGCTGGGAGCGACCGTCGAAGGGACTCAGGCGGCCGTGCTCCTAGTGGGATTGGCGTTCCGGTGACGTCGCCGCCGGCGACGTCGATGTTCTTCGTCCGCCACGCGGAGTCGGCGGATTGGGCACGGCAGGTGTGCCACGGAAAGCTGGACGTCCCGCTGTCGAGCAGAGGCGTCGCGCAGGCGAGCCGGATCTCCAGTCATCTCGCCGACGCGACGTTGGACGCCGTCTATGCGAGCCCGCGGAGTCGGGCGATCGCAACCGCTACCGCGGTGGCGGCGAGGCACGGCCTGAAGCCTTTGATCCGCGAAGCACTTGCGGAGATCGACTTCGGGTCCTTCGAGGGACGCACGTTCGACGAGATCGCCGCGGCACATCCCGATGTCTACGCGCGATGGATGGACGAGCCCGCGAGCATGCACTTCCCGGACGGCGAGAGCTTCTCCGACCTCCGAGCCCGCGTGACATCGGAGATCGCGCGGATCCGTCGAGAGCACGAAGGCGGGGCGATCGCCGTGGTGACGCACGGGGGGGTGATCCGGGCGGTACTCGCGGATGTCATGCGGTTGAACGACGAAACGATCTTTCGGATCGACCAGTCATGGGGTGGCATCACCTTGGTCGAATGGATCGGCGATGAGCCGATCCTCCGCTATGTGAACGTCGGCGTGTGAGGCTCGGCGGGCCTTTCCTTCACCCGAAAGGTCACGAGCGAATCCCTCTCACTCACCCGTCCGTATGCCCTCCGCGGGCCAAGGGAACGGCGCCGTTCCGGTCGACGACGTCCTTCGGACGCGTCCCGAACATGGAGGTGGGGGATGAAGCATCGCTCTGCGATCGCGACCGTGGTCGCGCTCGCGCTGGTCGTCGGCGTGGTCTCTATCGCGCTCGCGTCGGCACGGAAGGCTGCGATCCGTACTGGCTCCGTGACCCCGCCGACGATCGAGTTCAGCTACTACGACAGTCACATCGACGCGTACATCGAAACAGACATCTCGAACCAGAGACTGGCGACGAAGGAAGGCATCAACTACTCGCCGGTGATGGCGCAGGAGAAGGCCCATATGTTGCCGGCGCAGTTCGAAGTGCGAGGCCGGGCGGCCGACGGACAGCTCACGGTCTTCGGCTCGGAGCCGGGCGAGGACAGCTACACGCCGTTCTGGGACCTGGTGTACATCCGCTGGATGCCGGGGACGACGCCGGTGCTCATCACCGTCGACGACCAGGTCGATCAGCTCGAGGCAGACGGCAAGATCTCGGTGACGCGAACGCCGATCGTGACGAACGCTCCGATCATCGGTGTGGATGTGACGCAACCCTAGGTTCGGCGGCCGGAGGTCAGCGACCCTCGAACGGTCCGGGCTCGTCGCCGCCGTCGCGGCCGGTCTCGGAGAGGAATCGCTCGATCTCTGACGCCAGTTCGTCGCCCGATGGGATCCGTTCGTCGCCGGCGAGGGCCTCCAGCCGCTGCAGGTAGCCGGCTGCGTCCTCGTCGGCGGCGACAGCGGCGTCCAGGCGATCCCGCTGCTCCTGTGCGTCGCCGACGAGAGAACCGAG
>JBOGVK010000265.1:0-9007 GCA_050692375.1 Actinomycetota bacterium
CCGCTTGGGGGTCGGTGGGCGCGGCGTTCCTGAGCGTGCTCGGCGCGCTGGGGATCGCGCCGAAGCCGACCACGGCCGCGGCGGCTCGGCCCCGGCACCGGGCGGGGCGACACCAAACGGTCGCACGACGCGCCGTCCGGCGCACGGTCCGGTCGAAGAACTCCATCGACTCCCCGGTGACTTTCGGCGGGTCGGGCGCAACGACGTCGATATCGAGTGGGCCCGGTCCGTCGCCGACGTCGGGAGGCGCCGGGGGTGGGTCGCAACCAACCTCCGGCGGGGGTGGCGGTTCCGGCGGGGGTGGCGGTTCCGGCGGGGGTTCGACCCCGAGCCCAGGTCCCGCCCCCGCGCCCAGCCCCGCACCAGCACCGAACCCCGTCCCGGCGCCCAACCCGCCGCCGACGCAGGCGCCGCCTCCTCCGCCGCCACCACCACCCAGCACGGGAGGCTCGTGATGGAGGAACAGATCCGCCACCACTTCCGTGCGATGGGTACCGACGTCGCCGTGTACCTCCCTTCATCAGCGGGGACGGTCTTCGCCGCGGCGTCCGCGATCGTGGAAGAGGTATTCGCGCGCGAGGAGCGACGGTTCTCTCGGTTCCGGGCAGACAGCGAGCTTTCGCGCGTCAACGGTCGCTCGGGACGGTGGACGGAGGTGTCCGAACCGTTCGAAGCGCTCGTCCGCTTCGCGCTCGCACGCGCGGAGGCCACCGACGGATCGTTCGACCCCAGCGCGCTCGACGCGGTCATCGCCGCCGGATACGACCGGGACTTCGACGAGATCCTCGCCGGAGCCCGGGGTGCTCTCCGACCGCCACGGCCCTGCGGACGCTGGCGGCAGATCGAGATCCGTGACGGATCGGTGCGTCTCCCGCGCGATGTGGGCCTCGATCTGGGTGGTGTCGCGAAAGGCTGGACCGTCGATGTCGCGGTCGATGCAGCGCTCTGCGCCGGGCTCCCGTGGGTGCTCGTCAGCGCCGGAGGCGATCTACGGATCGCGGGCGACGCTCCCATCCTCGACGTCGCGATCGAAGATCCGGGGGTGACGAGCGAAGCGGCTGGCTGGCTCCAACTGGCAACCGGGGCGCTCGCCAGCTCGTCGACGATGCGGCGGGCGTGGGGACCGGGTCTGCACCACATCATCGATCCACGGACGGGAGCTCCGGCTCGAACCCCGGTGGTTCAGGCGACCGTGTGGGCGCCGACGTGCGCCGAGGCGGAAGTGCTCGCCACGTGGGCGCTGTTGAAGGGCACCGACGCGATCGACGCCGTTCCCTGTGCGCTCGTGACCGAAGAGGGCGACCTGATCGTCAACTTCGCGGTTGACGAGGACGCGGCGTGACGAACTGGAACATCCTTCGCGCAGCCGGGGTGGCCGCCTACCTGGCACTGTTCCTCTCCACCGCATGGGGGCTGGTGTCGAGCACATCTCTCGTCACGAAACGGATCTCCAAACGTGCCTCGACGGCGTTCCATGCGACGACGGCGAGCGCAGGGTTGGCGTTCCTGGCGATCCACCTGATCGGGTTGGCGCTCGACCGGTTCGTGCCGTTCGGTCTGCCCGACCTGTTCGTGCCGCTGCGCACGACGTTCAAACCGATCCCCGTCGCGTTGGGCATCCTCGCGACGTACGGCACGGTGATCGTGCTCGTTTCCTCGTGGGCCCGGAAACGGATCGGGACCCTATGGTGGCGGAAGCTGCATCTCCTCGCCATTCCGATGTTCTCGCTCAGCATGCTTCACGGGCTCTTCGCCGGAACCGACTCGATCCTGCCGTGGATGTTCGGGATGTATGTGGTCACGGGCGTCGCGACGTTGTTCCTCGTGATCGTGCGGGGACTCACCTACGGATACCGGCCTCCCCGGGAAGCGCGAGAACCGGCGGCCGAGGCCCAGCCGGTGCCGTCCGGCGAGCGCGTCGCAGCGGGCTGAGCCGTCAGAACCCGACCCAACCGGCGCCGTACCCCGCAGCGACGGTGTCGTCGTAATCCCAGGTCACATGATCCACCACGTCGATCACACCTTCGACGGTCCGGACGTGCGTCACTGCGTCGGGCGCGAGCGTCCGGCGCTCGACGCATCCGTCGAGCACGACGATCCCCTCGTTCACTTCCACGTGGATGGCATCGGGCGGCAAGCGGAGCTCACTCACTAGCACTTGATCGACATCGGCGCTGATCTCGGCGTCTCCTCGGAGGAAGGCTCGCAGGAGATCGAAGCGTGAAACGACGCCGAGCACGCTCCCGTCGGGGTCCGTGACGAAGAGCCGCTTGACGCCGCGCTCGTGCATCGCGTGCGCCGCAGCCGCGAGGGGAGCGTCCGGCTCGACCGTGACCGCCGGCGTCGTCATCAGGTCGCGAGCGATGACAGCTAGGGCCTTGCTACGGTCCAGACGACGAGCGCGTCGCTCGATGAAGTGGGGCGTCAGCACCTGAGGATCCTCCTTCAGCAAGAGGTCGGCCTCCGACACCACTCCGACGATCGATCCCGTTGGATCCACCACCGGCAGCGCGCTGACACGCCATTCGTGCATGATCCCGACCAGCTCCCGGAAGGTGCTCTCCTCCCCGGCCGTCACCACGGTCTTCGTCATCACGTCTCGAACCTTCGACATGGTCGACACCTCCTTCGAACGATCCGACCGTAGGTCGGTCTGGCGCCCGTTGCCGGTGCCGACCGGCCCTATGCGAGTGGGACCCCGGTCGACGAGATCTGCGGCGACGTCCCAGGGTCCCGATCCCGACCGGCCGGTTGGCCCCTCACGTCCATCGCTCGGAGACCTAGCGTGGTGGCGCAGGGAGACGAAGGGTCTCCTCCAGTGCAAGGAGGACACCATGAAGCGCATCGGGCACGACCCTGTCTCTCGTGATCGTCCGGAGCTGAAGCGTGAGATGGGTCTTTGGACGGCCACGGCGATGGTGATCGGGAACATGATCGGCTCAGGGGTGTTCTTGTTGCCGGCGCTCTTGGCCGGCGTCGCGATCACCTATGGATCCAGCGCGCTGCTCGCGTGGATCGTGACTGGCGCGGGAGCGATGCTCCTGGCGGCCGTCTTCGCCACCATGGGTCGCGCCTATCCGAAGACCGGTGGGCCGTACGTCTACGCGCGGCACGCGTTCGGCGACTTCATCGGCTTCTGGACCGCCTGGGGGTACTGGATCGCGGCGTGGGTGGGCAACGCGGCCATCGCGGTCGCGTTCGTCGGCTTCACGACGGTGGTCTGGCCGGGCTTGGACAACAGCAACATCGCCAAGGCGCTGCTCGCCGTCGGAGCCATCTGGCTCTGCACGTCCGTGAACGTCCTCGGTGTCCGTGAGGGCGGCCGGGTCCAGCTCGTCACGACGATCCTCAAGTTCGTGCCGCTCGCGTTGATCGGCGTCATCGGCATGTTCTACTTCAAAGCCGACCACTTCACCCCGTTCCTGCACGCGACGGGAGGGTTCGGACGGCACGCGCTGACGTTGTTGGAGGGCGTCACCGCGGCGATCGGCCTCACGTTGTGGGCGTTCATCGGGCTCGAGTCGGCGACCGTGCCGGCGGAAGAGGTGAAGGACCCCGAGCGCACGATCCCACGGGCGACCTACCTGGGCACGGCGGTCACCGCGCTCGTCTACGTCATCGCCACGATCGCCGTCATGGGGATCATCCCGCTCACGGCGCTGCAGAGCTCGAACGCCCCGTTCGCCGCGGCAGCGACCTCGATCTTCGGAGGAGCCTGGGGCAAGACGGTCGCCGTGATCGGCATGATCGCGACGTTCGGCTGCCTGAACGGATGGACGCTGCTGACGGCTCGCGTGTCGTTGGCGGCCGCCGGGGACGGGTTGTTCCCCAAGTTCTTCGGCCAGCTGAGCGGGACGCGTCGCACACCGGTCTACGGTTTGATCGCCGCAGGCGTGCTGGTGACCGGGCTGATGTTCATGAACTACACGAAGTCCCTGGTGGATCAGTTCGGGTTCATGATCCTGCTCGCGACCCTCACCACGGTCGTGCCGTACGCGTTCGCGGCCGCGGCGCAGATCGCGCTCTTCGCCAAGGAGCCGGAGCGCTTCACCGGCCGGAAGTTCGGCCGCAACGTCCTCATCGCGGTGCTCGGATTCGGGTACTCGATCTGGGCGATGTACGCGACCGGCTCCGAGTCGATCGCGAAGGGCTACCTGCTGCTGATGTTCGGTATCCCGGTCTACCTCTACCTGCGCTGGCGTCGCCAGGGCGAACGGATCCCGATCCGGACGGAGCACGTCGAGCTCCTCGAGGTTCCCGAGGCACCGGAGCCGGAGCAGGTTCCGGTCCTGCAGCTGCGTTCGGCTCGCTGACCTCGCCGATCGCGGACCGAGAGACGAAGGAAGGGGTGAGACCCCTTCCTTCGTCGCGTTACGCTACGCCCGTGACGGAGCCCGCCCCCGCCCGAGACATCTCCGATCTGTTGATCGAGGCAGGCTTGGCGCTCTCGTCCGAGCTCGCGATCGACGCCGTGCTCCAGCGCATCGTCGAGCTGGCCACCGACATCTCCGGCGCCCGTTACGGCGCCCTGAGCGTGCTGGGAGAGGACGGCAGGATCGAGCAGTTCATCACGGAGGGCCTGACCGCCGACGAGCGTGCGGCGATCGGAGACCCGCCCACGGGACACGGCATCCTCGGCCTCCTGATCAGCCAAGGGCTCCCCCTGCGGATCCCCGACATCGCCGCCGACCCACGATCCGTGGGTTTCCCGTCCAGCCACCCACACATGCGCTCGCTCCTTGGGGCCCCCGTGATCGCGCGCGGCAAGACTTTCGGGAACATCTACGTGACGGAGAAGCAAGGGGCGGCCGAGTTCACGTTGGACGACCAGCGTGCGATCCAAGTGCTCGCGACCCAGGCGGGGGTGGCCGTCGAGAACGCTCGCCTGTACGAGGAGAGCCAGCGGACACAGGGCGAGCTCCGACGCCTCGAGGTCCTCGACGAACGCGAGCGGATCGCAAAGGAGCTGCACGACGGGGTGATCCAATCGCTCTTCGCGGTGGGGATGAGCTTGCAGGGGGCAGCAGCGCTCACCCAAGACGCAAACATGACGACCCGGATCGAAAGCGCGGTGGAGGACATCGACGGCGCGATCCGCGACCTGCGCAACTACATCTTCGGACTGCGACCAGGGATCCTTGCCGACCGGCAGCTCGACCAGGCGCTGCGGGAGCTGGCGGCGGAGTTCGAGGGCCGCACGGGTGTCGTCATCGTGGTCGACGTGGACCCGACCGTCGCCGCCGAGCTTGCCTCCGTCGCGTCCGACGTCGTGCAGCTCACGCGGGAGGCCCTGTCGAACGTGAGCCGTCACGCCCAGGCCACGACCTGCCGCGTCACGCTCCGGCACGCGAACGGCGGCGCGATGCTCGAGATCGACGACGATGGTCGCGGGTTCGAGCTGAACGGCGCGCCCGTCGGCCTCGGCCTGGCGAACCTCCGAGGGCGGGTCGACTCGCTCGGAGGATCGCTCGACATCCAGAGCGCGGCCGGCACGGGAACCACGGTTCGCGCGGCCATCCCGCTCTAGTCTGTTTCAGACTAGAGCGACCCGCTCATCGCACCACGAGCGCCGTCACCATCCCGTACATCCCCTGCGGGCCTTCCACGTGCGGAAGGATGTGGCAGTGGAACGCCCACGCGCCGGGATAGATCGCGTGGATCAGCACGTCGAAGCGCTGTCCGGGCGCGATCACCAGCGTGTCGGCCATGTAGGGCTGCTCGAGCGGGAACCCGTCCTGCGCAACGACTTCGAAGTGGTATCCGTGCAGGTGCATCGGGTGCAGCATCGAGCCGTCGTTCGCCATGTGGATCAGGACCCAGTCGCCCTTCTTCGCGACGATCGGTGACGTCGCCGGGAACGACTTGCCGTTCAGGACGTACCCCAAAGGGCCGTCGCCCAGGAAGAGCGTGGACTCGTCGTCGACCGTGACGGGTGCACCGATCGTCGAGAACCCCGTCCGGCGGTCGATGCTCAGCGAACGGTAGGGCCAAGCCCCGTCCTTGGGTTCCACCATGAGCGCCCCATAGAGGCCGGAACCCACCTGCTCCGTCGAGTTGAAGTGCGAGTGATACACGTACATGCCCGGCGGATCCTTCACGGTGAACTCGTACGTCCAGACCTGCCCCGGCATGATCGGATCTTGCGTGATGTAGGGCACGCCATCCATGCTGTTCGGCACGGTCATGCCGTGGAAGTGGACGACCGTCGGCTGGTCTAGCTGGTTCTGCACGACGACTCGGATGTGGTCTCCGTACCCGACCTCGATCTGCGGACCCGGGATCTGCCCGTTGAACGCCATCGCGTCCACGAACTGGCCCTTCGATACTTCCCACTTGATGTTCTGCGCCGTGAGGGTGAAGACCTTGGTGGTGCCGTCCATCGCCGGCTGGAGCAGCTGGTTCCCTTGCGTGGACGTCTGGTTCCCGGCGAGGAAGGCCTCCACCCCGGCCTTGTGCATGTCGGCCATCTGCTGTGCGCTCATGGTCCTCGACGATGCGGAGCCGGACGCACCTGCGGTCCCCGTTCCCGCTGTCACGGTCGCCACCATGCCGAGATCCTTGTGGCCGGGGACGGTGCAATACGCCGTGTACGTGCCGGCGTCGAGCGCCGGAACGTTGAGCGTCGCGGTCGCGCCCGGGTCGATCAGGTCGGTCGCGTCGATCGTGCCCGCCACGTCGATCGCGAACGAGTGCTGCGCCTGACCCATGTTCATCACGGTGAACTCGATGGGCTGATCGGCTGGCACGGTGATCGTCGCCGGATCGATCTTGAACTCCGAGAGCATGACTTCCACCTTGGCCGGGCCGGCCGCGGCCTGTTCCCCTCCGCCACCGGTCGTCACGGCGCTCCCCCCGCTGCACGCCGTACCGATGAGCGCCAGGGCACTCGTAGTGGCAACCAGCGCCCACCTCCGGACCGAACCGTTCATCGACTGCTCCTTCCACGCATAGGACGACTAGTGTCGGCGGCTGCGTGACGTGAGATGGGTGCCGGGGGTCCCGACTTGCCCGGGTCGTGCGACCCATCCCACGGTCGCCACCGCTTGAAACGATCGGTCCATGTTCGCGCGTTACTTCATGGAGCTGCCGATCGATGCCGACCGTGTCGAGCGTGCGTTGATGCATGCCCCACAGGATTGGCTCCCGGGCCTGGCCGAGGAAGCGAACCATCGCGGCGACGCGCTGCTCGCTGAGGTCGGGTTCGGCGACGATATCCGCGTCGCCCGCCAGGTTGCGATCGAATTCGGGCATCCGGTTCACATCGCGTCGAAGACCGTGGTGCCCCTGCGGTGGACGGCGACGGGCGCAGCAGGTCTGTTCCCGTCCTTGGAGGCGGACCTCGAGGTCGCCGCCCTGGCCCCGACACGGACCCAGCTGGCGATGAGCGCGCGGTACGTACCGCCTCTCGGCCCGATCGGACGCGCGATCGATCGGGCCGTCCTGTTCCGGGTGGCGGAAGCGACTTTGAAGGATTTCTTGGACCGGGTGGGCGAAGCGCTGATGCAACTGGTAGCCCGGGATGGTGAACGAGACGCGGTTGTGAACGCCGACTAGCATCCCTCCCCATGAAGACGCCCCCACTCCGCGTGATGCTCGTCGACGACCACCAGATCGTCCGTGATGGCATCCGCGCGATGCTGCAATCGCAGGACGACATCGTCGTGACCGCCGAGGCAGGATCGGTCCGCGAAGCGATCGACGAGGCTGATCGAACCCGCCCCGATGTCGTCGTGATGGACGTCCGGCTCGTCGACGGGAGCGGGATCGAGGCAACGCGGGAGATCCTTGCCAAGCATCCGAAGACGCAGGTGCTGATGCTCACGTCGTTCGCCGATGACGAGGCGTTGTTCGCGTCGATCATGGCGGGCGCTTCGGGCTACGTGTTGAAGCAGGTGCGCTCCGACGACCTCCTGCGGGCGATCCGCGCCGTCGGAGCCGGCGAGAGCCTGCTGGACCCGGCGGTCACGAACGCGGTGCTCGAACGACTGCGCAAGGGCAAGCACCTGATGAACGACCCGAAGCTCGCGCGCCTGTCACCCCAAGAGGAGCGGATCCTCACGCTCGTCGCGGACGGGAAGACCAACCGCGAGATCGGCGACGAGCTCACCTTGGCCGAGAAGACCGTCAAGAACTACGTCTCGAGCATCCTGTCCAAGCTCGAAGTGGCCCGGCGCGCTGAAGCGGCGGCCTACCTCGCCCGGCACACGACCATGCCCGGCAGCGTCGAGTAACGCCCCTCCGCCATCCGCCCGAACGACCCGTACGGACCGGGCCGTTCGCCTGCTGTCCCTCTTCCCGAGGTCGGCCAGGCTTGACCATGGAGAAAGAGGAGGTGGGTACGATGCAGAAGGAGATGGAGTACGAGGAGCCGAAGTTCGCACACTGGCTCTTCACGGCGCGGTCCGCCGCGTTCGTATGGTTGGTCGCTCGCCTGTACCTCGGGTACGAGTGGCTGCACGCGGGATTCGAGAAGGTCACCGGGACTACGGGTGGGTTCTGGACCTGGCACTTCGGTTACACAGACCAGTCCTGGTTGAAGACGGCGAAGCCGCTCCAGGGATTCCTGGCGTACGCGACGACGGGCGCCGGACAGGGCGCACACTCCGCGGTGAACTACGGCTGGTACGCGGCGTTCTTGCGGTGGCTCGGACACCCGGGACCGGCGGCGCTGTTCTCCAAGGTGATCTCCCTCGGTGAGATGGCGATCGGGATCGCGCTGATCGTCGGACTGTTCGTCGGGGTGGCAGCGTTCTTCGCCGGGCTGCTCACGGTGTCGTTCGGGCTGGCCGGAGTGGCGGGCGTGAACCCCATGTTCTTCGTGATCGAGGCCTTCTTGATCCTCGCCTGGCGGAACGCCGGGTACTACGGCCTCGACCGGTACGTCCTCCCGGCGCTGGGCACGCCCTGGCAGCGGGGCAAGGTCTTCCAGCACGAGGAAACGACCACGACCCACGGGCAACTCGCCTGACCCACCTCGGGCGGGCCCAGAAGTCGAGGGCGAGAAGGC
>JBOGVK010000266.1:0-5570 GCA_050692375.1 Actinomycetota bacterium
ACGATTTGGACGAACTCGGGCGGAAGTTTCCCACTCTGACACGACATCTGCAAGGTCGGACACGGGAGGTGGCGCGGCGCCATCCGCGCGTGGCACGATGTGGCGGATTCGGACACCGGACGGACGCTCGAGGGCGGAAGGAGTCGCACATGGGGTTCACTGTTGCGAAGATCCTCGACGTTGCCGATGGTGTCCAGGAGGGCCAGTTCACCGTGGGCTCTCGGAGAGAGGCCTCGTCGCTCGACGACCTCGACCCGATCTACCAGCAGCTGCTCGACGAGCCAGTGACGGCCGTGCTGGCCGTGATCGGGAACGACGGACGCCCGAACCTCACCCCGGTCTGGTTCGGGCGATCATCGGACAAGGTGTTGTTCAACTTCGCCGAGCACCGCATGAAGACCGGGCTGATCCGGAAGAACCCGGAGATCACGGTCCTTCTGATGAACCCCACCAACGCGTACCACTGGATCAGCTTGAAGGTCAGCGTGGAGAAGGAGGTCCATGAGGACGACCCGGCCGAGGGTCACCTCGCGACCGAGACCATCGACGCCGCATGGACGAAGTACACCGGAGCGGAACCTCCGTACGGTCTGCGCGATCCGTCGATGGACGAGCGTCGGGTTCTGTTCATCTGCCGCGTCGATCGCGTCGCGACGTTCGGCCGGCCGTAGCGAGGCGATAGCCGTCGCGGCGTCATGAGTGGATGGCCGCGCGTCGGTGTGGTAGGCGGCTCGCTCGGAGGGCTCACCGCGGCGCTCGTCCTGCGCGACCTCGGCTGCGAGGTTGACGTTTGGGAACGTTCGACCGCCGAGCTCGAGAGCCGCGGTGCCGGGATCGTCGTGCTCGACGAGACGCTGCGGTACTTCCGGGAGCGCACCCCGATCCGTGATGACGACCTCACGATCGCAACGTCGGCGCTGCGGTACCTCGATATGGACGGGGACGTCGTGCACGAGCGCCCGCAGCCGTACCGCTACTCCGGGTGGCACACGATCTACCGGGCGCTCCTCGGGCAGCTCGATCGGTCGCGCTACCACTTGGGGGCGGACGTCGCCGGCTTCGAGGGCGGGGACGGAACGACGCGCGTTGAGGTCGCGGAGGGATCCGTAGCAGAGGTCGACCTGCTCGTCTGCGCCGACGGGATCGGCTCGGCGGCGCGACGCCGGTTGCTCCCCGAGGTGACGCCCACGTACGCCGGATACGCCGCCTGGCGAGGGACGGTCGCCGAGGAGCGGATGGAGCGCGAGACGCTTGCCGCGCTCGCCGACGCGGTCGTCTACCAGGTGATCCCCGCGAGCCACATCCTGGTCTACCCGATCCCGAACGTGGATGGCGCCACCGAGCCGGGCCGTCGGCTGCTGAACTTCGTGTGGTATCGCAACTACGTGGGCGTCGCGCTCGACGAGCTGATGACCGATCGGGACGGCCTTCGTCGCGATACGACGCTCCCGCCGGGGACGGTCGATCCTTCCCAGGTGACCGAGATGCGCGCGTTCGCCGCGTCCCACCTCGCACCGGCGCTGGCGGCAGTGGTGTGCGGCACGGACGAGCCGTTCGTCCAGGCGGTATTCGACATCGATGTACCGCTGATGGCATCCGATCGCGTCTGTCTGATCGGCGACGCGGCGTTCGCGCTCCGACCCCACATCGCGGCCGGCACGGCGAAAGCCGCCTCCGACGGCTGGGCCCTCGCAGAAGCCGTGGAGGCCGCCTCCGGCGACGTCCACAACGCCTTGCGGACGTGGGAGGCTCGGCAACTGGCCATCGGACGCGCCGCACTCGAGCGATCCCGACGCAACGGGGAGCGATCGCAGACCTTCGGGACGTGGCGGCCCGAGGATCCGGATCTCAACTTCGGATTGCTCGGCCCGATGCCTTGACGCCGGTCGAGCGGGCTGGACGACTTCTCCCTAAAGACCATCGAGGCTCCGCCGAGAAGAAACGGTATGAGCAGCTCCGCCAACGCAGACGCGGGACTCTTCTGGGCATTGGTGGTGCTGTTGGGAGCGGGATTCGGATTCCTCGGTGGCTCGATGTGGAAAAGGAAGGGCGGGAGCCCCGGCGTTGGCTTCGCCTGGGGTTTCCTCCTCGGCTTGATCGGCCTCCTGATCCTCTCTCTCTTCACACCGAATGGCCAAGGACGAACGTCCCCCGCCTCACGGCCGCCGACCTGGATGAAGAGTGGCCACAGATACCTCTTGGGCTTCTTCTTCGATCCGCCGATGTATGCGATCTGGGATCGGCAGGCTCCGGGCCCTCCTGTCGTCCGCTACCCCTACTCAGAGCACGGCAAGGGCGAGGCGCTGGCGCGATTCCAAGCGCTGGAGCCCGATAGCGTCGAGGTTGCAGTGGTTCCCGTCTTGCCGCCTCCGCCCGGAGCCGATGCTCACGGCTCCTAGCGTCATTCGGCTGTCCCCTCGGCATACGACGCCAATTTGGAGCAGTGGCGCGACTCGCGCGCTACTCCGGCGGTAGCGGGATCGAGTGGCCCAGCGCCAACTGCCACGCCCCGTCCTCCCGCCTGAGCACGTAGGTGGTGGGGGCGGAGACGTGCTTCCGCTCACCTTCGAACGTGTAGTCCTGTTCGAGCCAGAACGTCACGATGCCGCTGTCGCCCACTGCACCTCGTGAACGTCGTGCATCTCCGAATGCAGATCTTGAGCCATCTCGAGGAGCTGCCGAACATAGGCGATCAGCTCGCCCGAACCTCGCAACCACTTCCGGGAGACCTCGTCGATCCCCTGTGCGTCGGACCTGATCATCGCGATCGCTGCGTCGGCGTCACCCTTGTCCAGGGCGTCGAGCATCCGCTCCACCACCGCGGTCAACTTCGCCACAGCATCATGCCCATCTGCGGGATCAGCGAACTCGACATGGTGTTCGGTGGCGCGAGAGGATTTGAACCTCTGACCTCTTCCGTGTCAGGGAAGGCCGAGCGTACCGTGACCAGCACCGATCCGCGAACCTGCAGGTCCCGCATGCTCAGCGGTACCGCACGTTGCCGGGTGGAACGAACGTTCTGTCACACCTGCTCGGTGGTGAGGAACGTAGCCCGCGTGGAATGATGCAGACCGTGTGGTCGCGGGGCGCCTCGGCGAAAACGGCAGAGCGGATCGTTATCGTCGCGCTTGCCGCATCCTTGATCGGACTGGTGCCTCTTGGGGCCCGGGCGCAGGGAGTGACCGACTGCCTCAGGTACGGATCCGCACAAGTGTCAGGGCAGGTCGCCATCCCGGGCGTCCATGAAATCTCAGGTGTGGTCGCTAGCCATCGCGATGACGTGCTGTGGGTGGAACAGGATTCCGGCAACCCCGAAGAGATCTGGGCGATAGACCCTACCGGCGCCGTCCGAGCCGACATCCAGGTCCAGGATGCGACGAACCACGACTGGGAAGATATCGCCCTGACTCGCCATCGTCTGTGGCTGGGGGACATAGGCGACAACCACCTGCAGCGCGAGTCGATCCAGGTCTACTGGTTCCCCGAACCTGCCCTGAAAGCGGGATCGGTGGACGCTCGCATAGCGACGCTGACATACCAGGATGGGCCCCACAATGCCGAGGCGATGTTCGTAGACCGGAATCACCGAACCCTCTTCATCATCACGAAGACAAGGGCCGGCGCAACGGTCTTCCGAACGCGGATCGCCCAACTCCATGACGGCGACACGAGGAGCCTTCGACAGGTCGCGACACTCCCCCTCAACCTGGTTACTGCGGCCGATATCGGCTCTCGGGGGATCATCGTGAAAGCTGGCGACGGATACCTGTACCCCTGGCGACTGGACGGGCGGGTGCTGACGGCCTTGGCGGGGACACCATGCCGGGTTTCTGTCGGGCCCGGTGAGTCGCTCGCCTTCTCACGGGACGAGCGTGCCCTGTTTGCGGTCCCTGAAGGGCGAACGCCGAACGTGTACTACACTCCGCCCGCGACTGGGTAGCTCTTCTCCTCATAGGCGGATGCGGTCGGCACGGCAAGCTCTTTGCGGGCTTTCGAGCACGGAGGATCGCCGTTGTGAAGCGCCGCGACGAACACCGGTCCATCACGACATATCGATCCGCACGAAGTCGATGTCGCCGGAGAAGTAATCGCAGGTCACGCTGACCTGATCGCAGTTGAGTTTCCCGCCGATCGTGAGAGGCACGCGGTTACTGATGCTACCCGTGGCGCCCGACTTCGTTCGCGTCGTCGTTCCGTCGATGACCATCGTGATCGCGTTCGTCGTTCGCGTGCACGTCACCGTGTGCCATACGCCATCGTTCATGAGGAGTGTCCCCGAGTTCACGGACGTCCCGACGAGCGACCCGTTCACCAGCCCGCGGAAGAGACAGCTGAGCCTCCCCTTCGGGTCCTGCCACTTGAAGTACCCGGTCGGCGAGCCCGCCTGTCCCTTCTGGATGATGTTTCCACCCGAGTGCGTCGTGCGGAAACGAACGGTGACCGCGTAGTCGTGCGTTCCGGGATTCAGCGCGTCGCTCGGCACCTGCACGAGCCTCTCAGGCTTGGGAGGCGGCTGGTTCTGGAGCGTGAAGGGCCAGTGATAGCCGGTGGCCCCATCCACGACCCAACCGGTCACCACCGCGCTTCCGATCGTCCCGCTGAGGCCGTGACCGCTGCCGTCGACGATCACGGTTGCGCCGGTCGGCTCGTTCATCTGCCAGTCGGCGAGCGGGGTGAGCGCTGGGGCCGGATCAACCAAGACGTCTACCCCGAAGTCCAGCTGGGCCTCGATCGTCTCGATCCCGTCACTGAGGTAGTACCAGAGCGCGTGGCATGTCGCAGGCCCCACGGTCCACGCGGACGAGTCCAGTAGGAATCCGGTATCGATCTTCTGCGTCACGTTGAGGACCTGCACCGGTCCCTGATAGCACGTCAGCGTGATGGAGCCGTGCGGCCAGTTGACCGTGAACGTTACGGTCGCCCCCTTGGTCGCCGGTTCGTTCGGTCCAGAGATCGTGCGTCCCGGGACGTCGGCCCACGCGTTGGCGCTGACCATCACCAGTACGGCGACGAGTAGTCCGGGTATGTACGCTCGTATCGAACGCATCGCGCACCTCCTTCAAACTGGCCTTCCCTCCGAGCTGTACCCGCATGGAACCCCCCTCATCGTCATTCTCGCCGACTGCTCCGGATAATGGGCCTTGCGTCGTACCGCAACGGAGCCGCGACATTTGGCGTTGGGTTCGCTCGGGTCCTAGGCGGGATATTGACTTGCCTGCCGTGCGACCTTGCCGCTTCTCCCGATACGATTCGTCCTGAGCTTGACCCGATTCGCCTACCTGCCAGTTCCCCTATCGTCGCTGGTCACAGTGCCTCTATATGTCTTGATGCGTCGGCATATCGAGCAATCGCAAAGCATGTTTGTGGCACGTGCGTGGCACGCCGGGCGTGATCCGCCCGCTCCCCGTGTCCGTGGCTTGGTGTTGGCGAAGCACGACACAAGGAGGAGAAGCGCATGTTCTACGTGATCCACAATGAGGATGGCATCGGTCGCTGGATCGAGGCCGCGTTCTTGAGCCGATCCGACGCTGACACATATGTCGGCAACGTAGGGGCGACCTCGTTGCAGC
>JBOGVK010000267.1:0-21242 GCA_050692375.1 Actinomycetota bacterium
CGAGGGGGCGCTGATCATGCATCCGGGCCCGATGAACCGGGGGGTGGAGATCGACTCGGACGTCGCCGACCTGCCACAGAGCGTGATCGAGGAACAGGTGACGAACGGGATCGCGGTGCGGATGTCCCTCCTCTACCTGATGCTCGGTGGAGCTGGCGAAGGGACGGGCGAACGGACAGGAGAACGGACAGGAGAACGGGCCGGAGAACGGGCCGGAGAACGGGACAGCCATGAGTGAGCGCCTGTTGTTCAGAGGGAGCCGCATCGTCGATCCCACGTCGGGTCTCGACGACGTTCTGGACGTCCTCGTCGAGGGTGGAAGGGTCGCCGGCGTCGGCGACGTCGCCTCAGGTGGCGCCACGATCCTGGAGTGCGAGGGCCTCATCCTCGCACCCGGCCTGGTAGACATGCACACCCACCTCCGCGAGCCTGGGTTCGAGCACCAGGAGACGATCGAGACCGGAGCGCGCTCGGCGGCGCTCGGCGGCTACACCGCGGTGGCGCCCATGGCGAACACCGAACCGGTTGCCGACCACGCCGGCGTGATCCATGAGGTTCGCGACCTGGCGGCGGCCTGGGGACTCTGCGATGTCTTCCCCGTGGGCGCCATCACCAAGGGTCTCGAAGGCGAGTCCCTGGCCGAGATCGGCGAGATGGTCGCGGCCGGTGTCCATATGTTCAGCGACGACGGGCGTTGCGTGCCCACGGCTCGGTTGCTCCGCAACGCGCTCGTCTACGCGAAGGCGTTCGATGACGTGGTGATCGCGGAGCATTGCGAAGATGCGTCGCTCGCGGAAGGCGGCCAGATGCATGAGGGGTACCACTCGTACTCGCTCGGCCTGCGAGGCCAGCCGGCCGAGGCGGAAGAGGTGATCGTGGCACGCGACCTGGCGATCGCCCGGATGACGGGAACGCGACTGCACCTGTGCCATCTGTCATCTGCGCGGTCCGTCGAGCTGGTGCGCCGGGCGAAGGCGGAGGGGATCCGTGTCACGGCGGAGGTGACCCCACACCATCTGGTCTTCACCGACGACGATCTCCTGACCTACGACACGAACCTGAAGGTGAACCCGCCGCTGCGCACGGCCGAGGACAGAGACGCGCTCCGCGCCGGCGTGACCGATGGCACGCTCGAGGCGATCGCCACGGATCATGCTCCGCACGCGGTCGAAGAGAAGGAGGCGGAGTTCGATCAGGCTCCACCGGGCACGATCGGCCTGGAGACGGCTCTCGCCGCCATGCTGACGGAGCTCGTCGCTCCGGGGATCCTTCCGATCGGCCGGGTGATCGAGGCGATGTCGACGGCGCCCGCTCGGATCCTGGCTGCCGCCGATCACGGAGGTCCCGTCGAGGCGGGTCGCCCGGCGAACCTCGTGGTCTTCGACCCCGCCGTGGAGTGGACCGTGGAGGCGCCGTTCGGCTCGAAGAGCCGGAACTCCGCCTTCCTGGGTCGGACGCTCCGTGGGCGCGTCGTGCACACCGTGCTCCGGGGCGAGCTGACGGTGACCGACGGAAAGGCCACGAGGTGACGGCACCGACCGCGCTGCTCGCGCTCGAGGACGGCTCGGTGTTCTTCGGCGCCGGATTCGGGGCCGAAGGTGAGACGTTCGGCGAGGCGGTCTTCAACACCGGCATGGCCGGCTACCAGGAGGTTCTGACCGATCCATCGTATGCCGGTCAGATCGTCACGATGACGTCTCCGCAGCAGGGGAACTACGGCGTCAACCGGGACGACGCGGAGTCGACCGGGGTGCAGGTGTCGGGGTTCGTCGTTCGGGAGGCCGCGCGTCGTGCCTCCAATTGGCGAGCCGAGGGAACCCTCGCCTCGGAGCTCGAAACCGCGGGAGTCGTAGGGATCGAAGGGATCGACACGCGACGGGTGACGCTTCGCCTGCGCGAGCACGGCGCGATGCGCGCGGCGATTTCGACGCTCGACAAGGACCCGGTCTCGCTCGTCGCGCGGGTGCAGGCATCGCCCGGGATGGAGGGTGCCGATCTCGCCCGAACGGTGTCGGCCGTGGAGCCCTTCGAGGCGGCCGCACTGGTCGGGGGCGCCGACGCCTCCCACGGACGGATGTTCCGGGTCGCGGCGTACGACTACGGGATGAAGCGGAACATCCTCCGGCGGCTCGCGGCGCTCGGGTGCGAGGCGACCGTGTTCCCGGCCGAGACGCCGCCGGCGGAGATCGCCGCTGGCGGCTTCGACGGCGTGTTCCTGTCGAATGGGCCCGGGGATCCCGCCGTCACGAGCTACGGCATCGCCGCCGTCCGAGGCCTGATCGGTAAGGTGCCGATCTTCGGGATCTGCCTCGGCCACCAACTGCTGGCGCTGGCTCTCGGAGGTCGCACGTTCAAGATGCGGTTCGGCCATCGCGGCGTGAACCAACCCGTGAAGAACCTGAGGACCGGGATCGTCGAGATCACGAGCCACAACCACGGTTTCGCCGTCGATCCACTCGGATGGGAGCGTGCCGACCACGAGCTGCCGGGCGCGCAGACCGATCACGGCGCGATCGAGTTGACCCACTGGAACCTGAACGACGGGACGCTCGAGGGGCTTCGGTGTCTCGACGTGCCGGCATTCTCCGTTCAGTACCACCCCGAGGCCGCGCCCGGACCCCACGATTCCCGGTACCTGTTCCAGGATTTCCGTGATCTCATGGAGCGCAGCTGATGCCGCGGCGAGCGGACATCGGCAAGATCATCGTGATCGGCTCGGGCCCGATCGTGATCGGGCAAGCCTGCGAGTTCGACTACTCGGGAACGCAGGCGTGCAAGGTGCTCCGCCGCGAGGGGTTCGAGGTCTCCCTCATCAACTCCAATCCCGCCACGATCATGACGGACCCAGAGTTCGCCGACAGGACCTACATCGAGCCACTCGACCCGGGTTCCGTGCTCGGCGTCTTGGAGCGTGAGCGACCCGACGCTCTGCTTCCGACGCTCGGTGGTCAGACGGGACTGAACGTCGCCGTGGCTCTCGCCGAGTCCGGCGATCTCGACCGGTTGGGGATCACGTTGATCGGAGCGAGCCTCGAGGCCATCCATCGGGCGGAGGATCGCAGCGGCTTCAAACGCACGATGCAGCAGGCGGGTCTCGAGGTCCCGCGGGCGGACGTGGCTCGGTCCGTCGATGAGGCGCTCGCCATGGGCGATGCGATCGGCTACCCCGTCATCGTGCGGCCGTCGTTCACACTCGGCGGTGGGGGAAGTGGTTTCGCGCACGGGCGAGAGGATCTGGGTGATCTGGCCCGCCGCAGCCTCGAGGTCTCGCCGGTGCACGAGATCCTGATCGAGGAGTCGATCGCCGGCTGGAAGGAATTCGAGCTGGAGGTCATGCGCGATGGCGACGACAACGCGGTGATCATCTGCTCGATCGAAAACGTCGATCCGATGGGCGTGCACACCGGTGATTCCATCACGGTGGCGCCCGTGCAGACGCTCACGGACATGGAGTACCAACGGATGCGCGACGCGGCGCTCCGCTGCATCCGCGCGATCGGCGTCGAGACCGGTGGGTCGAACGTGCAGTTCGCGGTCCATCCGCGCGACGGACGCATGGTGCTCATCGAGATGAACCCGCGCGTCTCCCGGTCCTCAGCGCTCGCCTCGAAGGCGACCGGGTTCCCCATCGCGAAGATCGCGGCGCTGCTCGCGGTGGGCTACCGCTTGGACGAGATCACGAACGACATCACGGGCGAGACGCCGGCGGCGTTCGAGCCGACCCTCGACTACGTCGTCGTCAAGATCCCTCGGTTCGCCTTCGAGAAGTTCCCGGGCGCCGACCCCGTCCTCACCTCCACGATGAAGTCGGTCGGAGAGGTCATGGCCATCGGCCGAACGTTCAAGGAGGCGCTCGGCAAGGCGTGGCGCGGTCTGGAGAAGACGGGGTTCGATCTGGGCGCCGACGCCGGCGGTCCCCTGGACGCGGTGGCTTCGGTCACCGAACGGCGGCTCTTCCAGGTGGAGGCGGCGCTCCTGGCGGGCCACACCGTAGATGAAGTTGCCGAAGCCTCCGCGATCGATCCGTGGTTCGTGGACCAGATCGCACAGGTGGTGGAGGGCGCGCGTGCGCTCCGCGATCGTTCGCTCGCGTCGCTCGGTGCGGAAGAGGTCCGAGGCGCGAAACGGCTGGGCTTGTCCGATCCACGTATCGCCGCCCTCACGCACTCGACCGAGATGGCGGTGCGTCGTCACCGCGAGGCGTTGGGCGTGACACCAGTGTTCAAGACCGTCGATACGTGCGCGGGGGAATTCGCCGCCCGCACGCCGTACCACTACTCCACGTACGAGGACGAGACGGAAGTGCGTCCCGCGATCCGGCCGCGTGTCGTGATCCTGGGCTCGGGTCCCAACCGGATCGGTCAGGGGATCGAGTTCGACTACGCCTGCGTGCACGCGGCGTTCGCGCTGGAGGAAGCCGGCTTCGAATCGGTGATGGTGAACAGCAACCCGGAGACGGTTTCGACCGACTACGACACATCGAGCAGGCTCTACTTCGAGTCTGTGACAGCCGAGGACGTGCTCGCCGTCTGCCACGCGGAACGACCGGTCGGCGTGATCGTGCAGTTCGGGGGACAGACGCCCCTCAAGCTCGCTCGAACGTTGGAGGAAGAGGGCTTCCCGGTACTCGGCACGCGGCCCGAGGCGATCGATCTGGCCGAGGATCGTGGGAAGTTCGCGCAGATCTTGGCGGAGCTCGAGATCGCGGCGCCTCCGCACGGGGAGGCGCGGACGCTGGAGGAGGCTCGGGCGATCGCCTCGCAGATCGGCTTCCCGGTCGTCGTTCGACCGTCCTACGTCCTGGGAGGCCGAGCGATGGAGATCGTCTACGACGCCGACGATCTGGAGATGTTCGTCCGGACCGCGGCCGAGGCCTCTCCGGATCACCCCGTGCTGATCGACCGCTTCCTGGAAGGAGCGATCGAGGTCGACGTCGATGCGGTCTGCGACGGGGCAGACGTCTTCATCGGTGCGGTGATGGAGCACATCGAGGAGGCCGGTGTGCACTCGGGCGACTCGTCGTGCCAGATCCCACCGGCCACTCTCTCCGACGACGAGCTCGACGAGATCGAGGGGATCACGCGCCGGCTGGCGCGGCGACTCGGGGTCCAGGGCCTGCTGAACCTCCAGCTCGCGGTGAAGGACGAACGGATCTGGGTGCTCGAGGCCAATCCACGCGCGTCTCGGACGGTGCCGTTCGTTTCCAAGGCGACAGGGGTGTCGCTCGCGCGGATCGCCACGCTGGTTCTGGCCGGCAGGAGCCTCGCCGATCTCGCCGCGGACGACGTGTTGCCCGCGGATCCCCACCATTACCGACACCTGCCCTATACGGCGGTGAAGGCTGCCGTTCTGCCGTTCGGCCGTTTCCCCGGCGTCGATACGGTTCTCGGTCCGGAGATGAAGTCGACCGGAGAAGTGATGGGGATCGATCGTGACCCCGGGATGGCGCTCGCGAAGGCGCTCGTTTCGACCGGCGCAGGGCTTCCGACGAGTGGCACCGTGTTCGTCTCGGTCGCCAATCGAGACAAGCGCGCCATCGTGTTCCCGGCGAAGCTCCTGTCGGAGATGGGCTTCCGTTTGGTGGCGACGGGTGGAACGGCAGGCGTCCTGGAACGGGCTGGGATCGTCGTCGAACGTGTCGCGAAGGTTTCGGAGGGACCGCACAACGTGGCGGAGCTCATCCGGGGTGGGATGGTGGACCTCGTGATCAACACGCCGTTCGGCCGCGGGCCTCGCAGCGACGGGTACTTCATCCGAACAGCGGCCGCGTCCGCGGGCGTGCCCTGCATCACGACATTGCCCGGCGCTTTCGCCGCCGTTCGCGGGATCGAGTCTCTGCGTGGTGCGCCGAGCGAACCGTTGTCGATCCAGGAGCATCACGCGTCCTCACGCGAAGGTGCCGCGCAGGTCCGCCTCTCGTTCAACCAGGCCGCGGCCTCCGTGGTGGGTGATGCGTGGTGAGGCGGGTACGGGCCGAGATCTTGTCGACCCGCCGACTCGGGGCCTACCACTCGATCACGCTCGTCGCGCCGGAGATCGCTGAGCGCGCGCGGCCCGGTCAGTTCTTGGCCATCCAGATGCCGGAGGGGCGGGAGTTCCTGCTGAGGCGTCACTTCGCCGTGCATCAGGCTTCGCGGCGGGGGGGATGGGCAGGAACGCTCGAGTTCGTGGTGGATCCGAGTGGACCCGGCACCGAGTGGTTGGGTGGCGCGCGTGCACACGAGTTCCTCGATGTGATCGGTCCTCTCGGCAAGGGCTTCGCCTATCCGAAACGCCTCACGAACTGTCTCTTGATCGCCGAAGGCCACGGGGCGGCCTCGCTGTATTTCTTGGCGCAGGAACTGGTCGCGCGCCACAAGCGCGTCGACATGATCGTCGGTGGCGAATCACTCGAGCGCGTGTTCAAGCCGATCGAGGGCAAACGCTTGTCGCAGACGATCGAGATCGTGACGAGTGATGGCAGTCTCGGCAGCCGCGGGTCGGTTCTCGACGCCCTGCCCGACATGGCGGAGCGGTGCTCGTCAGAGGTGCTGTATGCGGCCGCGTCGCCGGCCACGTTGGAGCGGGTCGCGGCGTTCTGTCGCGAACGGCAGATCCCCGCGCAGGTGGCGGTCGAGGAGCGGATGGGGTGCGGGTACGGCCTCTGCTTCACGTGCGTGGTTCCTGTCGCTCGGAAGGACGGGAGCGGTTACGAGCACCTGCGATCCTGCGTCGACGGACCGGTCTTCAATCCGGCGCGTGTGCTCTGGGATCGCTGGCTCTCCGACGCGCCGACCATGCTTCCCACCCCTCCTGAAGGTCTCCCGGTGGTGCGCTCGTGGCCGGGGTGAAACGAACGGTCGCCGTCGACCTAGGCGGTTGGGTGCTGCCGACCCCCGTCATGGTCGCGTCGGGCTGCGCGGGCACCGGTCGGGAGCTGACCGGACTCGTCGACACGCGGAAGATCGGTGCCATCGTCACGCGGAGCATCACGTTGCGGCCGCGGAAGGGCGATCCGACGCCGCGGATCGCCGAGTCGCCTGCGGGCATCATCTGGTCTACGGGTTCCCAGAATCCTGGCGTCGAGGCGTTCGTCGAGGAGGAGCTCCCCCGGTTCGCCCGTTCGGGAAGTGCGACCGTCGTCTCCATCGCTGGCGGAACGCTCGAGGAGTACGTTCGCCTCACGAGCTTGCTGCAGGGCCGCCCGGATGTCGCCGCGATCGAGGTGCGGCTCTCGGAGCCGGATGAGGAGCTTGGCCGTCCGGTCCTCGGCGCTCATCCCGACCGCGCCGCCGAGATCGTCGGCGCGGTCGCACGGATGTCGATGGTGCCCGTGTTCGCCAAGCTGCCATCTTCGGCACCTGACGTCGTGGAACTCGCGCGCGCCGTCATGCGGGCGGGAGCACATGGGCTCACCCTGTTGGACTCACCGCCGGCCATGGGTGTTGACGCGGAGACGCTGAGGCCTACACTCGGCCCGGTCACGGGTTGGCTCTCAGGCCCCGCGCTCAAGCCACAAACGCTCAGAGCGGTCTTCGAGGTGGCTCGAGCGATGCCCGCCGTTCCGATCGTCGCGGTCGGCGGCGTGCGTTCGGGCAGAGACGCCGTCGACATGCTCCTGGCGGGCGCATGGGCGGTGCAGGTCGGCACCGCGACCCTGGTCGATCCCTCGGCGCCGGTCGAGATCGCACGAGGTGTGGCGCTCTTCCTGAAGGACAAGCGATTCTCAACGCCTGCGGACCTCCGTGGACGTCTTCGCGTGCCGGCGGCCTTCGACATCGATCCCGCGAACGCATGATCCCGCGACCCGAGAACCCGCTCGTCGTGGCGATCGACGTTTCCGATCTCGCGCGGGCGGAGGCGCTTGGTGTGGCGCTGTCACCGCACGTCGCGATGCTGAAGGTTGGGCTCGAGCTCTTCTGGGCCGCTGGTCCGGAAGCGGTGCGGCGCATGACACCTCAAGCTCCGGTGTTCGTCGATGCGAAGCTGCACGACATCCCGAACACCGTGGAGCGCGCGGCGGCCAACATCGCGCGACTCGGCGTGCGGATGCTGAACGTCCACGCTTTGGGAGGCGAGGCGATGATGCGAGCGGCGCGGAGCGGAGCGGACCGAGGAGCTGCGGAAGCGGGCGTGCCGCCCCCGCTCGTCCTCGCGGTGACGGTGTTGTCGAGTCAGTCGGGTGAGGGACTCGCGAGCCCCGCCTCGCTCGCGTTCGAAGCGCGGTCGAGCGGGCTCGATGGCGTCGTCGTGTCGGGGGACGATGTAGGAGACGTGCGCGCGGTATGCGGCGATGCGTTCTGTCTCGTCGTGCCGGGGATCCGCCCGGCAGGTGGGAACGGGCACGATCAGGTGCGCGTCCTCTCGCCCGCTGCCGCCATCGAACAAGGCGCGGACTACATCATCGTCGGCCGGCCGATCACCGATGCCGACGATCCCGTCGGGGTCGCGCGCGCGATCGTTCGGGACTCGCGTTGACAGAACATGACGGACCCTCGTCGCTCCCGCGGTGAAACCGCAGGCAGTGGTAGATGTTCGCGTTGTGCCGTCCACGCGGCGGTGCGTATACTCGCCGGGTTCCCGACCCGCAGAGTGCAAAGGAGCGCGTGATGGCCCTACCCGTCCTGACACCGGAGCAGCGAACGCAAGCCCTCGCGAAGGCCGCTATGGCGCGAAAGAAGCGCGCGGAGCTGAAGGGTGAGTTGAAGTCCGGCAAGCGAACGCTCAAGGACGTGCTGTCGAGGTCGGGTGACGACATCGTCGGCAAGATGAAGGTGTCGAACGTGCTCGAATCCCTCCCAGGCGTTGGCAAGGTGCGCGCGCAGAAGCTCATGGAGGAGCTCGACATCTCCGCCAGCCGTCGCGTGCGCGGCCTGGGTGCCAAGCAGCGCGAGCAGCTCCTCGAGAAGTTCAAGAAGTAGCCGTTTGGCTTCACCCCGAGGCAGGCTGATCGTCCTCGCAGGCCCTTCCGGGGTCGGGAAGGGGAGCGTCGTCAAGGCGCTCCTCGCTCGCGATCCAGAGGGGCTCGCGTATTCCATCTCCGTCAAGACACGCGCGCCTCGTTCCAACGAACGAGAGGGGCGCGAGTACTTCTTCATCTCCGAAGCGGACTTCGATCGCATGATCGCCGACGGAGACCTGCTCGAATGGGCTCCGTTCGTGGACCACCGATCCGGCACCCCCCGAGCGTTCGTGGAGTCCTCCCTTTCCGAGGGCCGCGACGTGATCCTTGAGATCGACGTCAAGGGAGCGGACCAGGCTCGCGAGCGGGTGCCTGGCGCACTCCTCATCTTCCTGGCTCCTCCGTCGATGGACGAGTTGGAGCGGCGGCTCAGGGGCCGTGGTACCGAAGATGACGAAAGGATCGCCAGGCGGCTCGAGACCGCAACCTGGGAGATGACCCAACAGGGCTGGTTCGATCATGTGGTCGTGAATGATGACCTGCAACGAGCGACGGACGAGGTCGCTGCTATCATCGATGCATCCCGCACCGGCCGATCGCCCGGCCTACCTGAGGAGCCTGCCTAGATGATCGAACCCAAGATCGACGATCTGCTCGCGGCCGTCGACTCCAAGTACACGCTCGTGATCCTCGCCGCCAAGCGCGCGCGGGAGATCAACTCCTACTACAGCCAGCTCGGAGAGGGCCGCGCGGAGTTCATCCCGCCTCTGATCGAGAGTGGCGGCCTCACGAACAAGCCGTTGTCGATCGCCCTCGCAGAGATCGCCGAGGGGAAGATCGACTACGAGCGACCCGAGGAGCCCGAGGACGAGTAGCTCGATGCTCACCGGACGGCGGGTTTTGCTCGGCGTCACCGGGAGCATCGCGGCGTACAAGGCTGCGTCGCTCGCGCGACTCTTCGTCGATGCGGGCGCGGACGTGCAGGTAGTCATGACATCCTCGGCCGAACGATTCGTCGCTGCCGACACGTTCGCCGCGCTGACCGGGAACCCTGTCTACACGTCGCTCTGGGATCGACCGGGGGACGTCGTGCACGTCCGCCTCGCGCAGGCGGCCGATGTCGCCGTCGTCGCCCCCGCGACCGCGAACGTCCTGGCCAAGCTCGCGAACGGCCTTGCCGATGACCTCCTCACATCGACGCTCCTGGAGGTCACGGCCCCATTGTTCCTGGTTCCTGCGATGCATACCGGGATGTGGCAGCACCCGGCGACACGCGCGAACATCGCGACGCTCATCGAACGGGGTGCCCGTGTCGTCGGGCCGGTCGTGGGCGCATTGGCCGCAGGCGATCAGGGTCTTGGGCGGATGTCGGAGCCCGACGAGGTCTTTGAGGCCATCGTGGCGTCCTTCGGTGGGACGGCCGATCTCTCGGGTCTGCGGATGGTGGTCACCGCGGGTCCGACGCAGGAGCCGATCGACCCCGTCCGCTTCATCGGGAACCGGTCGAGCGGGAAGATGGGCGTCGCGATCGCGGCCGCCGCCGCGTCTCGAGGAGCCGACGTGCGCTTGGTACTCGGCCCGGACACCGTGGCGCCGTCTCCGGGCGTGAAGGTCGCCCGTGTGTCGACCGCCGAGGAGATGCGAGGCGCGATCCTGGCGGTCCTCGACGAGGTCGATGTCGTCGTGATGGCCGCGGCGGTTGCCGATTTCCGGCCGAAGGCGCCGGCAGATGGGAAGCTGAAGAAGGAGGCGGGCATTCCCGAGCTCCATCTGGAGCCGACGCCCGACATCCTTCGGGAGCTCGGTGAGCGCAAGGGCGGTCGGATCTTGGTCGGGTTCGCCGCGGAGACGGACGACCTCGAGGCGGCGGGGCGGCGCAAGCTCGAGTCGAAACATCTCGATCTCATCGTCGTGAACGAAGTCGGGCGCGAGGGAACGGGATTCGGGGCCGACACGAACGACGCGATGCTCTTGTCCACGAGCGGGGGCAACGAGCCGCTGCGGACCTGGACCAAGGCCGAGCTGGCGGCCGCGGTCTGCGACCGGATCGCGGTCATTGCTGGGGGACGCGCCCAGGAACCCGGACGGTCATGACCGCTATACTCGCGCGGACATGACGCAGGACTACCTCTTCTCCTCGGAATCCGTCACCGAGGGACATCCCGACAAGCTCGCAGACCAACTGTCAGACGCCGTGCTCGACGCGATGCTCGCCGCCGATCCGAACAGCAGGGTGGCATGCGAGGCGCTCGTCACCACGGGTCTCGTGATCATCGCGGGCGAGATCACGTTGCAGGAGGGATGGGTAGACATCCCGGCGGTCGTCCGCCAGACCGTCACCGAGGTCGGGTACACCGACGCCAAGTTCGGGCTCGATGGAGAGACGTGCGGCGTCCTCACCGCGATCCAGGAGCAGTCTCCGGATATCGCCAGGGGGGTGGAAGACTCCACCGAGCACCGTGAGGGACATTCCGAGGACGAGCTCGACCACCTTGGCGCGGGCGATCAAGGCATGATGTTCGGATTCGCCTGTCGCGAGACCGAAGAGCTCATGCCGCTGCCGATCGCCATGGCGCACCGTCTCGCCCGGCGTCTCGCCGACGTCCGCCGCGCGGGCGTCGTTCCATATCTGCGGCCCGACGGCAAGGCCATGGTCACCATCGCGTATGAGGATCGGAGGCCGGTCCGAGTCGAGACGGTCCTCATCTCCGCGCAGCATCGTGAGGAGGTCGACGTCGAGACGCTCCTCAAGCCCGACGTCGAAGCCGAAGTCGTGGACCCCGTGCTCCGCGAGTTCCCCGAGATCGATGCGTCCGGGGCGAAGGTCATGGTGAACCCGACCGGACGGTTCGAGATCGGCGGCCCCAAGGCCGACACCGGACTCACGGGCCGCAAGATCATCGTCGACACCTACGGCGGCATGGCACCTCATGGCGGAGGTGCGTTCTCGGGCAAGGATCCCACGAAGGTCGATCGCTCTGCCGCCTACATGGCGCGCTACGTCGCGAAGAACATCGTCGCCGCCGGCCTGGCGGATCGATGCCAACTCCAAGTGGCGTACGCCATCGGCACCGCGCATCCGGTGTCCCTGATGGTGGATACCTTCGGTACCGAGCAGGTCGACCCCGACAGGATCGTCGGGATCGTTCGGGAGTTGTTCGACTTCCGACCGGCGGCCATCATCCGCGTCCTGCAGCTCGCACGTCCGATCTATCGGGAGACCGCCGCCTACGGACACTTCGGCCGCAAAGAATTCCCTTGGGAGGCGACCGACCGAGTCGACGACCTCCGCCGCGCCGTCGGGTAGGTTGCTGGCAGGGCCCGTCGCGGTCTGCGTCGACCGCCCCATCCTCAGCCTCGATCGACCGTTCACCTATCTGCTCCCGCCCGACCTCGAAGCGGGACTCGGCTCATTGGTTCAGGTGCCCTTTCACGGACGGCTGATCCGGGGATGGATCCTCGGTCCGACCGATGACCTCCCGCGCATGCTCGCGATCAAGAAGGTCGTTTCGCCCGTGCGGTACTTCGACGAGGAGATGCTCGGCCTCATGAGGTGGGTGAGCGAGCGCTACATCTCCCCACTGGCCGCGGTGATCGGCCGGGTTGCGCCGCCCCGTGTCGCCTCGGAAGAGGGTTCGGTAGAGGGTGGCGGCGGGACCCTCGCTCCGCTTGCCCGGCCATCCCATGCCCCGCTGCGCGGGGGCCCCGCCGCCGGAACGCCCGCTTGGCCGTCCGACCTCTTCTCGTCTTACCGGAACGGGGTCTTCCTTCAGGCTGCGATCTCCTCTGGCTCGGGGGTGTTCGTGCTTCGGCCGGCGCCGGAGGACGAGGTGGGGGCCGTCGTCGCGACCGTTGGTCGGTGTCTCGCGGGCGGGCGCCGGGCGATCGTGCTGGTGCCGGAGGCGTCTCCGGTTCCGGCGACCGCGACGGCGATCGTTCAGGCCTTCGGGGAACGGGTCGGCTTGCTGGTTGGGGGGGACAAGCGGGCCCGCTACCGGCGGTGGCTGGAGATCGGGGAGGGGAAGTACGACGTCGTCGTCGGGACGCGACCCGCCGTGTTCGCGCCCATCTCGGGCTTGGGGCTGATCGCCGTCTCTCGGGAGAGCCACCCGGCGCACCGGGAAGACCGGGCGCCGTACTACCACGCGCGCGACGTGGCCCTGCAGCGTGCGCGCTTGAGCGGAGGGGTGTGCGTATTGTCGGCGCTGTGTCCATCCTCGGAAGCGAACGCGCTTCGGGTCACGGAGGTCGCTCCGTCGACCCGGCGGTGGCCTCCCGTGGAGGTGGTGCAGGCGGGACCGGAAGGACGTGCGCCCCGATTGGTGCGAGCACTCCGGGAGACGCGCCGGGGGTTCATCTTCGCTCCGTTGCCCGGCTATGGGATCGCTCAGGTGTGTCGCGCGTGTAGCCGCCCGGCCGAATGCGCGGCCTGCGGCGGCCTGCTGAGATCGGAGGAGGGCGTCGTGCGGTGCGTGGTGTGCGAGGCGCCCGGCCGGTGCGCGCATTGCGGGGCGACGGACTTCGGGATCCGGCGCGGCGGAGCGGAGCGCGTGGAGGAGTGGGTCGCGTCCGTCGCGCCCGTGCCGGTCCGCCGGATCACGTCGTCGGGCCGAGCGCGCCTGCCGAGAGAACACGAGATCCTCGTCGGAGGTCCCGAGGCGGTGCGCGACCTGGGTGCTGGCGATCTCGAACTCGTCGCGATCCTGGACGCAGACCTGGCCGAACGCCGTCCCGGCCTTGCCGCCCGCGAGCGCGCCCTCTCCACGTGGATGGAGGCGATCGGATGGGCCCGACCGTCGGGCAAGACGATCGTTCAGGCCGACCGTCCGAGCGACCCGGCGATCCAGGCACTCGTACGCGGGAATCCCGACCGTTTCCACGCGGACGAGGCGCGCCGCCGCGATGACTCGGGGTTCCCCATCGCGGCGGCGGTGTTCCGGATCGTGGGAACCCTCGCGATGCAAGAAGAGCTCGCGGTGTTGCGGCCGATCACGCTGCTCACATCGTCCGTCGAAGGGCAGACGGTATGCTTGCTGGTCCTCGAACCGGAACGTGTCCCGGCGCTCGGTCGCCTGATCCGCGAGCTGGTGGTTCGTGACATCGTGACGAGGGTCGAAGCGGAACCGCATCTCTAGACAGAACGGCGCCAAGAACCTCGCCAAGACACATCGACCGAGAACCCGGAGTATTCGACGTGATCATCCCGATCCGCACGCTGGGCGACCCCGTGCTGAAGTCGCCGTCCAAGCCAGTCGAACGCTTCGATGAGGCCTTGCGCCACCTGGTCGAGGACATGTTCGCGACGATGTATGACGCGCCCGGTGTTGGCCTCGCCGCTCCACAGGTGGGGATCTCGCTCAGGTTGTTCGTGTTCGACAGCGGCGTGACGGGACCGATGTTCATGGCCAATCCGGAGCTCCTGTCGGCCGAAGGTGAGCTGGTGGAGGAGGAAGGTTGTCTGTCCATCCCGGGTCCCTTCTACCCCACACATCGATCGGCGAAGATCATCTGCCGCGGACAAGACCTGCACGGCAAGCCGTATGAGATGAGCGGGGAGGGGCTTCTGGCGCGCATCTTCCAGCACGAGACCGACCATCTTCAGGGGACGCTGTTCATCGATCGACTGGACGAAGACGGTCGCAAAGCCGTGCTCGCGGAGCTGAGGCGATTCGAGCTCGGCCTGTCAGAACCGCGGACCCGACACGGTGTCGACGGGACGTAGACCGTGTCTTCCGTACGCGTGGTGTTCCTGGGCAACGACGCCTGGTCGGTCCTGACGCTGGAAGCTCTCGCTCAGGCCGAAGATGTCGACGTAGCTCTCGTCGTCACGAATCCCGCCCGACCGGCGGGGCGTGGTTCGAAGCTCACGCCGACCCCGGTAGCTGATGTGGCGAGACGGCTCGGGTTGCCGATCGCCGAGACGCAGACCACGAGCGACGAGGGCTTCCTGAGGCGGCTGCGCGCCATCGCGCCTGATGCGACCGTCGTCGTGTCCTACGGCGAGCTGCTCTCCTCGGACGTCTTGCGGGTGCCTCGTCTCGGTTCACTGAATCTCCACTTCTCGCTCCTGCCGCGGTGGCGCGGAGCGAGTCCCGTGCAGCATGCGATCCTCGCCGGGGATGTGGTCACCGGGGTCACCGTCATGCTGATGGACGAGGGCTTGGACACGGGGCCAGTGCTGGCCCAGGCGGAGATCCCCATCCGCTCGGACGACGATGCCGGTTCTCTCGGCGAGCGCCTCGCCAGGTCTGGAGCGGAGATGGTGACCGAGGTGATCCACGGCTTCGCGATCGGCGAGCCGTTCAGCCCGTCGCCCCAAGAAGGGTCGGTCTCTCCGTCCTTCGGCCCATCGTTCGCCCCGAAGTTCGGACCCGCGGATCGGGTGGTGGACTGGGAGCAGCCCGCGGGTGCGATCGTCCGGCGGATCCGGGCCTTCGCTCCTCATCCGGGCGCGACCACCACATGGAGGGGAGAGGACTTCAAGCTGCTGCGCGCCGAGGAAGCGGGATCGAAGGAGGGTCATCCGGGAACCGTCGTGGAAGCTGATCGGAACAGCGTCACGATCGCGGCAGGCTCGGGCGCGGTCCGCCTGCTGGAGGTGGCCCGCGCCGGACGTCGGCGCATGTCGGGGGGCGACTGGGCCCGCGGGGTTCACGATGTCGTCGGCGAACGGCTCGGATGATGGCGACCGCACGGTCGGTCGCGGTTGAGACGGTTCGTCGCGTTACCGACGAAGGGGCGTATTCGAGTCGGCTTCTCCCGGCGTTGCTCCAGCGTTCTCGACTGGACCCACGAGATCGGGCGCTCGCGACGGAGCTTGCTCTCGGGACACTCCGACACGTTCCCGGCCTGGACCGAGCGATCGGACTCCGGGCGTCACGGCCCGTGGGTCGGATGAGCCCGGGCGCACGCGCCGCGCTCCGGCTCGGCGCGTACCAGTTGCTGTTCATGCGGATCCCATCCCATGCGGCGGTGTCGGCTTCGGTGGATCTCGCTACGCCACGCGAGCGGGGCTTCGTGAACGCCATCCTTCGGCGCCTGGCCGACGACCCACCCGAGCCACCTTCCGGAAGTGCGGATGATGACGTGTCTGCTCGCACGGGCTTGGTGCCTTGGGCGGTTCACGAGCTGCGTCTCTTGCTTGGCAACGACGAGGCGGAGGTGGCTGCCGAGGCGTTCGGAGAACGGGGCCTCCTGTGTCTACGGGCGAACAACTGCCGGACCTCAGTCGATGCGCTCACTCATGGCCTCCGTGCGAGTGGACACGCATGCCAGCCCGCGCGCCTGCACCCGGACTGTCTGTTGCTTGACGGCGGCGATCCCGCTCGACTCCGTGGATTCGCCCAGGGATGGTTCGCCGTGCAAGACCAAGCGTCTGCGTTCGTCGTTGCCGCGCTCGACCCGCAGCCGGGGGATCACGTGTTCGATGCGTGCGCGGCACCAGGTGGCAAGGCTGCTCATCTGGCTTGTCTCGTGGGAGAAACGGGCACCGTGGTTGCGGGCGACATCCGGCAGGAACGCGCCGCCCTCATCCGCGAGACGGTCGATCGTCTCGGCGTAATCGATCGCGTGCGCCTGTTGGCGCAGGATGCCCGGCGTCCCGCGATCGACGCCATGTTCGATCGGGTGCTGGTCGACGCCCCGTGCTCGGGGATCGGCTCCGCTCGCAGACGCCCCGAACTCCTCTGGCGCCCTCGCCGGATCGAGCTGTCGCCTCTTGCGCGGCTGCAGGTGCAGATCGCCTCGGCCGCTTGCGATCGACTCCGGCCTGGAGGACGGCTGGTGTACTCCGTCTGTACGTTCCCTCGAGCCGAAACTGATGCAGCGTGTGACGCCTTGGTGCGACATCGCCCGGAGCTCGAGCCCGTCTCGATCGATGGGCCCGACGGGCCGGCCCCGCGGATCCGTCTCTGGCCCCACCGGCACGGCTCCGACGGGATGTTCGTGGCGGCGTTCGAGAAACAGCGGTGACCGGCGGGTACGATACGCGACGATGGGAACGCTCTCCGCTTCGATCCTATCCGCGGACTTCGCGCATCTTGCCGATCAGGTCAAGCTGGTCGAGCCCTATGCCGAAGCCATCCATATCGACATCATGGATGCTCATTTCGTCCCACCGCTCACCATCGGACCTGTGGTCGTGGCATCGCTGCGACCCGCGACCGGCCGCGTCCTCCATGGGCACCTGATGGTGGAGACGCCCGAAGGACTCTTCGATGAGCTGGCAGAGGCGGGTCTCGACGTCGTGTCCTTCCACCACGAGGCGGTCGCCGATCCCGCGCCGATCATCGCGAAGGCGCGCGGGACCGGGATGAAGGTCGGCGTGACGCTCAACATGGAGACGCCGGTCGAGGACGCGTTCCCGTACTTGGATGATCTCGACGACTTGATGCTCATGAGCATCCGTCCGGGGTGGGCCGGACAAGGATTGAACCCCGACGTGTATCCGCGGCTGGAAACCGCGCGGGTGGAGGTGGATCGTCGAGGTCTCCAGACGGCCGTAGAGATCGACGGCGGCGTCAAGGTCGCCAATGCCCAGCGGGCGATCGACGCCGGTGCGACAGTCCTGGTAGCGGCGTCGGCGATCTTCGGCTCGGCGGACCCGGCGGCCGCAGCTCGCGAACTTGCCGCGATCGCACGAGGAGAGGCCGCGTAGATGCCCGAAACCATCTTGGTCGTCGACGACGATCCCGATATCGCTCGCTTCGTCGAGGTCAATCTGCGCTCGGCGGGCTACGACGTCGCCGTGGCCGCAGACGGTGAAGAGGCGTTGGAGAAGGCAAACGAACTTCGGCCCGATCTCGTGCTCCTGGACGTGATGATGCCGCGGATCGACGGGTTCGAAGTGGCGCAACGACTCCGGAAGAACCCGCAGACAGCCAACACGAGTATCATCATGCTCACGGCGAAGGCGCTCTCCGCCGACAAGGTCACCGGCCTTCAATCGGGCGCGGATGACTACATCATCAAGCCGTTCGACCCCATCGAGCTCCTCGCGCGGGTGAAGGGAACGCTCCGTCGCGCGAAGGAGATGCGGAACCTCTCGCCACTCACGGGGCTGCCGGGCAACATCCGGATCCAGGAGGAGATCGAGCGCCAGGTTCGCGAGGCTCGGCCGTTCGCGGTCCTCTACTGCGACCTCGACAACTTCAAGACCTACAACGACCAGAAAGGATTCGTCCGGGGTGACCGCTTGATCCAAGGGACCGCCCGGATCATCCAGGACGCAGTCGTCGAGTTCGACCCGGGGGAAGGCTTCGTCGGACACGTCGGCGGGGACGACTTCGTCGCCGTCGTGAACCCCGACGTCGCCGAAGAGGTCGCGAAACGCATCTGCAATCGGTTCGACGAGGCCCGATCCGGCTTCTATGAGTCTGAGGATCTCGATCGAGGGTTCATCCGGATGGAGGACCGCAAAGGCGTGATGCAAGACGTCCCTCTGGTAGGGATCTCGGTCGGCATCGCGACCACCGCCCGGCGCGCCTTCGCCCACTACGGCGAGGCGGTGGCCGTGGCCACCGAGATGAAGCAGTTCGCCAAGCGTGACGGGGGTTCCTCGTACGCGATCGACCGCCGCATGCCCTGACTGCGGCACGGCATCTCGGCTGGCGATCCCACCTGCAACGCCCGTATACTCGGTTCCAGTTACTCGTTTCCAGGGCGGGGTGTGATTCCCCACCGGCGGTGATAGTCCGCGACCCCTCGCGAGCCACGCGAGGGTGGACCCGGCGAGATTCCGGGACCGACCGTGAAAGTCGGGATGGGAGGAGACGGGGCAAGTGGTTCCGTGCGCGGCGCGGAACCGCGCGCCGCGCGTTCCCACCTCGCCCCGATCAAGGGGTCGAACGTGCAGGGACACGGCCAAGAAGACTCGGAAGAAGACGCCAAACTGATGCGCCGAGCCCTCGAGCTCGCCGAGCGCGGTCGCGGTCTGGTGTCGCCCAACCCCATGGTTGGCGCCGTTGTGGTCCGAGACGATGAGATCGTCGGCGAGGGATGGTACGAGGGTCCGCGCGGTCGACCGCACGCAGAGATCCATGCGCTTCGAAAAGCCGGTGACCGAGCGCGCGGAGCGACGCTCTACTGCACGCTCGAACCCTGTAACCATCACGGCTCCACCCCCCCGTGCAGCGAAGCGGTCATCGCGTCGGGGATCTCCCATGTCGTGGTCGCCGCGGGCGACCCGAACCCGATCGTGGACGGCCGCGGGTTCGCGCGTCTGCGCGCAGCAGGGATCGAGCTCACTGAGGGGATCCTGGCCGAGGATGCCCATCGGCTCAATGAGGCGTTCGAACGGCACGTCACGACCGGGCTCCCGTTCGTGACGCTCAAGTCGGCCGCCTCCCTCGACGGGAGAACCGCCGCACACGATCGTTCGTCGAAGTGGATCACGGGCGAGGCGGCTCGGGCCGATGTCCAGCGTCTCCGAGCCGCGGCCGACGCCATCGTGGTCGGAGCCGGCACCGTGATCGCGGACGACCCGTCTCTCACGGTTCGCCTTCCTGGATACGCCGGGCGGCCTCCGCTGCGGATCGTCGTCGACGCTGCCGGGCGAACCCCAGCCGATGCCCGGATCTTCGATGACAGCGCCCCGACGCTCGTCGCGACCGGTCCGCGAGCCGATCGACTGCGCGTCGACGCTTGGACGTCCGCAGGGGTTGAGGTGATGGTCTTCGAAGAAGATGGGCTGGGCGGGGTTTCGCTTACGGAGCTGCTGTCGAACCTCGGGAAGCGGGACGTGCAAGGACTGCTCGTCGAGGGTGGCGCCACTCTCGCCTGGAGCTTCGTGCGTGAGCGACTCGTCGACCGGGTGGTGCTCTATCTCGCACCCAAACTCGTCGGGGGCGCCGGCGCTCCCGGAGTGCTCATGGGCGAGGGTTTCGCCCCGATCGGAGATGCGGTCTCGTTGCGGATCGTGAACGTGGGTCGCGTCGGTGAAGACGTGAAGGTGGAGGCGGATGTTCACCGGGATCATTGAAGAGCGCGGAACGGTCCTCGAGGTCGGAGCACATCGGCTCGTCGTCGGTTGTTGGACCGTCAACACGGACAGCGAGGTCGGCGCCTCCATCGCGGTGAACGGTGTGTGCCTCACGGTGGTGGCTCGCGGCGTGGCCGATCTTGCCTTCGATCTCTCTGAAGAGACCGTCGCCCGGTCAAGCCTCGGCCGGCTGGCTCCTGGAGATCCCGTCAATCTCGAAAGACCGGTGACGCTTGCCGCTCGCCTGGGTGGGCATTTGGTCCAGGGCCACGTGGATGGTGTTGGGGAGATCACCGGCATCGGTCGCGATCCCGACGGCGGCGCGACCTTGACCGTCCGCGTGCCGGAGAGACTGCTGCGCTACGTGGTGGAGAAGGGCTCCATCACCGTCGACGGCGTCAGTCTCACGGTGGCAGGGATCGCTGGCGAAGCCATCTACGTGGCGTTGATCCCGCACACGCTGGGCGTGACCACCTTCGGGTCCGCCGCGCCCGGCGATCCGGTGAACCTGGAAGTGGACATGATGGCGAAATACGTGGAACGACTCATGGCCAAAGAGATGGCCAAAGAGATGGCCAAAGAGATGGAAGGACGATGACGATGACGATGAGCGAGCAGGCGCAGCCTGACGTTGAACGGTCGGTGTTCGCTTCGATCCCGGAGGCGGTTAAGGATATCCGGGCGGGACGGGTCGTGATCGTCGTCGACGATGCCGATCGAGAGAACGAGGGCGATCTGATCATGGCGGCCGAAAAGGTCACGCCGGAAGCGATCGCGTTCATCGTTCGTCACACCAGTGGCGTGATCTGCGTGCCCGTCGTCGGCGACCGCCTCGACGAGCTGCAGATCCCGCTGATGGTTACCGCGAATACCGACCATCAGCGGACCGCGTTCACGGTTTCGGTCGACGCGCGACGAGGTGTGACGACGGGGATCTCGGCCTCCGATCGCGCGACGACGATCCGGGCGATCGTGAGCACCGACACGGTTCCGGAGGATCTGTCGAGGCCAGGGCACGTCTTCCCACTGCGCTACCGAGAGGGTGGGGTCTTGAAGCGCGCCGGGCACACGGAGGCTTCGGTGGATCTCGCCAGGCTGGCAGGACTGTATCCCGCGGGCGTCCTGTGCGAGACCGTCAACGAGGACGGCACCATGGCGCGGCTGCCCGAACTGGTGGTGTTCGCGGCCGAACATGGGTTGAAGATCATCTCGATCGCCGACCTGATCGCGTATCGACGGGAGCACGAAGTCCTCGTGACCTGCGTGGCCGAAGCGACCATCCCCACGCCCCAAGGGGTGTTCCGATCCTTCGCCTACGAGAGTGCCGTTGACGGACGAACGCACGTCGCATTGGTGCTCGGAGAGCTCGGCAGTGGTGAGGAC
>JBOGVK010000268.1:0-8279 GCA_050692375.1 Actinomycetota bacterium
GTGATGCTCAGCACCGGGCTGACCATGCGGCAGATGGCGAACCGCCTGGGTATCTCCCCCAGAACGGTCGAGACCCACGTCGCGAAGCTCTACCGGAAGCTCGATGTGCGTACGCGGGTCCAGGCGGTCTCCCGCGCCGTCTCGCTCGGGCTCGTCGAGCTGCGCTGACCCTCGTACGTAGAAATACTCAGTCCTTGCCTCCCAGCGGCCGATAGGGAGGTATGAGCAAGCGTCCTGTCACTGGATCCCATGCGGGCACAACCACGCACCGTCGTCTGGGGGTCATCCTCGTCGATCCACTGCCCGTCGTTCGCGCGGGCATACGGTTGTTGATCGACGACCGTCCCGACATGGAGGTGCTCGCCGAGGCCGGCACGGCCGACGAAGGGCTCGAGGCTATCCAGCGCGTTCGCCGGACCCGTGTGGTCGTCCTGGCCGGCTTGGGTTTGTCGGGCGAGCATGACGCGTACTGGCTGATCCGCACGTTGCGTCAGCGGTACCCGACGCATGCGGTCCTCGGATGCGGGGCGAACACCGATCCCACGTCGATCAGCCGCGCGCTCTTCGTGGGCGCGGACGGTTTCGTCGACAAGAACATCGACCCGGTGGACTTCCTGCAGGCACTCCGGCGGGCGGCCGATCGGGAGATGGTCCTCGCGGTGCCGGCATCGGCCGTCGTCGGGCAGATCGTGGAGGGGATCGATCGTCGCCGAGAGGTCGAGGTCAAGCTCACCGACCGCGAACGTGAGGTGCTCGTCGTAGCCGCCGAGGGACTCACCGCCCGGCAGATCGCGACGCGCCTCGGTGTGCGTGAGCGGACGATCACCACCCACCTCGCGCGCATCTACGGCAAGCTCGGCGTGGGAAGCAGGTTGGCTGCGATCCGCATGGCCGCCCAGTCGGGTCTGGTCAGCGTGGGCGCACCCGAATAGCGCGGTTGGGCCTGGCATGCACACCACATCGATATCTCCTGCTCGAGACCCTCGGCCGGATGAGGCGATCCTCGGTCGCGGTTCCCGATTGCCCGAGGACCGCGAACGTCGGCATCTCGCCCCGCTCGGATTGGTCGCGATCGCGGTCGGCTTCAACCTGTGGGTCCTGCGAGCCGAGATCCTCCCCGTTCTCAACCAGAACGACAGCGCCGTTCACCTCTCGATGGTCCGCTGGGCGTTCGATCGTATGCGCGAGGGCCATCTCCCGCTCGACGGTTGGTACCCCTACCTCGGCCTCGGCTCTCCGTTGTTCCACCACTACCAGAGCCTTCCGCACATCCTGACCGGGATCCTTGGCCTGGTCGTCGGACCGGATCGCGCGTTCTCAGGAACGCTGTACTTCCTGCTCGCCCTGTTCCCGATCAGCGTGTACCTCGGGGCTCGCCTCCTCGGGTGGGAGCGATGGGTCGCTGCCGGTGCCGCTTTGATCTCACCCTTCCTCGTGAGCACACCGGGCTACGGCTTCGAGTACGGCAGCTACACGTGGCAGGGCCTCGGTTTGTGGTCGCAGCTGTGGGCGATGTGGCTCCTGCCGGTCGCGTGCGGTTACTCCTGGCGTGCGGTGAGCGGGAAAGGGAAGCCCAGCCGGTATGCGGTGGCGGCGCTGCTCATCGGCATCACCGCCGCGCTGCATTTCCTGACCGGCTACCTCGCGTTCCTCATCCTCGGCGTGTGGGTCTTGGTCCGACCGGGGGAGTTCCGCGAGCGGATCGGTCGCGCGGCGCTCGTGGGTATCGGCGCGCTTCTCATCATCTCGTGGGTGATCGTTCCTCTGCTGCTCGACAGCCGATGGATCAGTCAGAGCAAGGTCCGGCAGGGGACCTTCCTCTTCGATTCGTTCGGGGCCAAGCGGGTTCTCGCTTGGCTCTTCACCGGGCAGCTGTTCGACGGGCATCACTTCCCGATCATCACGTTGCTCGTAGGGGTGGGGACCGTGGTCTGCATCGCTCGATCCCGTCACGACGAGCGGGCTCGCGCGCTGCTGGGAGTCATGGTCCTCAGCTTGCTGCTCTTCTTCGGAAGACCGACTCTCGGGCCGATCCTGAAGCTGCTGCCCGGGAGCGCTGATCTCCTGCTCCACCGGTACATCATGGGCGTCCACCTGGCCGGGATCCTCCTCGCGGGCGTGGGTGCGGCGTGGCTCGTTCCCGCGGTGGCGACGCTGATCCGGCGGGTCATGCCGACCGTGGCCCCGGCGTTCGCGAAAGCGATGCTGGTCGTTCTCGCGTTCGGGTTGCTGACTCCCGCCTGGGCCGCCGGATGGACATTCGAGCAGGCGGGGGGCAGCTTGGTCCGGGCCCAGAGGGTGGTCGATACGACGGGCGGTGTCGCCCTCCGTTCATTGGTCGAAGAGGCCCAAGCTCTGGGTCCCGGCCGCATCTACGCGGGCTCCTCGCTGAACTGGGGATACCGATACCGGCTCGGAGGTGCACCGATGTACGCGGCACTGCTAGGGGAGCACGCCGACGACATCGGGTTCTTGCTTCGAACCACGTCGCTCGCCTCTGATTTCGAGGCCGCGTTCGATGACTCCGACCCTGCGCAATACGACCTGTTCGACGTCCGATACCTCATCCTCCCCGAGGACCGGCAACCGTCCGTCCCCGCCACGTTCGTCGATCGTCGGGACGGGAGTGTGCTGTGGCAGGTGCCGACCTCCGGCTATCTCGACCTCATCGACACGACGTCTCCCACGATCACTGCCGATCGGACCGATCTGTTCCAGCGCGCCTCGTTCTTCATGAAGTCGGAGCTCCTCCGCGAGGGCCGGTATCCGACGATCGCTTTCGCCGGGCAGCCTGCGGCTCGGCCGACACTCCCGCCCACACCCTCGGCGGGAGGAGCGCCTTCTGACCCACCAGGGTCGATCTCGTCAGAATACGACGCGCTCGCCGAGGGATCAGTGACCGCGGAGGTCGTGGCGGATCGGCCAGCCGTGGTGCTGCTGAAGGTTTCGTTCGACCCACGGTGGACGGTGGCGGTCGACGGCGTCGCCGCGACGACGGAGATGGTGGCCCCCAGCTTCATCGGAGTCAACGTTCCCGCCGGAACGCACTCGATCGCGTTCCGGTATCAGGCGTTCCCCCACTACGCCCTGCTGCTTTCGATCGGCGCGTTGACCTTCGTAGGTCTTTGGATCGTGCCGGTCCTCGCGGAGAAGAAGCGCTCGGGCCGGCGTCCGGTATCAGGGGAGCTCGGCTCATGAGCTCGCCGGACGATCTTCCACCTCCCTCCATCCATCCGACGGCCGTCGTCGAGGACGGAGCGGAGATCGGCGCCGGAACCAACGTCTGGCATTTCGTCCATGTCCGCAGCGGTGCCCGTATCGGGGAGCGATGCGTCCTGGGCAAGTCGGTCTTCGTCGACGCGGGCGCGGTGGTCGGGTCGGGATGCCGGATCCAGAACTTCGTCTCGATCTACTCCGGCGTGAGGCTGGAGAACGATGTGTTCGTCGGCCCCTCCGCGGTGTTCACGAACGACCGGTACCCGCGCGCCTCTGTCGATGACTGGCAACGGCTGCCCACGTTCGTGCGTCGCGGCGCGTCGATCGGCGCGAACGCGACCCTCCTCTGTGGCGTCACGATCGGGGAGTGGGCAGTCGTGGGCGCCGGCGCGGTCGTCACGCGGGACGTGGAGCCGCATCGACTCGTCGTGGGAAACCCCGCTAAGGCCGTGGGATGGGTTTGCCGATGTGGCAGGAAGGTCCCCGAAGGGCCCGGAAGGGCCTGCCCAGTGTGCGGCGAGGTGCTTTCGTTGTGAACAGCATGATCGACATCGGCGGCCCCCTCGTCGGCGACGAGGAGCGTGACGCGGTCGACCGCGTCATGCGGAGCGGTCGTTTGACGCAAGGCCCGGAGGTCGAGGCCTTCGAAGCCGAGCTCGCCTCCGATCTGGCGGGCACCACCTATGCCGTGGCGGTCGCCTCCGGTACGGCCGCGATCGACCTGGCGCTCTCCGCCCTCGACATCGGCGAGGACGACGAGATCCTGACGACGCCGTTCACGTTCCCCGCCACGGTGAACGCCGCCTTGCGCTCGGGCGCCATCGTGCGATTCGTCGACATCGGCGATGACTTCCTCCTCGATCTGGACGCCGCCCGTGCGGCAGTCACCGATCGGACGAAGCTGATCCTGGCCGTGCATCTGTACGGGCTGCCGTGCGACATCGACGCCCTGGCAGCACTGGGCCGTCCGATCGTCGAGGACGCCGCTCAGGCGCACCTGGCCACCCTCTGCGGTCGACGCACCGGCGGCCTCGCCGCGGCCGGGTGCTTCTCGTTCTATGCCTCGAAGAACATGACGACCGGCGAAGGGGGAGCCGTGACGACCGACGATCCGGACGTCGCGGAGCGCGTGCGGCTCCTGCGCAACCAGGGCGTGCAGGGTCGCTACGACGCCACGGCGATCGGGTGGAACTTGCGCCTACCTGAGGTCGCCGCCGCCATGGGGAGGGTGCAGCTCAGGCACCTGCCCGATTGGACCACAGCTCGCCGGAACGTCGCATCCATGTTGATCGCTGCGCTGCAAGGCATCGACGGCGTCCTCCTTCCAGTCGTTCCCGCGGGACGCGAGCACGCTTGGCATCGATTCACGGTGCAGTTGGACCCCTCGATCGACCGCGATGCGGTCGCAGACAAGATGGAGGCCGAGGGGATCGAGGCCCGCGTCTACTACCCCACGATCGTGCCCGATATGGACCCGTACGTCGGGCATCCACGCATCGACTCGAGCACGCCTCTCGAGCGCGCACGCACGGCGGCGAGAACGGTGCTGTCGCTCCCCGTCCATCCCGGCATCGGTCAGAGCGACGTCGCCAGGATCGCGGAGTCGTTCGTCGCGGCGGTCTCCTCCGCCCGAGGGAACCGACCGTGACCGTCTCCGTCGCCGTCGTGGGCGCGGGGGTCATGGGGTCGAACCACGCACGCGTTCTCTCGGCGCTCCCGGGCGCCCGGCTGTCGGCGATCGTGGATCAGGACCCTAAGCGGGGTCGTCTCCTGGCTTCGGAGTTCGAGTGCGAGTACTCGGCTTCCGTCTTGGAGGTGCGCGAGGAGGTCGACGCGGCGATCGTCGCGACGCCGACGGAAACCCATGGCGCTGTCGCCATGCAGGCCCTGTCTCGGGGTTGGCACGTCCTGGTCGAGAAACCCCTCGCGTATGCAGTGCCGGAGGCGGAGGAGATCGTGGCCGCGGCGGCCGACGCCGGGAAGATCCTGGCCGTTGGGCATATCGAGCGATTCAACCCCGCCTGCCTCGACCTCCCACGGTTCGTGACCGAGCCGCTCTTCATCCAGACTCGACGGTTGTCGCCTTACGCCGAGCGGGTCCGCGACGGGGTCGTGCGGGACATGATGATCCACGACGTCGACCTCGTGCTCTCCCTTGCCCGATCCGAACCTATCCGCGTCACCGCGGACGTCTCGACCTGGCGCTCCGACACGGAGGACCTGGCCACCGCCACCGTGGTGTTCGCGGATGGTCTCGTCGCTCAGCTCACCGCCACGAGGATCGGTCAAGACAAGGTCCGTCAGGTCGACATCCTCCAGCCGGATTCGCTCGTGAACGTCGACCTCCTGCGGCAGGACCTCACGATCCGCCATCAGGCGACCGCGGAGTACCCGCGGTCGGGGGCGCCGCGCCTGAAGGAGGCGTCGATCATGGAGATCCCGTACCTGGAGCATCGGGGAGAGCCACTGTGGCTGGAATTGCAAGACTTCGTGACGGCCGTCGGATCGGGCGGCCAACCGCTCGTGGACGGTGAAGCCGGCGTCGCCGCTCTCGCGCTGTGCGAGCGGATCCTCGTTGCGGCACGGAGGGACTGATGTACAAGGGTCTTCGCATCGCCGTCGTCGTGCCCGCCTTCGAAGAGGAGAACCTGATCGGGCAGACCGTCTCCACGATGCCGGGTTTCGTGGATCACGTCATCGTCGTCGACGATGCCAGCACCGACGCGACGGCCGAGAAAGCTCGCGCCAACGGCGACCAGCGTCTCGAGGTGATCACACACGAACGGAACATGGGCGTCGGCGGCGCCATCCTTACCGGGCACCGGCGAGCGATCGAGATCGACGCCGACGTCTCCGTGGTGATGGCCGGGGACGCGCAGATGGATCCGGACTACCTTCCGGCGCTCCTCGATCCCATCGCCGAGGACGGCTACGACTTCACCAAAGCCGATCGGTTCTTCGACTTCCATTCCTACGACGGGATGCCCCGGGCGCGCGCGGTCGGCAACATCTTGGTCGGGTTCCTGTCGAAGGCGGCGACGGGCTACTGGCACCTCTTCGACCCGCTGAACGGGTATACGGCGATCCGCACCGCCTCGTTGAAGCGTCTGCCGTTCGACCGCGTTCGGCAGGACTACTCGTTCGAGTGCGATCTGCTCGTGTATCTCAACATCGTGCGGGCGAAGGGCAAGGACATACCCGTCCCGGCCGTCTACGGCGAGGAACGATCGGGCATCCGGTTGTTCTCGGCTGGGCGGAAGCTGCTCTGGTCGCTCACGCGAGGGTTCTGGCGCCGGATGATGTGGAAGTACCTCTTGTGGTCCTTCTCGCCGGTCGCCATCTTCCTGCTTTCGGGCCTGGCCCTCTGCGCGTGGGGCGTCGCGTTCGGGATCGGCATCACGCTCGCAACGGTCGGGGCACCGGAGGCGTCGGCCGCGACGGTGTTGATCTCCGTCGGGCCGCTCCTGGTCGGGATCAACCTGCTGATCGTCGCGTGGGTGCTGGACGTTCTGGAAAGTCCTCGGTAGCGCAAGCGGTCAGGTACTACCCGCGACCTTGCCCCCGGCGACCGCGTAGACGATCCCACCGACCGCGCAGGACGCCAGGGTGACCGAGAGGACCAGGACGGCGAACGCCAGAGCTTCATCGTGTCCGATCCCGTAGGTCGCCAAGCACCACACGTAGGCGCTCTCCCGGAATCCCAGCCCGTTGATCGACAACGGCACGATCGTCATGAGCGACGCGATCAGGACGATCCCCGGAAGGGCAGCTCCGGGCAACGAGATCCCGAGCGAGGCGGCGAGGAGAGCATTGACTGCCAGCAAGAGCAGCGCCGAGGCGACCCCAACGACGACCCCCCATCTCAGGGCCTGTACTTCACGACCGGCCGTAGCGAAGGCTTGAGCGAAGACCCGCAGGCGCGACACCATCCACGAAGACCCGGATGTGGTCATCGCCCACCGAGGGGCGAGCATCAGCGCCAAGCCCGAAGCCACGAGGACAGAGATCGATGCGAGCGAAGCAGCGAGCGTCACCCCGCCGTGATCGCCCGCGATCAGCCGAACGACGCTTCCGACGAAACCCAACACCGCCAAACCCACGAGCCCTGCGAGCCGATCGAGGAATACCGTCGCGAGCGGCGGTGACATCGAGACCGACTCACCACGGAGATGGAAGGACTTGTACGCGTCGCCACCGAATCCAGTCGGGAGGAACGCGTTGAAGAACGTGCCGACGAACGTGAGCCGGATGAGCATGGCTGTCGGCAGTTCGAGGCCAAGTGGTCGAAGGAACAGCTGCCACCGGAACGCGTTGACCACGAGCCCGAGGAGTAGCGCCGTGAACGCCAGCGCCACCTCGCCCGAACGTGCATGGGAGAGGGAATCCGTGAGCCGGTGGATGTTTGTTCGAGACAGCAGGAACACGACGATGAGGACGCCGATCGCCGTCCGGAGCCCGATCCGCAACAGGCGTCGACGAGATGGCGGCGGTTCGGGCGGCGTTGGAGGGAGGGTGTTCTCGATGGCAGAGCCTCTTTCGGACGTGGTGGTTCTCAGGATCGAGTCTGGAACAAGAGGCCAGGCCCCGCAGCGATTCTATTCAGGTGTGACCGGACGATCCCGCTGGTCAGCGACGATGCGTACGTAGAACTACTGACGCACCCTCCGGGAAACGCGGAATTCCCCCGTCGAGGGCGCGGGCCTAGCGTTGCCCTTGGCGACGAGGACGTCGCCCGGGTTTCTCGCCCGCAGCCCTTCGGAGAGGAGGTGACATGTTCCTTCGTCTCTACACCGGCACCCAGATCTGGTGGACCGACCTCAAGTCTCGCTCGCGCGAGGAGGGTGGCGCCACCGCGGTGGAGTACGCGTTGATGGTCGCCCTGATCGCGGCCGTCATCATCACCGCTGTGACGACCCTCGGTGCCAACTCGGCTACCAAGTTCACGACGGTTGGCAACGCAGTCGGCGGCGCCAGCTAGCAGATCGTCATTCTTGCACGAGCGGCCTTCGCCGGCCGCTCACTCCCGAGCGCGGGGGAGTGAGGGGCTGGCGAACCCGGCGAAC
>JBOGVK010000269.1:0-10418 GCA_050692375.1 Actinomycetota bacterium
TGCGGATACCTGGTTCCTGTCCTCATGGCTCCAACCTCTCACGGTCAGGAGCCTCCAGGAAACCCGGGGCGGTTCAAACCTCTCACGAGTCGGAGCCGCCGGGAAACCCGGCGCGGTTCAATGAGCCTGGGCGTTTGATCTTGGCAGGGCCGACGGGGTCCTGGCCAGGCTCATCCATCCCCGACCGGAGAAACCGTCTCTCTTGATCGGGCTCCGTCGGGACCGCCGCTGACCCCCGCGACGTTCCGTCGTCTTCATTACCGATGGCAACGTGCAAGCTTGACGTCGAGAAGAGTGAGTCTTGGATGTGTCCCGTATGTGTCCCGCGACGGACCGCAAGAAGGTGCAAAAGGATGGTCACGGGCGATCAGCAAAGTCGCTGGTCAGAGGCACTTTCGCACCCATTCGCCGTGCTCCGCAAGCGACTTGTATCGGACTGTTAATCCGTAGGTTGTGGGTTCGAGTCCCACCCCCGGAGCCAGTGTGATGTCTCGAGACATCGTTGACACCTGTCTCGGGACATCGTTCACGGTTTCGACCGTGGCTGGTAGTCCCTCGACGGGTCGAACTCGAGCTTGCGGAGGATCTCCCCGTCCTGGGTGATGACCGTGACGTTCCGGTCGGCCACGAGCAGGAGCACTCGTGTGCCTGCGTAGCGCCGGCCCAGCCCGATGTGGTGCAGCCGGCTCGCATAGCGAAGCGTGACGACACCGTGGGCATCGACCCGGTCTTTGCGAACGCGATGGTGTGCCTCGATCGGGAGCACCGGCCCATCGGGGCTCGCCTTCGGTCGGGCGAGATATGCCTCGTGCGGTGTGCGTCGACCGAGTGATCGATGTGGTCGCACCTCGTTGTAGTAGTCCCGGAAGCGATCGAGCTGGGTCTGCAGTTCCTCCAGCTTGGTGACCTGGCGCTGTTTGGCCAGCCATCGCTTGAGTGTTTGGTGAAACCGCTCCACCTTGCCGCAGGTCTGGGGGTGATAGGTCCCAGTGCGTGACGTCGGCCTGCCAACGCTCGTTGGGCATCTGAGCCTCGAACCGCACGAACGACGATCGTGGGCGCTTGTGCGGCTGAGGCACCACGAACCCGCGCCTCGACAGGATCCACCAGATCGTGGATGCCGACGGAGCGCTGCCCGTGGAGGCTCGAAGGTGATGGGCGATGGTATGGGAACCTGCATCGAGCCCCTGGTACGCACTCGGCGATCTCCTGCTGAGGCTCGGGGAGGACGATGAGCGTGTCGTCGCTGGAGCCGTCGTCGGTTCTCTCGCCGTGGATAGCGGCGACGCGTTCTCCGACCTGGACCTCACGTTCGGGATCGCCGATGATGTCGAACTCGCCGACGTGCTCGACGACTGGACGCGCACGCTCGTCGGGGAGCTCGGCGGAGTGCGGCTAGTCGAACCCGAGCGCGGGCCGACCACCTTCCGCGTGTTCCTGCTGCCCGATGCGCTCCAGCTCGATCTGTCGATGACGCTCGCAGCCCGGTTCGCTCCCACGGGACCACGTTTCCGGCTCGTGTTCGGCGAGGCGGTCTCCGGCGTGCCACACGCCGTGACTCAGGGCGATCTCTTCATCGCCACGCCAGCGGTGGTGGGAGACATCTTCGGGTGGGGCGTGATCTACGCGCTCCACGCTCGCGCCTGCGTCGGAGCGAGGACGGATCTGGCAAGCCGAGCACTACGTGGGTGCCGTTCGCGATCACGGCCTCTCGCTCGCCTGTCTCCGCCAGGGCCTAACGGTCGTGCAGGCCCGGAGCTTCGACGACCTGACCGCCGAGACCCGCCATCGATTCGACGACGCGCACGTGGGCGGCCTCGACCTGGCGACACTGCGCGCAGCGCTCGCCGCGTCGGTCCTCGCGCTCCTGCGGGAAGGCGAAGAGGCGCGGCTCCTGCACGCTCACGTCGTGGCGGAGCGCCTCGCCGACATCGGCTGACGAGCTGGCCGCCGTTTGCGGCATCGGCGTGCTGGGTAGGCATCGCAACCATGCCTGTGGCTCGAGCGCAGCTCGACAGGGAGGGGTTCCTGATGGATGCCGCGATCGAGAAACTCAGTCGCCGAGAACGAGAGGTCCTGTCGTTGGTGACCGACGGGATGACGAACGCTGAGATCGCCCGCGAGCTGCACATCTCGGTCGCGACCGTGAAGACGCACCTCGACTCCATCTTCGCGAAACTCGGTGTCTCGAATCGGATCCAGGCGGCGGTCCTCTCGCTGGGCTATCGGAAGGCCGGCGGCACGATCGGGGATCGATAGGACGTGGACCCGGTACCGGCCCGGCCCAGCGACTACCATCGAGAACGTCTGACGACACGAAGGACCTCGAACGATGACGGAGCGTCTCAGGAACCTCGTGCGATGGATCCGCTCGAGGGCGGAAGCACGCCGAACGCGCGCCCTCGAGCGGGCCGCGAGGGAGATGCGTAAGGGCGATCCTCACGGCGGATCCATCTGGAAGTCGGGCAAGGGCGGCTCGCACCCAGGTTAGGGGGCGTGTGCAGCGGAAGGCGTTTCACCCTCCCTTCATGTTGGCAGACCTAGCATCGATCGGTGTCACTGATCAGATCGCGCTTGGCGCATCGCAGCAAGATTTTCCGGGCGATATCGCTCTCGGTGGCCATCGGTGTGTTCCCGTTCCTTGCCAGCTGCGGCCTCGGGTCGAACGACCCGCCCGCGGCAACGGTGTACGACGAAACGCCGTTCGACCCGCAGAACTTCGTCGACCCCCTAGTCGCCACCAATCGGTGGTTCCCGCTGACGCCCGGGACACAGCTGATCACCCAGGGAACCACGCTGATCGGCAACCGCAAGGTGCCTTACGAGGTGATCAAGACCGTGACCGATGTGACCCGCGTGATCGACGGCGTGAAGACGCTGCTCGTGTACGACTACGAGACGGGCGTCGGCCAGGTGACGCAGCGATCGATCGACTACTTCGCCCAGGACGTACGCGGCAACCTGTGGATCATGGGAGGCGCCACCGAAGCGTGGGAGGCGGGACGCTACGTCGAGGTGGACGAGGTGTGGATGAGCGGCGTCGATGAGGCGAAGGCCGGTATCTGGATGCCGGCGGACCCGACAGCATCGACGACTCCGTGGATCATCGACCACCAGCCCGACCAGGTATCGGTCGCGCGGTTCGTTAGGACCCAGGCGATGTGCGTGCCGTTCGGTTGCTTCCCACATGTGTTGGTGACGTTCGAGGGCACGAAGTCCGGGCCTAACAACGAGTTGAAGTACTACGCGCTCGGGTTGGGACAGATCCGCAACGAACCTCGCGCCGACAGCCGGCACGATGATACGGAACTCCTCATCAACGCCATCCAGCTCAGCCATCAGGGTTTGGCCGCGGCCAGTGGGGACGCCCTGCAGATCGACCGTCGTGCCGCGAGGGCGTATCCCCGGTTCTACGGAACGGTCGAAGCGAGGCGAGCACCGTGACGACGTCCGCTCCGATCGGCTCCGTTCAAGCCGACGGCGCCCTCTTGCGTCTGGAAGGCGTTTCGAAGGCGTACCGCAATCCCACCGAGACGACGGTCGTGTTCCGCGACCTCGATCTCGAGTTGCATCGAGGGGAGATCACGTCACTACAGGGGCCGTCGGGGAGCGGCAAGTCGACGATCATCTCGCTGATCGCAGGCCTCATGGTGCCGGACGCTGGCAAGGTGATCTTCGACGGCAAGGACGTCGCGGGTCTAACAGACAGCGAGCGTTCCCTTCTGCGCGCCACCAGGATCGGCACCATCCTCCAGTCCGGCAACCTGCTCCCATTCCTGACCGCAGCGGAGAACGTCGCGACCGCGATGCGACTCGCCGGGAGGCCACGATCGCCAGGGGATGTCGCGGCGCTCCTGGATCAGGTCGACCTGTCGGACCGAGCGCATCACCTGCCGCGGCGGCTCTCGGGCGGTGAGGCACAGCGAGCTGCGCTGGCGGTGTCGTTGGCGAACGCACCCGATCTGCTCTTGGCCGACGAAGCGGTCGGGCAGCTCGATCTAGCGATGGCGACGTCGGTGATGAACATCTTCGACCGCATCTGCCGAGAGCGAGGACTCGCCGTCCTCCTGGTGACGCACGACGAAGAGGTCGCCGCCTTGGGATCACGGACAGTGCGGCTGACGCAGGGCCGGTTGGAGGCCACCTCGTGACCGCACGCCTCAGCCGGGATCCGGGGCGGACCGCTGGTCAGCGGGACACGGGTGAGCGGATCGCCATGTCGGGCGTGACCATGGAGTACGTCTCGGCTCGCGGGCGCGTGCGGGCCTTGGACGACGTGTCCCTTTCGGTCGAGCCCGGCGCGAGCCTGGCCGTCGTGGGGCCGAGCGGGTGTGGGAAATCGACGCTGCTCGGTCTCCTCGGCGGGCTCGAGGTCCCGACCCGTGGCCAGGTGCAGGTCGGCGAGCACGTGATTTCCGCGATGGCCGAAGGGGATCGAGCGTCCGTGCGACGTCAGGTCTTCGGGTTCCTCTTCCAAGCGGACAACCTCCAGCCGTTCCTCACCGTCTCCGAGAACGTCGGATTGCAGTCGGTCCTCGCCGGCTTGGACGACGATCCAGTCCATCGGCAGGGTTTGCTCGACGAACTCGACATCGGCGGGCTGGCTCATCGCTACCCCGATCAGCTATCCGGCGGCCAACGGCAGCGGGTGGCGGTCGCCCGAGCCTTGGTACACGGTCCGGGTGTCGTCCTGGCCGACGAGCCGACCGGGTCGCTGGATGCCGTCAGCTCGGACAGGGTCGTGAGGCAGCTACGCCGGATGCACCGCCAGCGCGGAACCACGCTCGTGATCGTAACGCACGACCGGTCGGTGGCTGCCCGGATGGATGCTGTCATGGAGTTGCGCAGCGGGGGCGTGGAAGGAAGTGGGCGACCGTGACGACCATCTCCTTCGTGCTGAAGGACCTGGTACGGAACCCTCGTCGAACCCTTGCGTCGATGGTCGGGGTGGTCATCGGGGTCGGGCTGTTCTCGTCGGTGCTGTTCTTCATCGACGGTTCGGGCGCGTCCATGACGGCGAGGGCGGTGGCGCCACTCACCCTCGACATGCAGCGGGTGCTGACAGCGCCGCTCGGAGGCGGGATCCGGCTCGAACAGGCGTTAGGTGCGCAGTCACTCGACACCGGCGGGACGATGCACGTGACCCTGACCGTCAACAACGACGGCCTCGCGGCGGCGAACGAGGTGGTCGTGCGCGATCGAGCGATCCCGCCGTTGACTTACGTGCCAGGATCGACCACGCTCGACACGCAGCCGATCCCGGACGTCGGCGGCGGCATCCCGTTGTTCCGGGGCTCCGCCGGGCTCGGCTTGAACATCGGGACGGTTGAGCCAGCGACAACACACACGTTAACTTATCTGGTGCGCGCCGAGCGATCCATCGTGCGGACGTCGGCCCTTCCGGTGCAGGCCACGATCTCGACGCGCGAGTCGCTCGCACCGACCAGCGCCGCTGCGCCGCGGCCGACCTCGCTCGGCGCGCTCGCGGATCAAGTCGATGGTGTTCCGGGGATCCAGGCTGCGGATCCGCTGGTCTTCGTGGACATGGCGACCGGGTCGATCACCGCTAACGGCAGGGGCGTTCCCGGTCCGACGAAGCTGTTCGTGTTCGATGCGGCCTATCAGGCCAACTATCCGAGCATCAGGATCTTGTCCGGTGGGTTCCAACAGGGCGACGTGCTCGTCAGTGCAGAGACGGCTCGAACGTTGGGGGTCGTCCGCGGTGACAACGTCACACTGGTCCTCCCCGGTACGGCGGCCCCGCTCACGCTGCGGGTGAGCGGCGTCACGGATCTCTCGGGCGCCAAGCCTCTCTTCGAGAGCCGTCAGGCCGGCAGTCTCGAAACCTTCCAGTACGTCCCGTACACCGTGGTCGTGAGCAACGACATCTTCCGCCACCGGATCGCGCCTGCCTTCGAGGAGGCGGCCGCGGGACAAGGGACGCCGGTGAATAGTCTCCCGGTCGAAGAGCTGGACATCATGGTCGATCGATCCATCCTGAACGCCGATCCCGCGACCGCCGTCACGGAGACTCGGGCCATCGCCACCTCGGTCTTGAGGACGGCACCGGGTCAGGACTACCTGATCGACAACATCTCCAACACCCTCGCGGTGGCACAGGGCGATGCCGCGATCGCGAAGCGGATGTTCACCTACCTCGGGCTCCCAGCCGCCATCCTCGCCGCCATCCTCACGGCATACGCGGGCGCCTTGCTGGCGTCCTCCCAGCGCCGCGAGAACGCCTTGCTCCGGGTGCGCGGAGCGACCCGCCGCCACCTCCTCTTGCTGCTGTCGTTCCGGACGTTCTTGATCGCTGGGATCGGAGCCCTGCTGGGCACCGCCCTGGGGTTCCTCTCGGTGCTCGCGCTCCTGGGACGAACCGTGTTGCTCTCGGCCTCGGTGGGAGCATTGATACGTTCCGCGTTGATCGGGGCGATCGGTGGCTTGACCGTGACCGCCATCGCCCTGTACGTCCCGGGCAGGCGTCTCATCACACGCGAGATCCAGCAAGAGCTTGCGGTGATCCCGCAACGGGCGCCCTCGACCTGGCGCCGCCTCCACCTAACGCTCGTGATGGTCGTCGTGGCCGCCGTGGCGCAACTGGTCGCACTCCGCCGCGGCGCGTTCGATATTTCCCCCGGGTCGGTCTACGCTGGTCGCTCGGTCTCGTTGCCGCTCCAACTGCTGGGGCCTCCGATCATGGCATGGCTGGCCGGCACGGCGTTGATCGCCTACCTTCTCCGGATCGTGATCGAGCGGGCGGCTGCGGCCCGTCGCACGTCACGCCTCCACCGACTCGTGCCCGGCGTGCTGTGGCGAAGTATCACCCGCCGGCTGGGCGCGATGACCGGAGGCGTGATCACCACGGGGCTCGTCGTCGGCCTCGGCGCCGCCCTGGTCTGCTTCTCCACCGTGTACGACGACGCAAAGATCACAGACGCTCGGTTCATAGCCGGATCCGACATACGCCTGACCCCCAATCCTACGAGCGGGGCTTCCCACCCGACGAGTCTCGCGCGCGAGTTCCGCGTCGACGGGGTGAGCGGGGCGACGCCCGTGGTCTACTCGCGTGAGAATGCGGTGCTGACCAGCGCGTTCAACGAAGATGTCGCGACGCTCGCGGCGATCGACCTCCGCACGTTCCCGACGGTGGCGCCATTGCAGGACTCCTGGTTCGTGGGGGCCACGGCGGCGCAGATGTTGGCGGCGCTCCGGGTTCACCCCACCGGCGTGCTGGTCAACGCCGCGCTGGCCGACGGGCTCAAGCTGGCCCGAGGTGACGAGGCCAAGGTGCTGCTCGGCCGCGGTACGAAGCAGCAGACGCGGAAGGCCACCACCGTGCTCGGTCTGTTCACACAGTTCCCCGGTACCCCGGAGGGCACGGACATCATCGCGAACCTCTACCACTACCAACGTGTGACCGGGCTGATGGGCGCGGATCTCTATCTGGTTTCGGCCGCGGATCGCAGCCCATCCGGTCTAGATCGCGCCCTCAACGCTCTGGACGCCATCCCTCGGTTCAGCAGGGACTTCGACGTCCAGACCTCGGCGACCACGCTCGACAAGGATCAGTCCAGCCTCACCGCACTTAACGTGAACGGCCTCCTGCAGCTCGATTCCTTCTACACGTTCCTTATGGCCGCGGCCGCGACGGCGATGTTCGTGTTCGGATTGCTCTTGCAGCGCCGCCGCGAATACGTGACTCTGCGTGCTCAGGGCCTGCGAAGCCGGGACGTCCGCAGGCTTGTTCTCGCAGAGTCCGGGCTCTCGGCGGGCGTCGGTGCCGCGATCGGGATGTGCGTCGGCGTCGGCGTAGCGTCGCAGTTCATCTTGGTCCTACGACCCATCTTCACGCTTCCCCCTCCGCCGGCGGTCCCTGTCCCGGAACTGGCGGCTCTCGGGGCCCTTGTCATCGGCGCCGCCGTGCTCTCATCCGTCGTCGCGGCGGTCTTGATCGGTCACCTGAAACCAACCGAGCTTCTGCGGGACGACTGAGCGTCGGTTCGGACGTCGGGAGAAGCGGATCGGCGGAGAGCCTCGTGATCACGGCGCGAACAGGCTTACCCGCGAGTGCGTCAAGGGCTGCCTGCGCCAGCGGGACATCGTCTTGCATCTGAGAGCTGATCGACACGAGCACCCACGGATCGCCCGGTTCGTCCAGATAGCTCGGTGCCTCGCTAGGCGGCTCCCAGATGCCGAGGGGTCCGACGTAATGGTGGCCTTCCGGGAGCTGATCGAACGATAGATCGAACACGGGGTCGGTCGCGTGCAGAACCAGATCAGCCGAGCCAAGGAGGGAGGCGTATCTCGAGATGAGCGGGATGGCCCGCGGACCGAAGTCCTCCTCCATGGGACGAGGGGCGTTCGGACCTACGTAGAAGGTGCTGTTCACGACCGCCCATGGACAGGGCGGCGCCACGAGGTCCAGCGCCTCGACGCCGAAGAGTGACGTGACGACGGCGTCGGGAGGATCGGACCGAAGGGCATCTGCGATCGGTCCGCCAACCGCATGAGCCCAGACACCCATCCGCTCTTGCACGATCGGCCCTGCGGCTTGAAGGTCACCACCCGTCGCATCCATCGCCTCGCGGATCGCGCCGATGAGCGTCGGCCCGAGATCCAACTCATGCGGAAGGACCCTCACGCTCATCCCGAGCCCCGCGACGGCTCCCTGGACCGAGCTGTCCCCGATGAACTCGATGTCGTGTCCCCGCGCTCGTAGCCCGAGTGCGGCGGAAACGAGCGGCTGGAGGTCTCCGCCTGCCCCGGCGGTCGCGACCACGAGGATCCGACTCACGGATGTCGACGATAGTCGTTCCTCTTGACGACTTCGATGCCGCGGAGTAGACCCGCGTCACGTGGAGAAGGGAGGTACGGATGGCGAAGGATCTGCTGGTATCGCTCGCGGATAAGCCGGGCGAAGGTGCGAGGCTCGGCGAGGCGCTCGGCAACGCGGGCGTCAACATCGAGGGCATGTGTGCCGTGACGCACGAAGGTCGCGGCATCGTGCACATCCTGGTCGAGGACGTCGCCGGAGCCCGAACGGCTCTCGAGGGCGCGGGCATCAAGGTGGAGGGCGAGACCGACGTGGTCGTCGGAGATCTTCCGATGGAGAACGTCGATGCTCCCGGCACGATGGGCAAGATGATGCGGAGCATCGCCGACGCCGGCATCAACGTCTCGTTCGCCTACCTCGCGACGAAGGACCGGGTCGTGACCGCCACGAGCGACAACGACAAGGTTCGGGAGCTCATGGCTCAGATGTGATCGACGCCAGTGAGCCGGCTCCACTTGGGCGGGCCGGCTCTCTTGGGCCTTCCGCGGCTCACGCGGTGGACGGAGGGTTCAACGGCCGCGGAGCCTCGGACTCAACACCTCGTCGAGGGCGTACCCGACCATCGTGAACGAGAGCGTCACCGCCAGGATCGCGAGACCCGGCGGGATCAGCCACCACCACCACCCCGCCGAGAGGGCGCCGGCGGTGAACGCCTCCTCGATGATCCGACCCCACGAGATCGCGTTCGGGTCGCCCAGACCGAGGATCGCGAGCGTCGTCTCGGACAAGATCGCGAGGGCGACCATCAGCACCGCGTTCGCGAAGATCACGGGGAACACGTTGGGCAGGATGTGACGGGTCATGAGGTGCCAGTGCCCGGCGCCGAGCGCGCGGGAGCGTTCGACGAACGGCCGTTCCTTCACGCTGAGTGCCTGCGCACGGACGAGGCGCGCGGTGCTCGCCCACGACGTGATCGCGATCACCAGGATCACGTTGAAGAGCGTCGGCCCCAGGACCGAGGCGAGCGCGATCGCGAGCGCGATCCAGGGCAGTACCAGGAACCAGTTCGTGAACGCGTTCAACGCGGTGTCGATCTTCGTGCCCCCGAAGTAGCCGGAGGCCACTCCCACCGTCGCCCCGATCAAGATCGCGCCGAACGCGGCGGTGAACCCCACGAGCAGCGAGATCCGCGTCCCGACGACCATCAGCGAAAGCACCGACCGACCGAAGTTGTCGGTGCCGAGCGGGAAGGCAAGCGAGGGAGGGGAGAACGGGAACCCCGGCGCCGTGGCCGGGTCGATCGACGAGGCCGGCACCAGGAGCGGTCCGACGATCGCCAGCAGGACGAAGAAGGCGAGCACGTACAGACCGATGCGCCCCTGGCGGTTCTCCATGAACGTCTTCCAGTGCGCACGCATCGCCGCGCGTCGCCGGCTCCATACCATGGACCGCGCGGAGACGTGCTCGATGTCCGCCACGTCAGGCCTCCCTCACCCGTGGGTCCATCGAGCCGTAGGCAACGTCCGCCAGCAGGTTGAACACGATCACCGCTGCGCTCGACAGCAGGAACACGCCCTGGATCACGGGGTAGTCGAGCGTCTGGATCGCGTGGTAGGTGAGCAGTCCGATGCCGGGCCACGAG